>NZ_JAUTBJ010000002.1:3475000-3775000 GCF_030819175.1 Sphingomonas sp. SORGH_AS_0879
TGTCGACGACCGTCGCACGCGAACCGGCGTCCTTGTTGGCGAAGCGCTGGAGCGCAGTCACGCTGTCGCCGGTGATCAGGCCGGCGATGCCGACGCTGCCGCCCGACGTGGTCGTGCCGTCATAGGTCTTGCTGTCGTTCGCCGCCGTCAGCGTCAGCGCCGCGCGGGAGACATCGGCCAGGCCCGCCACCGTGTTCGACGCGAGAACGTAATTGCCCGCGCCATTGTTCGACAGCGTATACCCGGTCAACGTGACGCCCTTGGCCGTCCCCGCGTTCCGATCCGCCAGCGTGCCCGTGACGCCCGAGGTGAGGAGCGATACGCCATCGGCCAGCAACATGTCATGGGTAACGGAATCGCCGTCCGCCGCCGTGAAGGTCAGCGTTCCCAACTGGCTGGTGCCGAGCGTCGCCGTGCGATCATAGGTCTTGGCGCCGCGCCCCGAGACTCCGACTGTGACCGTGCGCGCGATGATCGCGCCGATATCGGCCGAGGTCGAATTCGAAAGAAGGCTGTAATTGTCGGCGTCGGTCCCGGTCAGGCTCATGCCCGACAGGGTCACCGTCTTGTTCGTGCCGGCATTCTTGTCGGCATAGGTGGCGCTGGTGCTCGACAGCGTGACGAGATCGCCACGAACGACGCCGGTGAGGTTCGATCCGCTGACCGTCGCGGTGTCGGTACCGTCGTAGATCTTGCTGACCGTGCCGGTCAGTTCGCCCGTCAGGTCCCTGCGCGAGATGGTGCCGCTGGCGTCGACCAGCGTGACCAGATAGTTGCCGCCGCCATTGCCGTCGTCGATCGCGTAGTTCGCGACCTTCAGCGCACGCGTCCCGGCGTCCTTGCTGGCGAACGCCTGCGTGGCCGAGGTCAGGGTATCGGTCGACACCAGGCCCGTCGCCGTGACGGTACCGCCCGACGTGGTCGTGCCGTCGTAGATCTTGCTGTCGGCAGCGGCCGTCAGCGACAGCGCCGCCTTGGTGATGTTGGCGACGCCGTTCGACACCGTTTCCCAGCGTGTAGTTGAGCGCATCGCTGCCCGACAGCGACCAGCCGCTGGCCGTCACCGCCTTGCCCACACCCGCATTCTTGTCGAGGAAGGCGAGCGTGCCGCCGCTTCCCTCGACGAAGTCGCCGTCGACAACATCATGCAGCGTGATCGATCCGGCAGCGGTCTTCCCGCCGTCATAGACCTTGTTGTTCGCATTGGCCGTCGCGGTAATGGCGCGTTGCGTGATCGACCCGTCGACGGAGTCGCCGAAGCTGACGGTATAGTTGCCGCCGCCGAAGGTGTCGAAAATATTATACCCCGACACGCTCAGCTTGCGCGCGCCCGCATCGCGGGTGTCGAAAATCTGGGTGGCGGAGAAGGTATCGCCCGCGACGAGACCATTCGCCAGCACCGTTTTCGACGAACTGTTGGTCCCGTCATAGACCTTCTCGTCCGTGACCGGGGTCAGCTTCAACTCCTTGCGGGTGATCGTTCCGATATTGCCCGATACCGTCGTCGCCAGCGTGTAGTTGCTTGCGTCCGCCCCGGTCAGCGAGACGCCGGAAACCTTGATCGCCTTGTTGTTACCGACGTTCTTGTTGTTGAAGGCCGCGGTCGCCGCCACCAGGGTCGCAGCATCGCTACCCACCACGCCCGACAGTGCATAGTTGGCGGACGTCAGCGCGGCCGTCGTCGTGCCGTCATAGGTCTTGCTGACGCTGCCGGTCAGCGAGAGCGACAGGGCCTTCGCCGTGATCGCGCCCGTGCCCGTAAGCGTCGTCGCCGCCAGCGCGTAGTTCGTCGCGTCGTTACCCGCCAGGCTGAGGCCCCTGACCGTCACCGCCTTGCCGGTGCCGGCATTCTTGTCGACATAGGCCGCGGTCGCGCCGCTGCCCAGGGTCACATTGTCGCTGCCGATCTTGCCGGACAGCGAGATGTCGGTCGTCCCCAGGGTCGCCGTCGCGTTTCCGTCATAGGTCTTGGTCAGGTTGACCAGGCTGGCGGTCAGCGTCTTGGCCGTGATCGTGCCGATGTTGCCCGACACGCTGGAGCCGATCGAATAGTTGGCTGCGTCTGCACCGCTCAGGGACAGACCTGTCGCGGTGACGATCTTGCCGACAGCGGCGTTCTTGTCATTGTACGATGCCGATCCCGTGCCCAAGGTCACGGCATCGCTGCCGATGATCCCCGAAAGGCTGTAGTTCGCGGCCGAAAGGCTCGCCGTCGCCGACCCGTCATAGACCTTAGACACCGTACCGGTCAGGCCCAGCGGCAACCACTTCACTGTGATGACACCAGTGTTCAGCGTCAGCGAATTCGCCACGGTATAATTTGCGGCGTTCGTTCCCACCAGGGTGATGCCGTCGATGATCACCGTCTTGCCGGTGCCGACCGTCTTGGAGTCATACCTCGCGAACGGCCTTGAACCGACGCCGACGAGATCGCCGTCAACCACGCCTGCCAGCGTGATGCTGCTCGCGCTCATAATGGCGGTGAGCGTACCGTCATACGTCCTGTTGATACTGCCGGAGTAACCCGCAGTCAGCGCCTTGGCGGTGATGACACCGTTCAGCGCCGACGTCGTGGACGCGACGGAGTAATTGCCCGCATCCGCGCCGCTCAGCGACAGGCCGGTGACGTTCACCGTCTTGCCGAACCCCGCATTTTTGTCGGCATAGGTCGCCGTGCCGCGGTTAAGCGTCACGGCGTCGCTGCCGATGACGCCGTTCACCTGGAAATTGGCTGCCGTCGTGGTCGCGGTAGCGCCGCCGTCATAGATCTTGCTGACGGTCCCACCGAAATTGACGTTCAGCGCCTTCTGCGTGATCGTCCCGATCGTGGCCGTGGCGCTCGTATTGGCGAGCTGATACCCGTAGATGCGGACGCCATTGTTGCGCGTGACGAGCGACAGATCGTCCGCGGTGATCGTCTTGCCGGTGCCCGCATTCTTGGTGTCGAAGCGCGCGATCGAGAAGGCGGTCGCGGTGTCGCCGTTCAGCAAGCCGGAGAACGAATAATTGGCCTGCCCGAGATTGGCGGTGTCGGTCGCATCATATTCCCGGCTGTAGGTACCGGTCAGCGTCACCGTCACCAGCGGCGCCATGGCATAGAGCAGACCGTTGCCCGAACCGGCCGGTCGGCTCAGCGTGTAGCCCGCGCTATACTGGATGAACGAATAAGGCAGGCTCCCCGTCGTGTCGTTGCTCGGATCCTGCGACCAGACGAGCCAGCGACCCTGCGGGGTCGAAAGCGCGTCGGACGTCGAATTGTTGATGAAGCGGGTGCCCGTTACGAGCTGGAGCGGCGCAACCGAGTCGACGCCGGACGCCGCGACCTTGGCGCCCGAGGCCAGCGTCAGATTGGCGAGCGAACGCAGGACGCCCGTCGCCATGCTGTTATCCCCGCTCACCGACATCGCCGTGCCGCTGGTCACGATCATATTGCCGGTGGCCTTCAGATTACCGACTTCGGCAATCTGGTTCCCTAGCCGCGTGAGAAGCACGTTACCGGCCGTACCGGTCAGCTTGTTCGTGATGAGGTCGACCGTCTGGGTGATCGACGCGTTGCTGGTGGAGGTCGCGCTGACGAGCGAGATACCCTGGATCGTCAGCGGCCCCGCACCGCCATCGCCGAACGCGACATTCTGCGCCGCGCCGAACGCCACCGTGCGGGCGATATTGTTGTATCCGCTGACGGAGTTGAAGTTCAGCGACGTGGTGTTCTCATCGCCGAACTGGAGCGTCGCATATTTGCTCGCACCATTCCCGCCATAACGCAGATCATTGGCAGTGATGATCGAGGCGAGCACATTGCCGTCGATGGTCAGCGCCCCGTTATCGAGCGCCGCGAACAGGAGCTTTCCGGTCGTCTTGGGCAACAGCGCGCCGCCGGTGCCGTTCAACATCATCTTCGACGACTTGAGCGTGATCTGCCCGGTCATCGAGTCACCGCCGATGACGGCGGCCCCGCTATTGCCCTGGAAGATCCCGTACCCGGCCCCGTTCGCGGCGCCGATCACCTTGATGGCGCCGCTGCCCTGCATCGAGATCGGCACGGACGTGCCGGTACCGTTCAGATACACGCCATGCGTGGTCGAAGCGCTGCCCGCAGCAGTGCCGTTGACGGTAATGGTCCCGGTCGTCACTGCCTTGATGGCACCGCCATCGATGCTGACGCCGTAGCCGGATGCGCCCGTACCGCTGACGCCAAGCACGCCAATATCATTCGTATTCCCAGCGAGGTCGCTGATTTCAGCACCGCCCGAAATGGTCACGCCGCTGCTGCCGGTCACGGACGCGCCCAGCGCGCTTCCGGATATGGAGACACTGCCCTTGGTCGTCTTCAGGGCTGCACCGCTGCCCAGAAGAACGCCGCTGCCGCTCGATCGCGCTGCGCCATAGAGTGTCAGATCGCCATTGACCGTCCTGAACGTGCCACCCAGGTTCTTGATGCCGCCGGTCGTGCCAGCCGCATAGATCGAGAGCGTACCTGACCCCGTCGTCTCGATCGTCTGGCCCGCGCCGAGGCTGAGGGCATCGCCGGTCGCGTAGGCCCGAATTACGATGTTGCCGCCGCCCGCGTTCAACGGGCTACCGACGAGTTGCACGCCCGTTCCGGTAGCGCTGAGCGCACTGACGAAATCGGTGTAGTTCGCGGTCGGGACGCCCGTGCCCGCGAGCGCGGCGGAGCCGCCGCGAATAGTGATCGCCCCCCCGGCCGTCGTCACCGCATTGGAGATGGTGACGGTGCCCGTGGCGGCATCGGCACTGCGGCTGTTGAACGTCGTATTGAGCGCACCGCCGTTGCTGGTGATCGTGCCGCCGGTCGTGATGCTCCCCGCCGACTTGATCGTCAGCGTCGAAGCGCCGGTCGCCAGCGCGGATTTGGTGACCTGTGCGGTCGTAAGATCGGCACCGGCGGCCAGGTCGATATTCCCGGCACCATCCGTGCTGATCGCACCTGTGATGAGCGCGCCCCCCGCGGTGAGCGAGATGGCGCCGGCCCCCGTCTCCTTGACGGCACCGGTCGTAGCG
Source organism: Sphingomonas sp. SORGH_AS_0879 (assembly GCF_030819175.1). Lineage (NCBI taxonomy): Bacteria > Pseudomonadati > Pseudomonadota > Alphaproteobacteria > Sphingomonadales > Sphingomonadaceae > Sphingomonas > Sphingomonas sp. SORGH_AS_0879. The sequence continues at coordinate 3,480,023 of NZ_JAUTBJ010000002.1, forward strand.
CCCGTCTTTGCGGTCACCGTAAGCTTGTCGCTCGCGGTCAGCGCGGCGGTCGAGATGAAGCCACCGCCCGCCGTGACGTCGAGCGTACCGTTCGCCTTGACCTCACCGTCCGCGAGCGTGACGGAACCGACGTCCGATTTGATCGTCAGACCGCCCGCGGCGTTCTGGGCAATGGCGCCCCACCGGATGTCGCCTGCCGACGACGTGATCTTGCTCGCGCCCGCGCCCGACTGGGTCGTCCCCGCGCGCAGATAGACGGTCTTGTCGCCCGTCACGGTGATCGCGCCGCCCGACGTGATCGTGGCCGCCGTTCCATACCCATCGATGAAGTTGGTCGCCGTCGCCGCCGACGTTCCGGTGAAGGTCAGGCCACCGGTGCCCGCCTCGATCTTCAGGGTCGACGGGGTCGAGGAATTGCCGAATTCGATCGCGGCGGCGGTATAGCTGGACCCGCCCGCCAGCGCACCGCCTTCGCCGTTGATGGTCATCAGACCATTGGTCGTCTTCAGGTTGAACGCACCGCTGCCGTCCGCCAGAATGCCCTGAAGGCTGGACGACGCACTGGTGCTCTTGCCGTCGAGCTTCAGCGTGCCCGTCGCGGTCAGGCTGGTCGCGTTTGAGCTGTTGCGCCAGATTCCGACGCCGGTGGTCGACGTGCCGTTGACCAACAAATTGCCGCCGGCCGTCACCGTCGCACCCGCGATGGCGGTGCCATAGCTGCTGACCGCCGTGCCAGACAACGTCACGTCGCCGCCGCCGTTGAGCGTCAGGCCACTGGCCAGATTCAGGCCACGACCGCTACCCTTTGCTTCACCGGTCAGGCTGATCGTGCCCGTGCCGCTCGTCTGAACGGCGGACGTGGTCACATCGAGACCGTTCGACGAGCCACCCGAGACCGACTCGACCTTGATATTGCCGCCACCGGCATTGAGTTGGGTAGCCAGTGCATAGCCGACCGCGTTAGTGCTGGTGCCACGGACTGTGATGTCGCCGCCCAGCGTCGACAGATTGTTGGCGAGCGTGACGCCACTGCCATTGACGCTGACGGCGTTCCCGACGCCATCGATCCCGCCGACCAGGCTGACCGAGCCGCCGTTGGTCGTGATCGTACCATTGGCCGTGATCGCGCCATTGGCCGCCCCCGTGCTGCGGCTGTTGAGCGTGACATTCATCTTGCCGGTCGTCGCCGTGAGCGACGCCCCGCTATTCACTGTCACATTGCCCACCGATTTCAGCGTCAGCGACGCCGTGCCGCTGCCCGTCTTCGCGACATTGCTGATCAACGTGAGATCGTTGGTCGTGCCGACGCTCATCACGCCTGCGCCGGTCTGCGTCAGCCACGTCGGCAGCGATCCGGTCGACAACGACTGCGCCGTTGCCGTCAGATTGCCGTCGGTCGAGATCGTACCGCTCGCCCATGCGCCAGCGACGGTGATGGTCGAAGCACCGGCACCGGTGACCGTAATTGGCAATCTACTAAGATCGGCAATAGGCGCCGATATAGCCAGATTTCCGCCATTGCTAACTGAAATAGATCCGGCAATATTGATGGGCCCCGTCGATTTTACATTGGTTGGACCGCCCGAGGATATCACAAGATATCCCGTGTCGACCATGGTAGACGACGATGTCGGAGTGCCGTTGTTGTCGGTTCTGTATGTGGTATTAGCCCCCCTGCTCTTTATTCCCTCGAATGTTTCTTGTGATACCCCGTTTGCTGACTGTATATTTACGGATACGCCTTCGCTTCCACCTGATATTCTTATGGCTGGCGCCGAATTATCATAGTGCTTACTTTTGCTGTTAATGACGCCTATCGAACTTGTTGCTTCAGTTGTGGTATAGCCAGCTTGCCCGACGCTCATGGCGACAGCTGAGGAAAACGCCTCAATGGTAGCCGACTTTGAAGCGGCTGAAGATAGCTTAAGATCGCCGGCTGCTTGGTATGAAATACCTAAACCAGACGATGTTGATTTTCCTTTGAATACAACCGAACCAGCCGTAGATGAGACATTCAACGGTGATGTGTCATATTCGTAATAGTCATCTACGAATACGACAGATCCATCTGAGTTTGAAACAGAGTTACTTCTTGCGCTGTCGTATTTAGGCGCACTCAGATCGCTAAGAATTCCAGATCCAGACGCAGATGTACCGGATATACTAACATTTCCTGAAGAGGAGTAGGTACCATCTAGTATATAAATCCCGGCGCCACTGTTTGCAGTTCCGTCAATGCTAAGACCTCCGGAACCAGAAAGAATGTTTTCGTTCTTTCCAAAGTCAATTCCACGACCGGAGCCTGTCGATTTTCCGATCAACGTCGTGCTTCCGCCGATGGTCGTCGAAATGATGCCGTTGTCGATAACGTTGATGCCCCGCGCCGATCCCGTGGAACTGCCATCGAGCTTCAGGTTACCCGAGCCGCCGAACACGAACGCCCGAACATCGATGCCGGCGTTGGTCCCTGCCGTCTTGCCGAAGATCGTGACATTGCCGCTGGTCGTCGAGATTTCACCGAGGATCGAGACACCGGTGTTGGTGCCGATCGCATAGTCATCGTCGGCGGAACCGCCCGAAACCAGCAGGTTGCCGCCCTTCGTCGTGACCGCACCGCCCAGCGTGACGCCGCCGATGGCGGCGTTGGTCGCGCGCGACTTCAGGGTGACGTTCAGCGCACCACCACTCGTCGTAACCGCACCGCCGAACGAGATGCCCGCGTTGGACGTGGCTTTCAGGGTGGACGCGCCCGTCCCGGCGGCCGTCTTCGTAACGCTCGCGACCGTCAGATCGGCCGCCGAAGACAGGGTGATGTCCCCGCTGCTGGTGGTCGTGATCGCGTCGGTGGACAGCGTCCCCTTCGACGTGACGGTGATGGCGCCGCCGTTCGGCCCGGTGACGTCGATCGTCCCGGTGCCGACATTCAGGTCTCCGTCGATCGTCACCGTCGTCGCGGCTGCCACCGCTCCGGTCGAGATATCATAGGTTGTGCCCGACCGCTTGCTCGACACGTCGATCGCGCCGGTCTTCGCCGTCAGCGCGGCGGCGGTGATCCCATTGGGTGCCTTGAGCGTCAGCGATCCCTGTGCGGTGATCGCGCCGGTCGCCGTCAGGCTGCCCGCCGCATCGACCGTCAGGTCAGACGCACCAGAAGTCGTCGTCGTCCCGCGCAGGAAGATGGCGCCGTCGGACTGGATCTTCGACGCCGTCCCTGCCGTCTGGATGATCGCCCCCCGGTGCTCGATCGATGCCGAGGTCGTGAAGTTGATCGCGCCCGCCGACGTGATCGAGCTGCTACCGCTGCTCGAGCTGTTGGTGCGATATCCCCAGCCGCCCCAGCCGCTTCCGGTCGTATCGACGGTGAGGCCGCCGGTGCCCGCATTGATCGTCAGGTTGCCCGTGACGCTGGGCGTGCCCGAGGTGCCGACGATGAAGCCCTGATAATCGCTTTGCGCGGTGATCTTCATCAGCGGCGAGATCGACGTATCCGACGAAACCGAGTTGAGACCGACCGCGCCGCTGCCCGCAAACCAGATACCGGTGTTGGACGACGTCGCCGCCGCCGCCGACAACGTCCCCGTGACCTTGCCGGTCAGCGACAACCCGCTCTTGCCGGTGATGCTGGTCGGATTGGCGGAGTTACGAAGGATGCCGCCGCCCGTGGTGGACGTGCCGCTGAATTCGACCAGGCCATTGGAACTATACGTCCCGCCATAGAGACCGATGCCCCAGCCGCTCGTCGACGTGCCGGTGAAGCTCAGCTTGCCCGCGCCCGCGGTGATCGTCGTGTCGAGCGGGAAATCGATGCCGGTGCCGCTGGTCGACACACCGGTGAAGGTGATCGTGCCGCTGTTGATCGTCTTGATCGACGTGGACGTCAGGTTCATGCCCGTGCCGCTGTTCGACACGCCATCCAGGGTGATGTTGCCACCGCCGGCGTCGATCGTCGTTGTCAGGTGGATGCCCGTCGTGGTCCCGCCCGAACCGTAGACGGTCACATTGCCGCCGGAGGTCGAGATGGCGCCGCTGAGCGCAACCCCCTTGGACGGATCGGTCGCGTATTTGTCCGTACCGGTGCCGGTGCTGCCCTGAACGGTCAGCGATCCGCCGGCGGTCGTCACGGTGCCGCCGACATTGACGAAGCCCGTGCTGGCGCCCTTGTACCGGCTGTTCAACAGCACGTTCAGCGCCCCGCCGGTGCTGGCGATCGCACCCGGTGCCGAAATGCTGCCTTCCGACTTGACCGTCAGCGTCGATGCGCCCGTGCCGGTCTTCGAGATCGCCGCCAGGGTGATGTCGTTCACCGCGGTCAGGTCGATCGCGCCGGTACCGGATGCCGTGGTGATCGCCTGCGTCGACAGCGTCTGGTCCGAGGTCATCGAAATGGCCCCGCCGCTCGGGCCGGTGACGTCGACGGTCCCGGTCGTCACATTCTTCTTGCCGGTGACGGTCAGCGTCGTAGCGGCCTTCAGGGCCCCTGTGCTGATGTCATAGGTGCCGGTGGTCGGCGTGCTCGTGATCTTCAGAGCGCCTGTCTTCGCCGTGAAAGCGGCGTTGCCGGCGTCCACGCCCAAGGGACCGGTAACAGTCAGCGAGCCTTCGGCGGTCACGTTGGCTTCGGCACGCACGAGGCCCTTGGCGTCGATCGTGAGGTCGGATGCCCCCGACGTCGTCACCACGCCACGCAGGAAGATCGCGCCGGCGGACTTGATGGAAGAGGCCAACCCTGCCGTCTGCGTCAGCGTCCCGCCGATATCGATCGATGCGGAGGTATCGAAGGTGATCGCGCCGGCGGAGGTGATGGACGTGCTGCCGCTGTCGGCCACAGGGGCGCGGAAGCCCCATCCGCCCTGGCCCTGTCCGGTGGTCGTGACCGTCAGGCCGCCCTTGCCCGCGTCGATCGTCAGCGCAGCGACACCGTTGCCGTCGCCCACCACGAAGCCCGAATAATCGCTCTTCGCTTCGATGCTCAGGACCGGCGACTTGCTGGTGTCGGAGGACTTCGACGTCAGGCTGACCGCGCCGGTCCCGCCCAGGAAAATCCCGGTGTTCGCCGCCACGGCCGAGGAAATCGTATTCTCGACCCGGCCGATGAGTTTCAGACCGCCGTCGCCGGAGATCACCGTCGCGTTGCTCGACGACCGGAAGATGCCGCCGAACGAGGTGGAAATCCCGCTCAGGGTCAGGACCCCGGCGGATTTGAACGTGCCGCCGCGGAAGATCAGGCCGGTGCCGGTGTTCGACTTGCCGAGCACCGACACATTTCCGGCGGTGGTCGCGGCGTCGTTGTTGATCGACGCCCCTTCGGCCAGGTTGATACCGATGCCGCTGGCGAGCGCTTCCCCGACGATGGTCGTCGTGCCGGTCGTCGTCTTGATCGCCACGGCCTGGACGTCGACGCCGTGGCTGTTCGCGGACTGGCCGTCCAGCGTGATATTGCCGTTCGTCGTCGTTATCGACGACCCGACGCTGACGCCGACCGCAGAACCGCTGCCGCCGGCCCCCTTCACCGAGACGGCACCGGCCCCGGTGCTAATCGCCGCGCCGATCGTGACACCGGCCGTGGTGCCGGCGCCGATCGACCGAGTCGCCCCTCCCGAACCGCCGCCGATCACCAGATCGCCGCCGTTCGTCGTGATCCCAGCGCCCACGTTGACATAGCCCGACGCGCCATCGCTCACGCGACTAATCATCGTGACATGAAGTGCGCCAGTGGTCGAACCGATCGAGCTGTTGACGATGATGTTGCGATCCGCGAGCAATCTCAGCGTCGCCGTGCCCCCTCCCGTCTTGGAGATCGCACCGCTGACGGTGATGTCGCCGGCCCCGCCGCCGGCGCTGCCGGTCGTGATCGTGACGCCGGTGCCCGCGTTCAGGCTTGCGTTGATCGCGTTGACATTCACCACCGAGTTCGTCGACGCCGTCGGTATGAAGATATTGGGCGACCCGCCGTCGAAGCTTCCGTTGCTCGTCGCGCCGCTGCTGATCGTGATATTGGTGGGATCGAGCAGCCACGCGCCCGCCTGGCCGGTGCCGGCCGCGGCGTTCACGCCGCCCTGTGCCATCAGCAGGCCCTTCGACGACGTCTCGACGCGCCCCCCATCGGTTGCGCCACTGGCGTCGATCTTGCCCAGGAAATTGGTATAACGATCGGACCACAGCACGGCCTTGCCGCCCGCCCCCGCACTGCCCGACACGTCGATCTTCGCCGTATCCGCCACCACGACCGCATCGGCATTGGCGACATCATGGCCGACCAGCTTCAGCGATGCGTCCGCCCCGCCCTGCCAGTCGCCACCGACCAGCACCCGCCCGCCCGTGATGCCCGATGCGTCGAGCGTCGCGCCGCTGTCGAGCAGCACGTTCTTCGCCGTGGCGACGATCGCCCCGCCCGATCCATCCGCCTTGCGTGCGGTCAGCGTCCCCGCGATGCGCGCCTCGCCGCCCTCGGCCGTCAGAAAGATGCGCCCGTCCTTTTCGGACACACCTCGGGCGTTGATCACGCCGCTGGTGTTGCCCGCCAGCGCATAGATGTTGCCGCCCTGCGCCCGCAATTCGGCTTCCGCCGCCTGGATGGCGCCGCTGTTCGTGACGGTCGTGTCCGCCCCGCCGACCACGACCGCAAACTTGCCGTCATCGAGCGCCTGGTCACGCAGCACGACCTGATAGCCCGCCAGCAGCCCCACCGAGCCCTTCGCGGCGTCGATCGAACCTTCGTTGACGACCTTGGAGGCGACCAGGACGACGTCGCCGCCAAGGCTGCCGATCTTGCCATAGTTGAGCAGCGGCGCTTCGCTCGCCCCCGCAAGCGTCAGGCTCCCCCCCGCCATGAAGCTGGCATTGTCGAGATCCTGGGTCGAGCCGACAAAACGGCCGCCGACATTGATCTCACCCGTCTTGCCTATGACGATACCGTTGCGGTTGATCAGGTAGACCGACCCTTCGCCCCGCAACATGCCATCGATCATGCTCGCCGAATTGCCGGTCACCCGGTTCAGCGTCGCACCGTCCTTGCCATTGTTGAAGGTGACGGTTGCGCCCTCGGCGACCGAAAAGCCCTTCCAGTCGATGATCGCCTTGCTCGTCGATTGGCGGACCGTCATGTCCATCCCGCTCGTCTCGACGGTTGCCTGTCCGGCAACGACCTGACCGCCCGTAGGCAGCGTCTGGGCAAAGGCGGGCGTCGCGTTGGGAACAAGGCCTGCCAACGACAAACCGAAGATCGGTGCCGAGAAGAGGAGCTTGGCGCGATTGCGAGGACGAGCGATCATTGCTTTTTCCAGTTTAGCAGGTCGACAGTCAGGTCCTGTCGACCTGCATCATCAATCGAGGAACAGTTCAGTCAGTCAGAAGAAGAAGGAGCACTCGCCCAATGTCTTATTCTGCGTTTTCCAGATCTTTTTCCGGCTCAGCCTGATCAACCGAGGCGCGATCCCGTCGCGCGATCAGGGCATCCCATTGCTTGAGGGAAAGCAGGTGCGCGTCGATCGCGACCACCGCGCCCGCCCGGACCAGGCTGGCCAGCTGATTGTCGGGCAGCGCCCGCAGCCGCTCTTCGGATACGCCGTAATAGTCGGCGATCAGTTCACGCTCCGATCCGTCGGCGGGCACCGTGACCGTATGCTTCACTTCCAGCAGATCGGCTTCGATCAGCACCTCGACAAACAACTGGGTGCGCTTGCGCTCGGCCTCGAACTCGTTGAGGAAGTTGATCGCGTTCTTGGTGAATTCGGTCGGCTCGTCGCCCTCGAACAGCGACTGGCCGTCGCCGCCCTCCTCGAAGCCCGGCGCATCGCGGTCGATGCACACCACGAAATCATCGCCCTCGGTGCCCGCGAGCGTGAACGGATAGCGGCGCAGGTAGGCGGGCACATAGACACCGTCCTCGAACCGACCGTCCTTCATGAAGAGGTTCTGGCCCTCCTTCATCCCCAGGATCGCCATCGGCGTCTTCTCCGGACCGCCGAACACGATCGGGTAATGATGCATGGCCTGCGTAAACTCGCCGACGAGCAGTGGCACGACCTGAACCGCGCCGACCTTCGCCAGAAGCCGATCGTCGACGACGAACTTCAGATCTGCGTGATCGCGCGAATGCAGGGCTTCGGGCTTCTCGTAGAGATACTGCGAGCCGGACAGTTCGATGTTACCCATGACTTTGCCTTTTCCGTTATTTTCTTAGAAGGTTACGGTGGATCGAAGTTGCACGCGCCAATCCCCGACGCGCGTCCGTTGACCGTTGCGGAGCACCCAGGCGGAATTGCCGCCGAGCGAGAAATGCGAGCCGAGCCGATAGTCGCCGCCAAGACCGGCCGAGGCGAGGAAGGTGTCGACCTTCTTCTGATTGTCATGCCCCCAACCCGCGTCGAGGAAGACATAGGGCGCCATCTGTCCCTGCGTGCCTCGCGGCAGGGCGATCGCTGGCAACCGCAGTTCGTTGCGCGACAACGCCCCCGTGTCGAACGCCCCCTCGTCCGGGGTGTAGCCGCGCACCAGACCGTCACCGCCCAGACCCAATTGGGCCGGCAGCGGAAGCGCGCTACGCGACATTTGCAGCGTCAGTTGGCCCGAATAGCCGAGGCCCCAGGGCAGGCGCTTCTGCCCCGTCAGATCGAGCGTGCCGTAGCTGAACCGATCGTCCTTCGTGCGGCCGTTGGTGAACGCGGCCAGTCGGGCACTGCGTCGAGACGACGGATCGCCGGGGCTGACATGCAGATTGGCTGCAAAGGTCAGGCTGCCCGTATTGCTCGCCCAAGACTTGGAATAGCCCAGAAGTGCCTGCCAATAGTTCGCCGTGCCATCCAGGGCGACCTGATTGCCGAAGTAGACGATCCGGTGCTGCTGCTTGGATTCCAATCCGACGACGACGTCGCCCGAGGTCGAGGCAAGTCCGAACGTCGACAACGCGAAACGATAACCCAGCGTCGCTTCCGTCGTCCGCTGGCGGACCGAGAAGTCCTTGTTGACCTGTTGATTGGTCAGTGCATCGCTGAACGTGAACTCGATATTCTGACGCGGCAGGGTCGGGATATACAGACGACCGCCTTGCGCCCGATAACGTGGCTCCTTGGCGTAGAAGTCCGAGCCGTTGCGCAGCCAGGAATCCCCGCTGCCGGTGAGCTGATACGAGCCGTAGGCCCCCGTCAGGCCCGGCAGCTTGAAAATCGTGCCGACGAAAAAGCGGTCGAGGCCGGTCGAACTCGCGCCGGTGTTGGACCAGCCGGCATAGACACGCACCGGCGCCGGAGCCTGGGAAAGGAGGTTCAGGGTCGTGCGCCCCGTCTCACGTCCCGGGGAGAATTGCGCCGAGATCGGGGTGAGCGGATCGCGGTTGATCCAGTCGATATCCTCCTGCAAATCCTGGCTGTTCACGGGCGCGCCCACGCTGAGCCGCAGGTTCCGCTTGATCGCCACGGCCTCGCCCGGCGTCACGCCTCGGACGTTCACGCCGTCGAGACGAAACTCGGTCACCCGGAGCTGCAAGACGCCCGTCGTGATCTCTTGCTCAGGGGCGCTCAGCGAGACGAACGGGCGGCCCGCAGCGCGCGACAGCCGTGCCACTTCGGCCTGGATCTGCGCGATGAGCTGCCGGGAAAGCGGCTGGCCGATAAACCGCTTGAGGGCCGACGCCGCCCGCGCCCGATCGACCGCCTCGACGTTCGAGACGTGAACGCCCGGCGTCAGCGTCGCGGGATCACGCAAAGCCTCTCCCTGATCCAACAGAACCAGTGCCTTCAACGCCGGGCCGATCGGAGTCATATCCGCTTCCGTCGGCAGTGCGTCTTGCACCTCGACGCTCTGTTTGGGCGGCTGCGGCACGGGAGGAAGGTTGCGCTCGACAGCGGTCTGTGCCGAGGCATGCCCGGCGATGGAGAGCGCGGTTCCGGCAAGCAGTAGTCTACAAGTCAGTTTCATCACGACGCAGGCCGATCACAATCAGTGGTTTGAAGTCCGTGTTGGCGGTGTTCGCAGCGCCGGACCGCGCTGCGCGCTGAGCTCAAGCGAGGCCGAGAGGGCACCGGCTGCTGCTCCGCCATTGGCGGTCCGGCAACGAGATGGTCGTCCCCGGACAAGCCGGTGGCTGAGGGACGCCGGCGACCGGCGTGGCTGGGACCGAATTGCGCCCGTCAGCGATCGCGAACGGCAGGGCGGTCATAGCGCCCTCCCGCGCGGCAGTTGCGCCGCGCTGTGTAGATGAGCGACCCTTGCGGCTGTCGCTGCGAACCCCGGAATACCGACCGAACGATGCTTGGCAGAATTACGCCAAGGCATGCCGCATGTCGGACGTGCAAAGTGATAACCTTGCTGCCATTCGGCGCCGGCCGCATGGGCCAGTTCGAGGTCGGCTTCATCCTCGATACCTTCGACGATCACCGTCGACGCGATCGACCCCGCCAGTGCGACCATATGGGTCAGGGTTTCGAGCCCCGCATTCGACACCACCGCCCGCCGCAGAAAGACATGATCGATCTTCACGATATCGGGCGCGAGTGCGAGCAACTGCCGGATCGAGGCATGGCCCACGCCGAAATCATCGACCGCGATCCGACACCCCGTCCGCCGCATGCGCGACACGAACAGCGCCGTCTCGCCGATGTCGGCGATCGGCGTGCTCTCCGTCACCTCCAGGATGAGCCGACATGCGACACCCGGATGCGCCGCGAAATGCGCGCAAACCTCCTCCCAGTCGCCGTTCCATCGCGCGCTTTGTGCCGAGATGTTGACGCCCAGCACGATATCGGGCGAGCGCTCCAACTCCTCGATCACGCGGTCGACCACGTAACGATCGAGAAGCGTCGCAAAGCCGAGCCGTTCGAACGCCTGAATCGTATCATGCGGCGAACCATGAACATCCGCAGCCGTCATGACCCGCAGCAGCGCCTCCCGGTAGAGGATCGTCGCCGGGTCCTGTGCGGCGCAGATCGGCTGCCAGGCGAGATGAAGCTCCGTCGGGCCCGCCCGTGACGGGATGGCGGATCGCGACGCCTCGATCGCCCCGAGACACGAGCCCACCAGGGTCATGTCGGCGCGGTAACGTGCCGCCCATCCTCCGACGCCGCCGACCTGCTCTCCGAGAAAGCCATGGGCGATCGCTGCGACCGACGCATCCTCGTCGTCCGTTTGGTCGATCCACTGTCCGCTCAGCCAGATGTGGAGAGGTCCTGCCGTCGACGGGAATACGGTCGCGGACACCTCTTTGCACAGCCGGTCGAGCCAGGCCATGCGGCGCCCACCTGCCTGCCCCCCGACTTCCTCCCGGTCGAAGACCAGAAGCTGAAAGAGTCCGGGATCGATCTCGATCAGCGTTCCGCCATGGCCGATCACAGCTCCGAGCGCCGCCGAAAGCCCGAGGCGCACCTCGCCAGCGGCATCGATGCCGTAAGCCGTCTCGATATGCCGGATATTCTCGATCCGCAGCACGGCATGAGCCGCTGCAAGCGCCGCTGCAAGCGCCGCTCGCGCCGCATCAAGGCGAGACAGCGTGGCGCTCGAAGCCACGGCGCCCACTTCCCCGAGATATGACTGCCCCATGACTTCGCCCCTGATCGACGGGCGGAGGCCCTTCGAGTCTGTGACGGTCTAGCCAAAAGTGTAACAGCCCCCTGGACAGGCATGATCGCCGGCTACGGGGTAATAGGCACGATAAGGATAGAAACGATGTCGGCGGAATTTCGTTAAATGAACACTGGCATTTTTACCAAATATGGTAACAGAAAATATCTCACCGCCAGTGAGGTCGAACATTTCATCAGCGCGACCCGAAAATACTCGATAGAGGTTCGGGCATTTTGCCTTGTCATGGCTTTTACCGGTTGTCGTATATCGGAAGCCCTATCGTTAACGACTGACAGTATCGACTTCGTATCGGAACAGGTGGTGATCCGGTGCCTGAAGAAGCGGGGCAGGACGATATTTCGCGCAATACCTCTCCCCTCCAATGTTATAAAGATATTGAAACGATGGTTCGATCAGCGCCCCGCGAACAAACCGACCTGCTATGGCCATGGTGTCGAATGACGGGATATCGCCGAATTCGTGAAGTTATGGATGCTGCCGGGATCAGCGGGGGTCATGCGACCCCGAAGGGATTGCGCCATGGCTTCGGCGTCAAGGCGATACAGTCCGGCGTCCCGTTAACTCTTGTCCAGCGTTGGCTAGGGCATGCCGATATTAAGACGACGGCAATCTACACCAGTGCGATGGGCCCCGAAGAGCGCCAGCTCGCGGCGCGAATGTGGGGCAAACATACTCGCGTCCGGAGAGGTGGTAAGCAAGCTGGAGCATGTCTTGAGCCCGCATAAACGGTGCATCGCAGGCTGTGGCCATCCCTACTTCGGAAAGACTAAGCGGTATACCAAACAGCGAAGATGCAGCAATGAAAGGAGAATAGATTTTATTAACCATAGTTTTCGAGGACGGTTCGCAGCCGTAACAATAGCTTATTTCTTTCAGCTTTAAACAAAGGCTTGCACAAAGTTACATTATTGGCTATTTTGTATCGCATAAAATGGCTTAATATCAACAGGCTATCCATTGTCGGTGGCCTTTACTGAATGAGTGTCATCGCGATGACACGCCTCTGTTCCGTGGATCGAAATATCGGCGTTCTCTCCGATACCCCGTCACATATTTTTTGACGCATTGATGTTTCGGAACCTTGATCCACACCGTGCACGTTGGCGTACCACGCCTTCACACCATCGATTGATGCAAGGCAATCAGGTGGGGCAGATCGATCGAGTTTGAAAGCCGATGGTCGTTACAAAGGGTTCACAATGGTGTAAAAGCGGAATGAATGCGCGTGGTAGCGGCGCCACCGGGGCGCGGCCGTCACGATGTTGCAGCCCATTCGGCCGCCGCCCCCACCGCTCGACATGGTTTTCGCATGAAACTGCGTGGCTTAATGGGCCCGAAAAGCCTGAGGACTGCCTATCCTGCGGCACGGGCTACCCGCCTCTACCTGAACCGGCATTTTGCCATGCTTCCGCTTCATCGATCGAAATGAAAGCGCCTTATCGGAGCCGATAGACCGTCTTACCGCCGACAATGGTCCGAAGGACGGCGACCTTTGCGATCTCCGTAGGCGCAGTGCCGAACACATCGCGATCCAGAACGATCAGATCGGCCAGTTTGCCGACTTCGAGCGAGCCCGTCAGATGGTCCTGATGGAGTTGATGAGCCGCGTCGATGGTCATCGCACGTATCGCCTCCAGGATCGATAAGCCCGGATCTATGCCAAGGCGTCCGGGAAGATACGGTATCGAAGATCGATCCGCCTGTCGGGTCAACGCAACCTGCAAGGCAAACCAGGGATTCAGACGGTCGACGGGCCAGTCGCTGCCATAGCTGATCCTGGCCCCCTTGGCCTTCAACAAGCCGGCAGGTTCGAGCAACGCGGATCGTCGTTCGCCCAGCGACCCGCGCGAACGCTCATATTCCGGGGCGGGCTTCGCCCATTGGAAGGAAAGCGTGGGCTGAACGTCGAGTTGCGCGAACCGCGCGAAATCCGTCGGGTCGACCAGATCGGCATGCGCGATCGACAGCCGGATGTCCCTGTCCGGAAATGCAGCCCGCACACCCGCGAAACTGTCCAGAGCCTCCCGCACGGAACGATCGCCGACGGCGTGGATGTGCGGCTCCAGGCCATGCCTTGCCAGACTGACCACCAATCGGCGCAGGAGCGGCGCCGGCACGTACAGGGGATCGGGTCCGCGGTCCGTACCCGGTCGCCAATCGGGTCGCGCGAGCGTTCCGTGATTGACGCGGTAAGGCTCCAGCAGAGCGCCGGTATTTTCGGGCGCGGTGCTGATGCCGTCCAACATGATCTTGGCGTTTCTGACGGCCACTTGCGGTTCTGGCCCGGAGGCTGGCTGATCGAACCGATGCGCGAGCGCCACCGCATCCTCTACGACCTTCGCTTCGTCCGCAGCCGCCTTCGATGGGTTGATGAAGACCGCGAAATTCGCCCGAGCGGTCAGTCCGCTTGCCCGCTCGACGGCGGCGAATGCCCCGATGGTCCGCTCACTGGCGAGCGCATCCAGAAAGCCGGTAATCCCCTGCGCGGCCATGACGCGCAGGGCCGCCCGCGCCGACTCCGCATCCTCGGTCGCAGAGGGCGGCGGTATCAGATCCTCGACCAGTCGTTGCGCGGCGTCCTCCAGCAGGCCGGTCAACTCCCCCGAAGCGTCCCGGCCGATCCTGCCCCCCGCAGGGTCCGGCGTTGCTCGCGTAATGCCCGCCAGCGCCAAGGCCTTGCTGTTCACGACGACACTGTGCGCGAACGACGAGCGAACCACGATCGGCCGGTCCGTCCGCAGTTCGTCGAGGAGCGCGCGGTCAAAGGCACGACCGCCAGTGAGGGTTCCACCCTGATACCATGCCGAAGCGATCAACCACCGATGCGCTCTGGTGCCCTTGCTTGTGTCGAGACACTGCTGAATGCGGCGCTTCAACTCCGCGACGGCGAGCGCTTCATAATTGAGGTAGCATTGCCGCAAGATGGCGCCGCCGCCCAAAGGGTGCATATGGGCGTCCACCAGACCCGGCAGCACGGTACGCCCCCGGAGGTCCTCGACGACCGTCCCATGTCCGATCAGCCGTCTTGCGTCTGCGTTACTCCCAACGAAGACGATTCGCCCGCCTCTGACAGCCAGTGCTTGCACGACGCTGTTGTCCGCATCGACCGTATGAATCCGCCCATTTAGATAGACGGTGTCCGCCAAACCGACTGGCTCGGCTGGCGCGGGACCGGCCGACCAAGCCGCCAGAAACAATAGCAACCAGCGCACGGCCCGCTCCGATATCGCCCGCATCCGGTCACCCCTCCCCTTCTGGCGACGCGACGATGTCGTTGCCGCATGTCGGCCGAACGACGCCCAGCCGCCGGGACGAAGCTTTGTGAAGAACCGCCGCACTCGGCCTATAGCCGCCAATGCGCGCCGAGCGTGATCGTCCTTGGGCGGGCGATATTCGCGAAGCTGAACGGTCCGGTATATTGGGCGGGCGGGCCGCTCGATCGCGCCAGGCTGTTCGTCAGGTTCTGAACCGTCAGATCGACGCCCCACGCCTCGCCCTTGTCCAGCGTGAACCGGCTCCCCACCAGGCCATAGCCGGGTATCGAATAGAAGAAGCTCGAAGCGCTGGGGAGCGCGGCGACGATGGAACTGCGATAGGACGCATTGAGATTGGCGCCGATCGTCCAACCGCTGTCTCGCAGGCTGGTTCGATAATCGATGAAACCGCTCAACGAATGCCGGGGCGTCGCCGGGAGTCGCGCACCCGCAGCACCACGGATGGCGACGATCGGCCTGCCGCCATATTGCGGCAGGTCGATGATCTCGAAAGACCGCGTGAGCCGCGCATCCGTATAGGCATAGCCAGCCGATAAGGTGAGCGCGTCGCTCACCCGCGCCGTCCATTCGATCTCGCCCCCGCGACTGCGCGCCTCACTACCATTGAAGACCGCGGGAATCGCCGAGGGCGTCAGCGCCTCGAATTGGAAAGCGGACCAATCGATCTGGAAAAGAGCCAGTGTGAAATCAACACGACGCCGCACCGAACCCTTGAATCCGATCTCGTAATTCCTGGCGAAATCGGGCTCGAACGACTGGTAGGCCGGTAACGACGCGAAATTGCCGCTATTCGCCACCGTATTGGCTCCCCCGCGCCGGAAGCCCTCCGAATAGGTCGCGTACACCCTTATGCTAGGGCTCGGTTCATAGGATGTGTTGAGCTTCTTGATCGCGCGGTGAAAGGACCGCGTCCGAGAGACGAAGCTGCCGCCCCGTTGCTGGCCAGGTGAAAAGCCATCCCCGCAATATAGCCCGCATATGGGGTATTCCTGGCGATAGCTGTTGGCGAAGCGCTGCCAGAATACGCGCGTACCGCCCGTGACCTGCCATTTGGGCGTAAGATGCGCGGTAACCTCGCCAAAAACCGCCTTGTCCTCAAACGTGATCCGCCGGTCCGCATGCCAGTTCAGGTCACCGGCTTCGGGGTTCGCATGGAAGCGGGTCGTGGCATTGGAAAATGCCAAGATTCCCGGGTTGGACTGATGGACGATGTCCCGCTGTCGGTCCTTGGAATAATAGACCCCGGCCACATAATCGATGATGTTCGAACCTTCGGAAGCCAATCGAAGCTCCTCGGTGAAGACCCGATTGCGGCGTTCGTTAAGGGTTGGGGCCATCAGCCGGGGATAATAATTGTAGAATGAGGCCAGCGGATAGCCGCCAGCCGGGTTCGAGACGTTCAGATAAAGATCCGTATTATTGGTCAGGAAATCCACTTGGTTGTCGGCATAGGTCGTGGTCGACGTGACCGTCGCGAAGCCAAGATCCATGCTGGCATCGAGGCTGACGAGATCGACATCACGATCATTATATTGCCTGATGAAGCTCGTGCTGCGATACTTTCCTCCATCCGGCAGGAACGTCGCTCCATTGGGATAAAGCCCGCCCGCTGGAGTGGTCGTATCGCGGTTTCGCCCTCTGGAACCGGGAAAGTCGGCGACGCTGTAATCGACCGTCTGCCCCTGCCAGAACCTGTTGACAGACTGCGCATCGTCGACCGCCGTCCGTTCATGATGATAGGTCAGATCGACGATGGCGGCCTCGCTCGCCTCCCAGCGCAACGTGCCGCGCGCGAACCAGTTGGCGGAGCTGTTGGTATCTTCGCGGGGGGCGAGCACGAAACCGCTGGCGATATCCGACGCGACACGGCGGCTTGGAATGCCGAAGGGATCTTGGGTGTCCGTCGCGACCAGTCCCACGGCATCGATGAAGCCCGCCAAGCGCTGGTATCCCCCGACGGCACGAAGCGTGATGGCGCCCGAAATCGGAAGATTGAAAACGGCGCCGAGGTCGTAATTGGGCGAACCCGCACGCTCGCTCCAGCCGAAGCCCGAACGCGCCTCGGCGAGAAATTGCCCAGATTGCGGCTTCTTCGGGATGAATCGCAATGTGCCGCCGACCGAGCCGGAACCGTAGAGCGTACCCTGCGGGCCACGCAGCACCTCGACGCGCTCGATGTCGTTCATCGTGAGTGCGAAGAAGACAGGAACATTGCCGAAATAGGTCAACACAGGCGACACGGTCTGCGTCGTCCCGCCCGTGCCGATCCGGCTCTGGGACTGGGCATTCAGACCCCGCATGACGACGTTGTTGCCGCTGCCGTATAGCGCTGGCCCCTGATCGTTCTGGACCAGTCCGGGAACGAGCCGGATGACGTCGTTGACGGAAGACGCACCCGTCCTCGACAATGTGTCTGCGCTCAATGCGGTGATGTTGTACGGTACATCGAGAACAGTTTGCGACCGCCGCCCCGCCGTGACGACAATCTCTTCGGATGGCCCCTCCTCTTCCTCGTGCACCGAAACGACCGCGACTTGCGCCACCGCAGGGTCGGTTCCCAACGACATGATCGCTGTCGCACACAAAAACCCGAGTTTGCCCGAAACCCGATCACTCCCACGACGCATGCACTTCCCCCCAAGCTTTGCGTCCAGACGAACGGGAGGTCCACCGCCCGCTCACCACTTCAATCGGGCAAGGGATTAATCGGCCACCCTAAAACGTAAAATCGAAAAATCCGAACCAATGCGTAGATTAAACCTAACGCTTCGGGAGAACGTCGCCATTTCGTATCACATCAGTGCACAGCCTCCATATGCAACATCTCTTCCTTATTTTGCGTGGTTTAGCTGACAGCATTGATACCGGGAGGATCGTCTTCCCACCACGACAATATCTATTCTTCAAAACGTGTTAGCGACAGACGACTCCGGTTTATGGATCTCGGCCCAGCAATCAAATCGTCTTTCGCGCGACGTCAGCCCGCACCCGATACCCCCATCAGTTCGGTGATCTCACGCCGAAACGGGATAGTGTCTTCAGCGACCGGTGGCGCATCCAGTTCCTCGGCGAAACGGCGGCCCGCATAGGTCGCATGGGCGATCGTCGCGGGTGCCAGAGCGTCGCCGATCACCGTCACCGCCTCGATCCCGGCATCCGCCCATTCGATCTCGCGAGCTTTCAGGTCGAATGCCAATCCATCCTCAGGCAGACGCGCCGTCACCAGGACGACGGCATCCACCTCGATCAGGGTCTCACGCCCGGTAAACACGCATTTCAGGACGGCACGCCCCGTCTCGATGCGCTCGAGCGCTAGGAAGGTGCGGATGGCGATCCCCTTCTCCAGCATCCGCTTTTGAATGAAATGCTGCTCCAGCGTGTTGCGCGTCCAGGTGGACGCCTCCGAGGCGGGCGTGACGTAGATCGTCTCGTAGCCCTCATCGGCCAGCCGCTCGGCGACGACGCCGCCCATATAATAATGGTCGTCGTCCCAGACGAGCACGCGCTTGCCCGCCGGCAACCGCCCTGCCAGCATGTCGGTCGCGGACAGGACCTCCATCGCCTCGTCGATCGCGATCAGCCGGGTATGAACATGGCCCACGCCATCGCGCCGCCACGTCGAGCCGGTTGCCATCACGATCCGGGGAATGCCGAGCGCCAGAATATGGTCGGCATCCAACCGGCTGTCGAAAAAGACCTCGACGTTCGGCAATTTGCGGATCTGGAGCTCCCGATGGTCCCGTACCCGGCGCCACGCCGCAAGGCCCGGCATGCGCGCCTCGAGGGTCACGCGCCCCCCAAGCTCCTTGCCCGCCTCGGCCAGCATGACGTCATAGCCGCGCTTTCCCAGAGCCTGCGCCGCCTCCATGCCCGCAGGTCCCGCGCCGACGATCAGCACGGGCTTGTCCGTGGTCCTCGGCCGGATCGTCTCGGGGTGCCAGCCCTTGCGCCATTCCTCACCCATGGTCGGGTTCTGGGTGCACCGCAACGGCGACTGGGTGAAATCGCCCGACACGCAGATGTTACAGCCGATACACTCCCGAATATCATCGAGCCGACCGTCGCGCACCTTGTTGGGCAGGAACGGATCAGCGATCGAGGGCCGCGCCGCCCCGATCAGGTCGAGCACGCCCTGGCGCACAAGGCTCGCCATGCGGTCGACCGAGGTGTAGCGGCCGACCCCGACGACCGGCTTATCCGTCAGTCGCTTGATCCCGGAAATGAACGGCTCGGAATAGCCCTCCTGCGCGAAACGCGAGGTCGCGCTGTCATTCTCCCATCCCGCAAGCGTGACATCCCACAGATCGGGAAGGTCGCCGAGCAGGCCGATCATGTCCTCGACCTCCTCCTTGTAGAGGCCTTGCTCGCCGATCAGTTCGTCCACCGAAATACGGATCGGGATCGCGCAGCTATCTCCGACGGCCGCCTTGGTGTCCTCGGTGATCTCGCGCAGCAGGCGGACCCGGTTCTCCAGGCTGCCGCCATATTCGTCGACGCGATCATTGTACCGGCGCGAAAGGAAATGATGGAGGAACCCCAGGGCATGGGCGGCATAGACATAGATGAGGTCGAACCCCGCCCGTCGCGCACGCCGAACGGCGTCCAGATGCCAGCGCCGGATATTGGCGATATCCGCTCTTGTCCATCCGGCGGGCCTGTACCGGGTCGTAGGTGAAGGTCGCCACCGGCAAGGGTGACGGCGCCATCGGCACCTCGCGCGAGTAGAGATTGGGGCCGTTGAGACCGTTATAGGCCAGTTCTATCCCCGCCAACGCACCATGTTCGTGGATCTTCTCCGCCATACGCGCAAGGGCAGGAATGTCGCGATCGTCCCAAAGGCGCAGTTCGATAAAGGGCGTGATATCCGACGAATAATGAAGTTCGACCTGCTCGGTACAGACGACCGCCCATCCCCCCTCGGCCTTGATACCCCGCATCGCCGCCAGCGCGGTCGGATCACGATATCCCATGCCGTTGCAATGCGGCACCTGGTAAAAGCGATTGCGCGCCGTCACCGGCCCGATATCGATCGGCTCGAACAGAATATCGTGGTGCGGCTCACATGGCATTCGCAACTATTCCCCTCAAATCGTCACGCTCGAACGACGCCCGCCCAAAAGCGAGATGCGCATATTGTTCATATAGCCAAGCAGAGCGATCACGATGAGCAGAGCCAATGTTCCCAAGGTAAAGACCTCGAAACGAAGCCGTGAAACGCCCCAGTTTTCTTCAAAGGCATATTGAAAGCCCAGGATATACTCCAGCGAACCGGGAAGTATGGCGCTCCAGGACCCCAGTATCGCCCAGAACATCGCCAGCGCCGCTGCAACGCCCATACCTGCAAGGCCCCCTGGTACGGCGTAGGGCCGCGCTACCCGAGGGTAGCGCAAGCGCAACCTGACGGCGGCCGGAAAAACGAACAGCAACGTCAGCAAGAAGGTGGATGTCGCGATCGACAGGACGACCTTGAACGTCGCTTCGCTATCCCCCTGGGAGAAGATCGTCCCTGCGGCCATGAAGAGCAGCGCGACGACAGTGCCCAAGCCACTCACGCGAAGCGGCACCCCGGTGCGTCGCTCGACCTTTCCGAAAGCGGAGAAGAAGGCACCATCTGCGGCCGCCACGGCGAGGGTCCGGTTGGCTGCGGTAGCCCATGCCGCTCCCGTGATCATCAGACACGCGATGAATGCGATCACCGCCCCACCGAGCAGGATCGGCGCGAACCGCCCATAAACACCCAGGACCATCGCCACGGCGGACATGAACCCCGAGATGCCGGTGATGGAAGCCGGGGGAAGCACCAGAAAGAGCGACAGCATCGGCAGCGCATAGGCGAGCACACCGATGACGCCGCTCAGCCCCACCCCGCGGGGAATGTCACGTTGCGGATTGCGCAGGCCGCCGCCTGCCTGGCTTGGCACCTCGAAGCCCGACAAGGAGAAGACCAGCAACGGCGCGAGCCCGAGAAAGCCCATCATCGTCGGCGTCATCGCGTTAACCCCGGCACCACGGAAACCCGACAGCGCACCATAGATCAACGTGGATGAAATGAACGCGGCCGTCAGCACAAGCTTAAGGCATGCGCCGATCCTGAATAGTATGATCGACCGCTCCAGCGGGAGCACCGTGATGATAAAGGTCACCAGCACGAATATCGTCTTGAACCCCAGATCTCCCAACGATCCGGGGGTGACGGGATGAATATAGCCGTTCCATGCCTCCACGCTGAGAAACGCGAGGGACCCGCCAATCCAGATCGGGTTGATCGACCAATATAGCATCGTAGCCAGACAGGCCGGCAGCCGGCCGAATGCCAGTTTCACCCAGATGTACAGGCCACCCTCGCCGGGAAATGCGCTCCCCAGTTCCGCCGTGATAAGACCATAAGGTACCATCCAGAGAACGGCCATCACGATCAGCATCGTAAAGGTCTGTCCTCCGAAGGTCGAAATCTGGCCGACCATGTCCAGGCTGATCAGCGCAGCCAGGATCATGAACGGCACATCCAACCGCTTCAGCGGACCGAGCGGCAGCCCTGCCGGGCCATCCCGCTTCGCTCCGCCGTCCATCACCCCTTCCTCACGCTCCCCAAGCGTCATCGTCTGCCGATCCCATCATCCATGAGCTCAACCCTCGGGACCGCCCTCGATCGATTGTCGTGGCCGATCTGGCCTTTCACTGTGCCTCACGCGCTCCAGCCTGGCTTGATCCCGTTGGGGAATAAGGGCTTAGCCGCGGCGGAAATTTAACCTTTCCACCTGATATTTTTATAATCTATATCAGCATTATAGGAGCAGCAATACGTCAAAAATAAACCTTGTTTACCATATGAGTTAACGCCGATTACTGGCCGATAGCGCTCGCACAGTCTCTGAAACGTACAAAGAAGGACTTCATGCGCTTCACTCTCAAGCAGCTCAGCTATTTCATTGCGGCTGGGGAAGCTCGCAGCATCACGCTGGCCTCGGAGCGGGTACACATTTCCCCGCCCTCCATCTCCTCTGCAATATCCCAACTCGAGAGCGAATTCGGCGTCCAGCTCTTCTTCCGCCATCATGCACAGGGCATGTCGCTGACCCCGGCCGGTGAGCGCTTTTTGATCGCAGCGCGTGACCTATTGGGTCACGCCCAGCGCCTCCATGATCTGGCCCATGACATTACCTCCAGCGTGGCAGGCCCATTGCGGGTAGGAACGTTTCGCACCTTCGCTCCGCTTATCATGCCCGCCTTGTTCAAGGATTTCCTCGACCAGCATCCGCAGGTCCAGATGCAGTTTTTCGAGGACGACGAGTTCGAGCTGGTATCGAAGGTTCGCAGGGCCGAGCTCGACATTGCCATCACCTATGAGCAGGAAGGTATCGATCTTCAATTCGAGCGCCTGGCCTTGTTGCCGACCTATCTGCTCCTGTCCGCGAGCCACCCGATGGCGACCAGCGAGAGCCTCAGCCTGGCGGAGCTGGCCGACCAGCCCTTCGTCCTGCTCGATCTGCCGGTCAGCCGCGAATATTTTCAGTCGCTGTTCGACCGGCTGGGACTTCGGATGAATGTCATCGCGCGCAGCGCGCAACCCGAAACGGTGCGAAGCTTCGTGGCGAGCGGCCTCGGCTTCTCCTTGCTGACCTCACGCCCGGCCTCGCGGATCGCCGCGAACGGCGGCAAACTCGCTTATATTCCTATGAGCGATGATACCCCCCCGATGAAACTGGGTCTCGTGACCGCCAAGAATATCCGCAAAACACGCGCGATACTGGCCTTCGAGGACCATTGCCGCAGGCGGATCAGCACCAATGATATTCCCGGTATGGCCCCGCTTTGAGGCGGATCGACATTCACCCTGCACCACCTTCTTTTCTCCGCTGACAGGGCAGAAATAGAATGCGCTCCCGCCAGGCAGGACACCAGTTCGTGGCCCCATCCGACCCACTCGATCCGATCGTCGCGCGCTGCCGGGCCGCGCCCGACGCCCCGCATCTCTGGGTCCAGCTTCTGGACGTCGCGCTGTCCGTGGGCAATTTGCGCGTGGCGTGTGCGGCGTCCGATCATCTGCGCGACCTGGCCGTTTCGGATTGGCGGATCGAATTGAAACGCGCGATGCTTCTCGCCCTGATGGGACAACGGCGGCCCGCGCTGGATCAGGTCGCCCACGCGCTCGACCTGGCACAGTCATCGTTCGACGACCATGCGACGTTGGGGCTCATCTATAGCTATTGCAACGAAGCCGCCTTGGCCGAACCGGCTTTCCGACAGGCCCTGACGGAAAATCCCGCCAGTCCGACCCTGTGCTACAATCTGGCGGTGACTTTGCGCATGACGGGCAAATTCCCGGAGGCGCTGGCGTTATGCGCGACGCTCTTGCGCGCCCGCCCCGACCATGTCGACGCCCTGAGCCTACAGTCCGAACTCCGCCGCCAAACCGAAGACGACAATCATGTCGCCACCTTGCAGGCGCAACTGGACGGCGGCGACCTCAGCCACCGGGATCAGATACGGCTCCGATTTGCACTCGCAAAGGAACTGGAGGACCTCAAACAGGCCGACGCCGCATTGGAACAAGTGAATCTGGGCTGCGAACTGCAACGTCGTGTCATCGCCTATACCGTCGAGGATGATCTGGAGACGCTCGATCTCATCCGCCGATCGCATGATGCAAGGGGCCTTGCGAGCATGGCCAACGGCCGGACCACCGCCGCCCCCATTTTTCTGGTCGGCCTCCCGCGAACCGGCACGACGCTTCTGGAGCGCATGCTCACCATGCATTCCTCGATCGGCACCGTCGGAGAGACCAACGCCTTTGCGCTCGAACTCATGGCTGAGGCCGGTCGCAAAGGCCGACGGCTCGACAAGAAGACGCTGGTGGAAGAGTCCCTTACTCTTTCCCCCGATAGCCTGGCCGACGCCTATCAGCACGCCGTGGGAGCCGATCTCCACCCTGGTCTCAGGCTTATCGACAAGATGCCCCTGAATTACCTCTATCTCGGGCTGATTGCGCGGGCGATGCCCCAGGCCACGCTGGTGTTCATGGATCGCAGTCCGATGGATTCGATCTACGCCATGTACAAATCCTTGTTCGCCAACGCCTATCCCTTCTCCTATCAACTGGAAGAGCTCGCTCGCTACTATGTGCACTGGCGTGCTCTGATGACGCATTGGCGCGACACGCTTGGCGATCGCCTTCTGATCGTCCGCTACGAGGATCTCATTTCGCGACCCGAACCGGTCCTCCGCAAGGCGCTGGCACATTGCCGACTGGCCTTTGACGAGCGCTGCCTGAACTTCACCCGAAACCCGATCGCGTCGCAAACCCTCAGTGCCGTGCAAGTGCGCCAACCACTGCATCGGGAATCCATCGGGCGCTGGCGGCAACATGCTGTTCACTTGCAGCCTGCCGTCGCGATTTTGACCGAGGCGGGCATACCGCTCGAATGGGGTTAGGTCTGCTACCCGCGATCGCGGGGTTCCGCGCCAGTTCACCGACTGCCCCTTTTTCGAACCGAGGGGTATGATCTTGCGGAGGCCATGGGCAACCGCTTTGGAAATCTCAAAGCCTTCGTTTTGAACTTCAGAATTCTCAACGCCGCTCGGCATCGACTATGAAAATGCCATCAGGATCAATGACGCTGACGGGGGGGGCGTTACCGATGAACTTTCCAGCAAGCTGTAGCGGCACAGACCCGGGCCAATCGGTTCATGATATCGTCGTCGATATCTCGCTGGAGGCACTCGAAAACGATCCTTATCCCTTTTATGATTGGGCACGCCGCGCCTGCCCGGTCGCCTATGTGCCTGCCACCGGCCGGGTGCTCGTCATGACATGGGATCTGTGTCGGCAGGCGGGTGCGAACGACAGGATATTCGGCCCCTCCGCCGCCACGCATGAGGCGGTCTACGGCAAACCCAACATCATGAGCATGTCAGGTTGTGCCCACCAGCAGATCCGCACGGCCGTCGCAGCCCCTCTGCAGCCCAATGCCATCGCCGCTTATCGCGAGACGGCCATTCGCGACGTCGTGGTCCGCTACATCGAAGCGGTACGCAAAAAGGGAGCCGCCGATATCGCCACGGCTATCGCAGAGCCGATCAGCGCGCGCGTCGTGGGCGATCTGATCGGCTTCCGTGACGTTGACGATGCCACATTGCGTCGGTGGTTCCGGGCCTATGCCGCCAATCTCGTCGATCATGGACGCAACCCGCTCGTCGCGGACGAAATCGGTATCGTCAAAGCCGAGGTCGCCGACCATCTCGCCCGTCAAGCGGACGGAGCCAGCCGCGCGGCCGGGGACAGCATCGTCTTACGGCTCTTGCGATATGGCGTATCGGCGGGGACCATCCGCTCCGTCGAGGAAATTCTGCCGACCGTCGGCGTCCTGATCGTCGGCGGTTTTCAAGAACCTGCCCATGCCATCGCCAATACCCTGCTCGGCCTGTTCACCGACCCCTGCCAGGCCGCACGGGTTGCGGCCGATCCGCGCGGTCGAAGCGCCGCCGCGATCCTGGAGGGCCTTCGTTGGCTGCCGCCCTTCGGCATGACCGAGAAGCGCACGACCCAGGACATCGTGCTTGGCCATGTCAGCATCCTCGCCGACACCGAAATCGCCCTCGTCATCGGTTCGGCGAACCGGGACCCGGCACGCTTTGAACGCCCCGACATGTTCGACCTGGAACGCCCACGGCAATCCACCCTGGCGTTCGGCTTTGGCGGGCATTTCTGCCCCGGCCACGGCCTGGCCAGAACGCTCGCGTCTATCGTCCTGGAAGAGATGTTTCTCCGATTGCCGGGCCTGCGACCAGACCCGCGTGGTTCCGCGGTCGTTCATGGTTGGCTGTCTCGCGGGGTCACGTCGCTGCCGATGGTCTGGGATTGAGGGGGGCGAACCGGAATTGCCTCGCGTCTGCAAGGATCGTCGCAGCGCGCCGCTGACCCACGCGGCATAGGCGTTTTCGTTCGGATCATCTGCATCACGACCCGATGCGACACCATGATCGTCCTCACATCGGGGCGAATCATGGTGGAGGAAAAGCGCGCCCGAATGGAGGCGATCGATGACCAGCAGTGTCTTCAATCAATATGGAACGCGCAAATATCTCACCATGGCGGAGATCGACCGCTTCGTGCTTGCCGCCGGTACATCACCGGTCCGAAACCCGCGCGTTTTGCTGGCTGATGGCATTTTCCGGTTGCCGAATCTCGGAAGCGCTCTCCCTGACCGCGCAAAGCATCGATTTCGCCTCCGGTCAGGTCGTGATCAAATGCCTGAAAAAGCGCGGAAAGACCGTGTTCAGATCCATACCACTGCCCTCCAACCTTCTCCAACTGTTCAAAAGCTGGTTCGCAACGCGGCCCAACGACGCCGATCTCTTATGGCCCTGGTCGCGAATGACGGGATATCGACGCATTCGGGATGTCATGCTGGAGGCCCGGATCAGGGGCAGCCATGCATCGCCCAAGGGGTTGCGGCACGGTTTTGGAGTCCGCGCCATCCAGACCGGCGTTCCCCTGACGCTGGTTCAGCGCTGGCTCGGCCATGCCGATATCAAGACGACGGCGATCTATACGAGCGCGATGGGCCCGGAAGAGCGCCAGATCGCCGAGCGCATGTGGAATGGTCGTGCGCGGCGACCCACCGGGATCGTTCCGCCCGCTCCTCCCGAGGTCGATTGCACAGCGGCTACGCGGCCGCTCGATGCCCATGCGTCCGTGCAACGCCATAGCGAGCCGCCGCCCGCCTGCCAGGGCTCGCCGCTGGCCGGCCCGACGCGCGGGCCACTGCGCAAACTACTGCGTTTTCTTACGACCAATCTGAGTTCTGCCAGTCGAATGCAAACAGCGGGGCCATAAGGGTCTGACCATAAAGGGTGATTGTCGCGTCGTCCACGAAACGACAGCGACTGACGCTGTCTCCTTCAAAATTTTTCGCCGACCGGACAAAGACAGGCCCCGTGCGAATCGTCTGCGGACAATCCTTTTTTACCTTGCGGTCCTAGCCCCGGCCTAGACCGACCAAGGCCGTGTCTAGCGCAAGCAAGGCCCAATCGGGATCCGTCAATCTTCTCGTCAATCAACACATAACGGCAAATACCAATGAGCAAATATATGATCGGGAATGCATTTTATCCTTAATTATCGAAAATTCACTGTGATCGGATGCGATGTATTTGAAATATTTTTTTGCCTATGGTATAACTATGGAACTTATTCAGCCGCTTTAAATGTTATGAACTTACATTAAACGGCGGCTCCGCTGGGAGGCATCGATGTTTAACTTGAAAATCGGCAGCTCCATTGGGATCAAGATCATCGCTGCATCCTCGATATCACTCCTCACCGGCGGCACCGCCTTTCTCGCGCTTTCATCCCAAGATATGGAAACCACGGCGACCGATGGCCTCTCCGGATATGTCCAGGTCGTGACGGGCGCCTCCTCGGGCCCATCCTCGGCGGGCGCACTACCGATGACGGTCCTGAGCGCCACGATGGAATTTGCGCAGACGCATGTCCTGCCCGCACAGGGCATCACCTGGACCTCGGAGGACAGGACGACCAACCTCCATCTCATCGCAAATCGCGCCGCATTGGCGATCGTTCGGCTCGGCGCCACCGACGCCGTGTCCCCCTCGATCGAGGCATTGCGCGACGGTGTGGTCCTCGGTTCGGTCGAACTCGCCCCACCCTCGGCCGTGCCCTCGTCCGAAGGCGGCGGCCCGGCCTTTGCCACGGACGCCTGGACCGCCGACCTGCCCCGAAACTGGATCGCCCCGGGTACGCAATTCATCGTCAAGGCGGCGAATTACGCTCCTTCCGCTCCGATCAGCCCCCTCATCGGGGCGGACAGTTCGATGTTGTTACGAGTGCTGCCCTTCTATCTGTTCGGCGGGACAGAGGCGAACACCCAGCCACTTTGGGTGGCGCAGCGGCCCAATCCGGCCATCGAAAGCGAACTGGCCGCCAAATGGCCGGTCGCCAATCTCGAGGTCGCGCCCCATCCTGCGGGCTTCGTCAGTTGGGATCACCTCGTAATTTCACCCAATGACGGTCGGCCCGCCTATGTCATGAGGAACGCCGATCAGGAGCAGGGCGGCTCGGAACTGCTTGGCGCCGTGCTCGGCATTCTGAACGCCTTGCGCAAGGCGAATGGCGAGAGCCGGACCAACAATCAATATTACGCCTCCCTGCTGCCATTGGGTGCCGCCGGGACGTATCGCTGGTCGGGAGGCGGGCTAGGCACGGTCGGTGGCGGCATCGGGGCGGGCACATTCCGCTTCGGCAGCATTTTCTTTCACGAGCAAGGGCATGCGTTCGGCCTCGGGCATGCGGGTCATGAAGACGGCTATCCTTATCCGGCCGGCAGCCTCAAGGGCTCCGCATGGGGCTACGATCCCGATCGGCGACAGTTCCTATCGCCCCTCGTCCCGACGACGGCCTCGAATTACGCGGGCTGTGCGCGGGACCATGAACTCGATGAAACCGGTCGCTGCTACAAGCAGGATCCGATGCAGAACGGCGCGGGCGATCAGGACCCCTCCTATCGCTTCACCATGTTCTCCGATTTCAATACCGCCCGAATGCAGCGCTGGTTGGAGGGAACGACCACGATCGGGTCAGACGGACAACCCCTATTCTCCGGTGGCCGGATTTTCGCGCAGCCCAATGGTTACGCGCGTTGGAACAGCCTGAGCCAGGCATGGTCACCTTTGCCGGACGACAATACCGAGGATCGGGGACTTTACGGGGTCAACCTCAATCTGCCCGTCGAGCGGAACCTGCCCGTCTACGCGATCGTCATTACCTACAGCCTGACGGCAACGCCCGGTGTATCCCAGATTTATCCGGTATTGCGCTTTACCGGAAATACGATCCGGACCTTCGATCCGACCAACGCCCAGGATCGGGCGGATATCGACATCAGGACGGGAAAATACCGGCAATATTGCCAGAATAGCGGTTGCGATTACACGCTACGCGTAACCTATTCCGACGGCTCTATCATCCACCGCATATTGAAGGACGGTTTCCGCGGCTTTATCGGCGCCGACCGGCCCCTGCCCGCCAGAGCAAGCGATCCGACAAGCGACGGAAGCTTCAAGACCTGGGCGATCAATATCCCCGCGACCCATGCCATCAGCAGGATCGAACTGCTTGAAACACCGACGGCATGGCGCGGCATGCCCGCCGAACCGCGCGTCGTCCTGCGGCAATAGACGCCATATCATCGTTGCAACAACTTTAACTGTGCAAGCCGGTCGCCAGCGACAACGATCGCGGCGATCGGCATGAACATGCGCAATTCATGCTTTCGAATATCAAACCGTCGGAGCGGCTTTCTTTCAGGCTCATAACCGCAGGAACCAATATAGACAGTTGGTGCGCTCCTGCGGCCGAAACTGTCGACCAGCTTACCGATGAACGACCACAGCCCGGATACTATCCGCTCGCTAACCTTTCGGGGCATGCCTTGAGGAAAACCTTCTCGATCCAATTGAAGTCGGGGCTGTAGCCCGTCATGGCGAAGGCCGGCGCGCGCGATCCCGCTCGGCCGCGCGCCCGGTCCCTCTTGCAGCACTCCGCTCACCGCGACCCGGTCCAGCTCACGGCACACTCAACCCGGACAACGTCGCGAGGAGGCCTGCGTGCCGCGCTAGGATCATATGTGCATGCGCCTCTGTCCGTCGGTCCGCCGCACTAAGCCTTGGATCGCGAGGGTGCTTGGTCATGGACGCCGGAACCCATCCCCACCGAGATACTATTTGCGCTTCAAATAAATATGATATTAAATCCAGCGCGCGTCCGCCAGGCCGCTGTCGATATGAAGGAGAGAATATGCGAGCGATGGGCAAAATAGCGGCTCTGCTTCTGCTGGGTACGGCACCGGTTCCGGCGCTCGCACAGGCCAGCTACGATGGCGCGGCGCGTATGTTCCGGCTCGATGGCGGCGACGTGACCTATGCGTTCAAGGTCAATGCACAGGGTATATTGCAGTCGGTCTATTGGGGCAGGCGCCTGCCCGATCGCGTCCCCTTGAGCGCTCCCGAACTGTCGGGCCTGAGCGGATTCGACATCGCCGCCAATGTCGTGCCGCAGGAATATGCCGGTCAGGGCGGCGGGCTCTATGCCGAACCCGCGCTGAAGGTCGCCTATCCCGATGGCAATCGCGATCTGGTCCTATACTATCGCAGCCACCGGATGGACGGCGATGCCGTACATGTTACGCTGAGCGATCTGGACCGGCCGCTGTTCGTCACCCTGACATACCGGATCGATCGCGGCACCGGCGTCATCGCGCGTTCGGCGGTCATCGAAAATCGCGGCACCGCGGACGTTCGGCTCGATCAAGTCGCCGCCGCCGGGCTGACACTGCCGGTCGCCTATGACTACAAGTTGCATTTCTCCACCGGGCGCTGGGCGGCGGAATGGACGATGCGCGAACGCGCGATCACGCCGGGCGCCACCGTGCTGGAGAGCCGTCGCGGATCGACCGGAAGCGAGAACAACCCGTGGTTCATGGTGACCCGCCAAGGCACCGACGAAGCCAAGGGTCCGGCCTGGATCGGCGCGCTCGCCTGGAGCGGATCGTGGCGGCTGAACTTCAACCAGGATGTGACCGGACGCATCCGTATCGTCGGCGGCTATAACCCGTTCGACTTCGCCTATCGCCTGCAACCGGGCGGGAAGCTGGAAACGCCGATCTTCTATGTCGGCTTTTCCGACGCCGGCAAGGGCGGCGCCAGCCGCATCTTCCACCGGTTCCAGCGCGAACAGGTGCTGCCACGACATGGCGGTCGCCTGCCCTTGCGCAAGGTCCTCTACAATAGCTGGGAAGCGACCGAGTTCGACGTCAACGAGGCGGGGCAGATCGCGCTGGCCGAACGCGCCGCGACGCTGGGCGTGGAGCGGTTCGTGATGGACGATGGCTGGTTCGGCGGACGTAACAACGACCGTGCGGGCCTGGGCGACTGGAGCGTCAACCGTACGAAATTCCCCAACGGGCTGACGCCGCTGATCGACCGGGTCAAGGCGCTGGGCATGGATTTCGGTCTGTGGGTCGAACCGGAGATGATCAACGCCGACAGCGACCTGTACCGTGCCCATCCCGACTGGGTGATGCAGTTCAAGGGCCGTCCGCGCAGCGAGGGGCGCAACCAGCTGGTCCTCAACCTCGCGCGGACCGATGTGCGCGACTATGTGCTGGCGACGCTCGACGGCCTGCTGAAGACCAACGACATCGCGTTCCTCAAATGGGACTATAACCGCAACTGGTCCGAACCCGGCTGGCCCGACGCCGATGTCGCCGACCAGCAGGCCATCTATGTGGCGTATGTCCGCAACCTCTACTGGATCCTCGACGAGCTGCGCAAACGGCATCCGCGCGTGGAGATCGAGAGTTGTTCGGGCGGCGGCGGTCGGGTCGACATGGGGATCATGGCGCGCACCGATCAGATGTGGCCGTCGGACAATACCGACCCGCTCGACCGGATGGATATCCAGGACGGCTATACCCAGGCCTATGCGCCCGCGACGATGATGGCGTGGGTGACCGACAGCCCGCATTGGGTGAACCATCGCCAGACGACGCTGGCGTTCCGGTTCCTGTCGGCGATGCAGGGCGGGCTGGGGATCGGCACCAACCTGAACAAATGGCAGGAGATCGATTTCACCATCGCCCGTGCCTATATCGCCGCATACAAGCGTATCCGCGAAACGGTGCAGCAGGGCGACCTGTACCGGCTGAACCGTCCGACCGAGGCCGATCCGCGCTGGACCAACCTCTATGTGTCCGCCGATCGCAAACAGGCGGCGTTGTTCGCGCTGGTCGCCAACACCCACAAGCTGGACGTGATGCCCGCCATCGCGCTCACCGGACTCGACCCCGATGCGCAATATCGGATCGAGTCGATGGACGGGCAGAAACTGCCCGCCACCGTGCCGCCCGTCGCCAGCGGCGGCTATTGGATGCGGCATGGATTGGACGTCACGCTGAGAGGCGACTTCCAAGGGGTCGGCGTGATCCTGACGCGGCAATGACGCATCGCAATAAGTAATACAAAATCTGCATTCATCTGGACGAAACCCCGAAAAAACGCTGGACACCCGTTTTAAAGTAATATTTATTGTCGGCCAGTCACAACAAAATGGGGGGATCGTCATGCGAAAATTTCGTCACAATGCGGCCTTGCTGCTGTCGGGAGCATCACTGCTGCTGCTGGCCGGAACCGCACCCGCGCTGGCACAGGAGGCGCCGACCGCGCCCAGCCGAACGACGGAAGACGATCCCCTCAGGGAAGGCGACGAAATCGTCGTCACCGGCATCCGGGCCAGCCTGGCCAACGCGCTGGAGGTGAAGCGCGACACGATCGGGGTGGTCGACGGTATTTCGGCCAAGGATATCGGCGACTTCCCCGACGCCAATATCGCGGAATCGCTGCAACGCATCACCGGCGTCGCGATCAGCCGCACCAATGGCGAAGGTCGCGGGATCACGGTTCGCGGCCTGGGGCCGGAATTCAATACGGTCCTGCTCAACAACCGGCTGCTGTCGACCGATGCGGGTGGCCGCTCCTTCTCGTTCGACATCCTGTCGTCCGAACTCATCACCGGGGCCGAGGTCTATAAATCGTCGGAAGCGCGGTTCCAGGAGGGCGGCATCGGCTCGACGGTCATCCTGCGCACCGCGCGCCCGACCGACCGCGCCGGTCTGCGCTTTTCGGGCAGCGTCCAGGGGCGGCACGACAACACGTCGGACACCATCACCCCGGTCGTGTCGGGCGTCATCAGCCATAGCAACGCCGATCGCACCTTCGGCGTGCTCGCCAGCGTGATCTACGACAAGCGTCGCTTCGCGCTGCGCAACATCTCGACCGATGGCTGGATCGTCAACCAGCGGGTCGACACCGATGGCGACGGCGTGCGCGAAAGGACCGGGGTGGCGCTGCCGCGCACATTGAACTTCACCGCCAGCGAAACGAGCCGCGAACGCATCGGCGGCACCTTCGCGCTGGATTATGTGATCTCCGACAAGGTGCGCTTCGAGCTGGACGCGCTCTATACCCAGCAAAAGGCCGACAGCCGCACCAACCAGCTCGGCTATTATGTCGATCCGGCGCGGATCACGTCGGCGACGATCAACGCGAACGGCACCGCCACGCAGTTCACCGTGCTGCCCGCGACCGCCACCGCAGGGCTGGCCGCCGACCATATCGTGTCGACCGCGCCGCAGGATGCCCGCACCTATCAGATCGGCGCGCGCATCAAGTGGAAGCCGACCGACACGCTCTCCATCGATTTCGACGCGGCGCATTCCAATTCGCGCAATGCATCGGACCAGTTGTTCTATGTCGTCGGCGTGCGCCAGACCGGCGTGACGCCGACCTTCGTCCTGAACGGGCCGGACGGCCTGCCGACCATGACGAACATCCTGCCGACCAACGACAATTCGGCGGTGCGGCTGCATTGCTGTTCGGAACGCGGCGGGCGCAACGGCGATACGGTGAACCAGGGCGCGGTCGATCTGACGTGGGACCGCAACGGCTTTCTCGACACGATCCAGGCGGGGCTGCTGTTCACCAACCGCAAGAAGATCACCGTCGCGCGCGAATCGCCGGAACCGCTCGGCTGCTTCTATTGCGGCTATCAGGCGCTGGCGCCGTCGTCGCTTTTCACCAATTTCAACGCCAATGTCCTGGGCCGCAACCTGACCTGGCTGAACTATGATCGCGACGCGCTGGTCCGCTATTGGGGATCGGCCGAGGCCGCCAATCAGGTCGGCGGATCGTCGCAATCGGCGATCGACGCGCGCAACCGGTTCCTCGCGGTGTTCGCCGGGAACAACAACAGCCTGAATCCGATCGACCTCGAACGTGGATCGGGTACCGTGCGCGAGAACACCTATGCCGGCTATGTCCAGGCGGCGTTCGCGGGTGAAATGGGCGGCGGCCGCTGGACCGCGATGGCGGGCGCGCGGCTGATCCACACCGATCTCTATGCCACCGGCTATTCGGTGACGCTGCTCAACGTCATCAAGAACCCGGCGGACCCTACGGCGGCGCAACCGGTCTATAGCCCGAATATCCCGGTCGATGCGCGCAACAACTATACCTATGTCCTGCCGTCGCTGAACTTCCGCTTCGACGCGACCGACCAGTTGACCTTCCGCCTCGCGGGGTCGCGGACGATGACCCGTCCGACGCTCAGCCGATTGGGGCTGTCGCAGTCCTTCACCTTCCGCCCGCCCGATTCCAGCTCGGTCAGCGGCGGCAACCCCTATCTGCTGCCGTTCCTGGCGTGGAACGTCGATGCGTCGGCCGACTATTATTTCAGCCGGACCAGCTATGCGAGCATCGCCGCCTTCTACAAGAAGTTGCAGAACTTCATCATCTCCGCCCAGCGCGAAGAGGTGTATTTCGGCGAACGCTTCCTCGCCAACCGACCGTTCAACGCACAGAACGGCGATGTGTACGGGGTGGAAGCGGCGGTGCAGACGGTGTTCGACTTCCTGCCCGCGCCGTTCGACGGCTTCGGCGCATCGGCCAACTATACGCTGGTCCGCAGTTCGATCCGGTTCGATCCGACGCTGAGCAATCAGACGTTCAACGTCGAAGGGCTGTCGGATACCGCCAACCTCGTGCTGTTCTATGAAAAGGACGGTTTTTTCGATCCGCGGCGCCTATAACTGGCGTGCGCCGTTCCTCGCTGCGACGTTCGGGGCGCAGAGCCAGCCGACCCAGGTCTTCGCCTATGACCAGATCGACCTGTCGGCATCGGCCAAGCTGAACGACTCGATTTCGGTCTTTGCCGAGGTGCTGAACCTGACCGACAACCGCTACCAGGATTATTCGCGGTTCGAAGAGCGGCGGATCACCGTATCGACGCAAGGCCGCCGTATCGGAGCGGGTATGCGGTTCAACTTCTGATCGGCTATGGAGGGGGGAGACCATGACGGCTTCCCCCTCCCCTTCACCGTTCATGTCCGGGATCGACAGCTTCATCCTCCGCCGCGACGGCGGTATCCGCGTCACGCTGACCAATCTGGGCGCGACGCTGATGGCGATCGATGCGCCGGACCGGCATGGTCGCCATGCGAACGTCCTGCTCGGCCATGCGCGGGTGCGGGACTATCCCGCCGCCGGTGCGCCGGGGCCCGACGCCTATATGGGGGCGACGTGCGGGCGCTATGCCAATCGGATCGCGGGCGCGACCTTCCCGCTGGACGGCGGGATCGTCCGGTTGGTGGCGAATGACGGGCCCAACCATCTCCATGGCGGCATACCCGGCTTTCACCGGGCGATCTGGCGGGTGGAACGGGCGGAGGCGACGCGCCTCGTCCTGGCGCACCACAGCCCGGATGGCGATGCGGGCTGGCCCGGCGCGCTGCATGTCACCGCCACCTTCCTGCTCCCCACGCCGGACCGGTTGCGGGTCGAGTATCGGGCGACGACCGACCGTCCGACGCACGTCAATCTGGTCAGCCATCCCTATTTCAACCTGTCGGGCGATCCGGCGACGACGATCCACGATCACCGCCTGCGCATCGCCGCCGACCATGTCCTGTCGATCGACGAGGCCGCGCTGCCGACCGGGGAGCGCCAGCGCGTCGGGGGAACGCCCTTCGACTTTCGGACCTCGCGGCCGATCGGTCGGGGTGTCCATCCCGGATACAACCACAACTACTGCCTGGCCGGGGACGGCCTGCGCGAAGTCGCCTGGCTCGACCATCCCGCCAGCGGCCGGAACCTGACGATCACGACCGACCGGCCGGGACTGCAATTCTATGACGGATACGCCTTGTCGGGCGCGTTCGCACCGCATGAAGGGCTGTGCCTGGAGGCGCAGGGCTGGCCGGACGCGGTCCACCATCCGCAATTTCCCTCCAGCCGCCTCGATCCCGGTAATCGCTGGCAGGCGGTTACCGAATGGCGCTTCGGCGTGACCCCGGCGTCATAACCGCCCCATCCTGCCGCCATCGGCAACCAGCTCCGCGCCGGACACGAAGCGCGCC
Organism: Sphingomonas sp. SORGH_AS_0879; assembly: GCF_030819175.1. NCBI lineage: Bacteria > Pseudomonadati > Pseudomonadota > Alphaproteobacteria > Sphingomonadales > Sphingomonadaceae > Sphingomonas > Sphingomonas sp. SORGH_AS_0879. The sequence continues at coordinate 3,515,862 of NZ_JAUTBJ010000002.1, forward strand.
CCATCCGAGGCGAGGAACAGCGCAAGCGAGGCGATATCCGCCGGTGTGCCGATATCGGCGGGATCGATCACCTCGATCCCCGCCGCGATGTTCGGGCTGGCGCGCAGCAGCGGCGTGTCGATCGCGCCGGGCAGGATCGCGTTGCAGCGGATGCCGCGCGCCGCCCCCTCGATCGCGGTCGATCGCGTCAGGCTGACCAGCGCGGCCTTGGATGCGGCATAGGATGCGACCTCGGCGGAGGTGCGATGGGCATGGATCGACGCCACGTTCACGATCGCCCCGCCCGACGGCATGTGGCGCAACGCGTGGCCGGTGAACAGCGCCGGCGCGATCAGGTTGACCGCCAGCAAGCGCTGCCAGTCGGCGGCGTCCTGTTCCGTGATCGGCTTGTAGATCATGATCCCGGCGACGTTGACCAATATGTCGAACCGCCCGAACCGGTCGAGCGTCGCCGCCACCGCCCGGTCGACAGCGGTCGGGTCGGCGATGTCGCACGCGATCGCCAAATGCCGGTCGTCGTGGCGCAGTGCATCGGCAGTGCGGTCGACCATCGCGACCGCCGCCCCCGCTTCCGCCAGCGCCTTGGCGATCGCCCCGCCGATGCCGCCGCCCGCACCGGTGACGATCGCCCCCCTGCCATCGAACCCCGTCACCATTCGCGAAGACTCCCGTCGGTGCCGCGCCATACCGGATTGCGCCAGCGATGCGGAACCCGTGCCGCGTCGCGCACCCGCGCCTCGTCGATCGTCACGCCCAGTCCCGGTCCGCGCGGCACGGCGACGCGGCCATTGCGCACGGTCAGCACCTCCGGATCGCTCAGATAGGTCAGCAGATCGGCATCGGCCTGGTTATAATGGATGCCGAGCGAGATTTCCTGGATCACGAAATTGGGCGTCGTAGCCGCGACCTGGAAACAGGCGGCCAGCGCCAGCGGTCCCAACGGGCAATGCGGGGCGAGCGCCACGTCATAGGCCTCGGCCATGGCGGCGATCCGGCGCCCCTCCGAAATGCCACCGGCATGGGCCAGATCGGGCTGCGCCACATCGATGACCGCGCGCTCGAAAAAGGGTTTGAAATCCCACCGCGAATAAAGCCGCTCGCCCATCGCCAGCGGCACCGTGGACTGGGCAGCGATCTGCGCCAGCGCTTCGGGGTGTTCGCCCAGCAGCACCTCCTCGACGAACAGCGGGCCGAGCGGGGCCAGCGCCTCCACCAGCCGCCGCGCAACCGGTTTGTGGACCCGGCCGTGGAAATCGATGCCCACGTCCATCCCCGTCTCGCGCACCATCGCCAGCCGTTCGACGGCGGCATCGACCGCGCTGGGGCTGGCCAGCCATTCCATCTCCTCCGACCCGTTCATCTTGATCGCGTCGAACCCTTGCGCCTTGCGGGTAAGCGCGGCGGCGGCGACGTCGCTCGGCCGGTCGCCGCCGATCCAGGCATAGACGCGGATGCTGTCGCGCACGCGCCCGCCCAGCAGGTCATGGACCGGTACGCCCAGCGCCCGCCCGCGCAAGTCCCACAAAGCCATGTCGATGCCGGAGATCGCCGACATCAGCACCGGGCCGCCGCGATAGAAGCCCAGGCGATAGAGCATCTGCCACGCATCCTCGATCCGGTCGGCGTCATGGCCGATCAGCCGGTCGCGCGCGGCGTCCAGCGCCCCCGCCACCGCCTCCGCATGGCCCTCCAGACTGGCCTCGCCCCAGCCGACGCTGCCGTCGTCGCACTCGATCCGCACGAACAGCCAGCGCGGCGGCACGAGAAAATGTTCGATCCTGGCGATGCGGGCCATGTCAGCGAATGCTCCGTTCGGGGGCCGCGCGCGTCAGCGACAGGCGCGGCAGGCGCCCCGTCTGACGCAGCCGGTCGGCGATGACCGCGATCAGCAGGATGCCGCCGCGCACGACATATTGATAGAAGGTGGGGATGTTCAGCAGGTTCAGCGCATTTTGCGCCGCGCCCATGATGAGGACGCCGATCATCACCCCGCCGATCGTCGCGACCCCGCCCGACAACGACACGCCGCCCAGCACACAGGCCGAGATCACCGCCAGCTCCAATCCGATGCTGGTATTGGGCTGGCCGCTGGTGATGCGCGCCGCCAGGATGATACCAGCCAGCGCCGCCATCAGCCCCTGCAACGCGAACACGATGATCCGCACCCGGGTGATCGGCACCCCCGCCAGGCGCGCTGCCTCGGCATTGCCGCCGATCGCCAGGATGTTGCGACCGAACACCGTGCGGTTGAGCACGACGCCGAACAGCGCGAACCCGGCCACCATGATCCAGATCGGCCAGCCGATGCCCAGCATCCCGCCCGACCCCAGCGTATAGAAGCGCTGGAGCGGGATGGCGACGCTCTGTCCGCCCGAGGTGAGGAAGGCGAGGCCGCGCACCATTTCCATCGTCGCCAGCGTGACGATCAGGGAATTGACCTGGAAACCGGCGATCAGCACGCCGTTCACCAGCCCGACCGCCAACCCGCCGCCCAGCCCGGCCAGCACGCCCAGCGTCACGCTGCCGGTCGCGCCCATCGTCACCGCCGCCAGCACGCCCGAAAAGGCGACCGTCGAGCCGACCGACAGGTCGACTTCGCGCATCGCCAGCACGAGCATCATCGTCGCGGCGATGGTGCCGACCAGCGTGACCGACAATAACAGGCCCTGTGCGTTTCGTACCGACAGGAAGTCGGGAACGAACAGGCCGAGCGCGGCGAGCAGTAGGACGAGCAGCAGCAGCGGCCCTGCGCGCGAAAGGATCGAGGAAGGCGTCATACGGGCATCGGCTCCCTGACAGATGAAGTTGTGGATTCGGGCAGCGCTAGCCGCAGCAACGTCTCGGCATTCGCCTGTTCGCGGGGGATGACGGCGGCCAGCGTGCCTTCGCGCATCACCGCGATGCGATCGGCGACGCCCAGCACTTCGGCCATGTCGGACGAGGCGAACAGGACGCTGCCGCCCGCTTCGGCGAAGCGGTACAGCCGGTCGTAGATTTCGCTGCGCGCGCCGACATCGATACCGCGCGTCGGTTCGTCGAGCAGCAGGACGCGGGCCTCCGCCATCAGCCAGCGGCCGATCACTGCCTTTTGCTGGTTGCCGCCCGACAATTGCGCGATCGGCGTCTCGGCGCTGGCGGTCTTGACCCGCATATCGGCGATGACCGCCGCCGCGCCGTTGCGTTCGGCACGGCGCCGCAGCCACGGCGTACCGCCCCGCAGGTTACGCCAAGCCATCGCGATATTCTCCCGCACAGAGGCCAGCGGGATCAGCCCGGCGTCCTTGCGATCCTCTGGGCACAGGCCCAGGCCGGCGGCGATCGCCGCACGCGGCTCGCCGGGCGGCAGTACGACACCATCGCGCAACACCCGTCCCGCGCTCGGTCGTGCCGCGCCGTACACCAGCCGGAACAGCTCGGAACGCCCCGCCCCGACCAGCCCGAACAGGCCCAGTATCTCTCCCTCGGCCACCTGCAACGACAGCGGCGCGCGGACCCCCGGCCCCGTGATGCCGTCGATCGTCAACGCCTCGCGCCCCCTTGCGCGGGGGCGATAGTGATAGATGTCGGCGATCTCTCGTCCGGCCATCGCGGCGATCAGCCGGTCGGCGTCGCTGGGACCGATCGGCGAGACATCGGTCACATGACGCCCGTCGCGCAGCACCGTGGCGCTGTCGGCCAGGGCATAGACCTCTTCCATCCGGTGGCTGACATACAGGATCGCCGCACCGCCCGCGCGCAATTCGCCGATGATCGCCATCAGTCGGTCCGTCTCGCGCGCGCTCAGCGAACTGGTCGGCTCGTCGAACGCGATGATGCGGGCGTCGCGCAGCAGCGCGCGGCCGATCTCGACCATCTGACGCTGGCCGATCGACAGGCTGCCGAGCCGCGTGTCCGGCGCGATCTCCTCGCCCAGCCGGGCCAGCACCGAAGCGGCGCGGGCGTGCAGATCCGCGCGATCGACCCAGCCGCCCCGCGCGGGCAGCGTACCGAGCATCAGATTCTCGGCGACCGACAGGTCGGGCACGAGTTGCAATTCCTGATGGATGATCGCGATTCCGGCATCCTGCGCGTCGCGCGGTCGGTGAAAGGCACAAGGCCGCCCATCGACCGCCAGCGTACCGGCATCGGGGCGATACTGGCCAGACAGGATCTTCAGCAGCGTCGACTTGCCCGCGCCATTCTCGCCGATCAACGCGCGCACCTCGCCCGCCGCGACGGTGAAGGATATGTCGTCGAGCGCGACAACGCCGGGAAACCGCTTGCCGACATGATCGAAGCGCAACCGTTCGCTCATGCCATCGCCTCCTCGGCCAGGATGCGGCGGAAATTGCCGCGATCGAGCAGGACCCCGCTGGTCAGCGTGAGCGGCGGCGGGGCCAGACCGTCGCGAACCCAGCGCGCCACCGCCGCCGCCGTGTCATATCCATGCCGCCGCGCGCTGAGCAGCACGGTGGCGAAGAAGCCGGTCGGGACGGGCTTGGCCAGTTCGGCGATCGCCGCCTCCGATCCGCCGATACCGATGCCGATCAACGCGGCGGGCGACAGGCGCAATCCTTCGGCGGCGCGCACCCCGCCAACGACCGTCTCGTCATTGAGGCCTAGGATGATCCAATGGTCGATATCGGCATGCGCGGTCAGCACCGGCGCGGCGGCGGTGAACGCCCCCTCGGTATCGGTGGTCCGTTGCGGCGCATCGAACACACGCGCGAAGCCCGCCGCCCGCAACGCGCCGACCGCGCCAGCCGTGCGTTCGCGCCCGGTGTCGAGACTGTCATAGGCGATGCGCAACACGCCCGTGGTCGCGGGGGACCAGCCACGCCGCCCCGCCTCCGCCGCCGCCGCACGCCCTGCGACTTCGCCGATCGCGGTCGCCGAAATGCCGACATGCGGCACCGATTCGATCGGCTGTCCGTCCGCGCCGATCAGCCGGTCGTCGACCGATAGCAGCTTCATTCCCGTCCGCGCGGCGAACCCCGCAATGGCCGGGCCCAGCCGGGGATCGGGCGTGCAGATGACCAAGCCCCCGGCATAACGCGCATAGAGGGTCCACAAGGCGGAGAGCAGCCGGTCGCCATCCTCCGCGCCGATCTCGATGACCGAAAAGCCCAGATGGCGCGCCGCCGCGCGGGCGAAGCGCCACTCGTCCTGAAACCATTGTTCCTGCGGCATCTTCACGACGAAGCCGATCCGCACGCCGTCCGCTGCGGCAGAACAACCGCCCAGCGTGCCGCCCAGCGTCGTGGCGGCCAACGTGCCCAGCATCGCCCTGCGCGTGCTTATCATCGTGCCGCCCCCTCTCCTATCGGCTTGCATCCTTCCGCTCGTTATATATCATATTTATTGAAGGGAAAGGGCCAAGATGACCGATTTCGAGATCGTGGCGCGCGACGGCGTCGACCAACTGGGCGAAGGACCACTGTGGCGGGTGGCGGACCGGAGCCTCTGGTGGGTCGATATCGTCGCCCCGGCGCTCAACCGGCTGACGGTGGCGACCGGCGCGGTCGAACGCTGGGCGATGCCCGAACCGATCGGCTGGGTGGTGGAACGCGCGGGCGGCGGCCTGCTCGCCGGGTTCCGCAGCGGGATCGCGGCGCTCGACCCCGACAGCCTTGCGATCGACTTCTGGGTCGCGCCCGAGCCGGACCGGCCGCACAACCGGCTGAACGACGCGAAGGTCGATGCGACCGGACGGCTGTGGTTCGGGTCGAAGGACGATCGCGATCTCGACGACAGCGGCGCACTCTATGCGATGGGTGCGGATCGCCGACCGAGGCGGCATGACGACGGCTATCGGGTCGCCAACGGCCCCGCCTTCTCGCTCGACGGGCGTTTCCTCTACCATGCCGACAGCGGACGGCGTGTCGTCTATCGTTTTGCCGTCGATGAGGACGGAGCGCTCGCCGAGCGTGTCCCGTTCCTAACCTTCGACCCGGCATGGGGCTATCCCGACGGCATGACCGTCGATGCGCAGGACTGTCTGTGGGTCGCGCACTGGGGTGGCGGCGCGATCAGCCGGTTCGATCCTGAGGGGCGACGGATGCAGACGGTGGCGCTGCCCGCGACCAATGTGACCAGTTGCACATTCGGCGGGGCGGGACTCGATCGGCTTTACGTCACATCGGCGGCGATGACGTCGCCGGGGATGCCGGCGGATGGGGCGCTGTTCGTGCTGGAGGTCGGCGTCGGCGGCCGTCCCGCCACGGCGTTCGCCGGGTAAAGCCCGCTTGGCGCATTCTTGTCGCATGCCCTATGGGAAGGAGATGACAGAGGAATCCGGATCGCATGACGGCCGCAACCTGACCGCAAAGATCGTCGACGATCTCGGCCTGGCCATCGTCACCGAGCATTTCCGGTCGGGATCGCCCTTCCCGACCGAAGCGGAATTGTGCGAACGCTATGACGCCAGCCGCCCGGTCCTGCGCGAGGCGGTGAAGATGCTGGCGGCCAAGGGGCTGCTGGTCGGGCGCAAGCGGGCAGGGACTCTGGTCCAGCCGGAAGACAATTGGAACCTGCTCGACCCCGATGTGCTGCGCTGGATGTTGCAGCGTGACTTCTCTATCGACCTGTTGATCGACTTCACCGAAATCCGCCTCGCCATCGAACCGCGCGCCGCGACGCTGGCGGCGCATTCGGCGTCGGGGCCGCAGCGCGCCGCGATCGTCGCCGCGACCGAACGCATGGCCGCCGCCGACCGGGGAGAGGAAGATGCGCTGGAAGCCGATATCGCCTTCCACATCGCGGTGCTCCGGGCGAGCAACAACCGGTTCCTTCGCCAGTTCACCGACCTGACGGAGACGACGCTGCGCTTCTCGATCCGGCGGACCAACGAATATAAGGGCGTGCCCCGCGCCAGCGCACGCGACCACAAACGCGTCGCCGATGCGATCGTAGAGGGCAATGCCACACTGGCGGGCACGCGGATGTACGAACTGATCTACGGCGCGCTGGAGTTGCTGCTGGTGGCGGGAAAGCACCCGCTGCGCCCCTAGCCGCAGGGCGCGCCAGGGAGTGTCGGGGCGCGCGCCGGGGCGGCGGGACGCGGTTCGCCCGGGTGATAGGCGCGGCTCGCAATCGGTCCCAAAGGGATGGCGCGCAAATCACCGGCGGCATAGCGCACCGCCTGGTCGTCGAAATGGGGTGAAGCGGGATCGCCGCTCTGCCCACCCGCCGATACCGACCAGGCGCGCGGCCCCTGCGGCGTGAATTCGACCATCGCGACGAAGCTGTTGCCGCTGGTCCCATAGAAACAGCGCTGCCCCGCCTGCCGCTCCACGCCGAACGACGCGAGCGACCCAAAATTGCCGCTGGTGAAGGGCACGGGAACGCTCGGCGCGCGGTCGTCGAAACGCGATACGATCGCCCCGCTCAGCCGCTGGAACCGGTTGACCCGCCCCCAGGCGATCGGACCGCCGAAATCGGCATTCAGCCGCCGCCACCCATCGGCCAGCGCGGCGATCCGGTCGGCATCGATGGTGCTATCGGCCAGCCATGCGAAGATCGGGCGGCCCGCGGCCCGGGCCTTCGGCCCCTCTCGCCGCCAGAGCGCCTCGCCCCAAAAGACCGCAACGGTCGTCGCCACCGACTCCAGCCCCCAGCGACGGTCCCATGCGGTCAGCAGCGCCATCGCCTGTCGAAGCTCTTCGCGGCGTGGATCGCCCGGCGGCAAGGCGGCGAAACCACGGGCCAGCAACGGGATCTGCTGATCGAATAATGGCAGGAAGGAATCGAACGCCGCATCGCGCAGCATGGTCGGCGTGAACCGCCGATCCCCGGACAGCAGAGCCGTGGCATGCACCCCGCGCGGGTTCTCACCGAACTGGTCCATATAGCGCGGATAGTCGGCCGGCCGTGGACTATCGGCACCGGAGGCGGTCCATGGCGCGTCGTTGACGTTCATCACCCAGCCGCTGCGAGGCCGCACGACCTGCGGCAGGTCGGCGAGACGGTGCAGCCCACGCCATGCCGTCGCCGGATCGCTGCCATCGACGGGACGGGTATAATCGAACCGGTCGTCGCGGATCGGCACGAATTGCGGGTGGAGATAGGCGATCGTCCCGTCATCGGCGGCGAGGATGGTGTTGTTGGACGAATTGGCCTTGCGGTCGGCGACCCGCAAATAATCGGTCAGCGTCGTCGCCTTGGTCCGCAGCCAGCTCTGCTCCAGCGCCGGGCGCGGCGCGTTCAGCATCGCCACCGCGACCCAGCGCCCGCCTTCGCTGCGAATGATCGGCCCGTGCCGCGTCGCCAGCGTGGTGAAGACCCGTTCGCGCAAGCCGCCATCGGCCGCACGCACCAGCAGCCGCACCGTGCTTCGGGCGAAGGGCCGCCACACGGTGCCGTCGCGCCAGCGGGCCGCGTCGCCCCGCCCGCGCACCTCGACCGCAAATTCGTCGATATTGTCCACGCCGCTCGACGTATGCATCCAGCCGAGCCGCCGGTTGAACCCCTGATAGACGAAGAACTGGCCCCAGGTCGCCGCGCCATAGACCGACAACCCCTCGTCGCTGCTGACCTGTTGCTCGGAGCGGAAGAAGAAGGATGTATGCGGGTTGATCCACAACAGGGCATGGCCGCTGGCGCTGCGCGACGGGCCGATGGCGATGCCGTTCGACCCCTTGGGCTCGACCAGCCGCCCGGCATCGGCCAGCATCGGGTCCGACGCCCGACGCGCGCCGGGCGTGCCGTAAAAGGCGGCGAGCGCGGTCGGATCGACCCCGCGTTCGATATCGCCGCCGATGCTGCCTTCGGAAAAGGCCAGCGCCATCCATGGCTCGAACCGGGTGATCCGCGCCGGGCGTACCGCAGGGTGATCGGCAAGATACTGGTTCAGCCCCGCCGCCCATGCATCCATCAGCCGCCGCAGCCAGGCCGGGCTGCGGCGATATTCGGCGGGCAGGCGCGCAGGATCGACGAACAGGCGCTGACGCAGGTCCAGCCACAGGGCCGCTTCCCCCTCCACCTCCGCCAACCGACCCAGCGCGGTCAGATAATTGCGTTCGATCCGGGGAAAATCATCTTCCGCCTGGGCATAGATCATGCCGAACACCGCATCGGCATCGCTGCGGCCATGGACATGGGCGATCCCCACCTCGTCCCGGACGATGCTGACCCGTGCGGCATGGGGCGACGGCGCCGCCGCGCAGGGTAGCGCGCACGTCAGCGCCGCGCCGATCAGGAACAGCCTATGGAGGGCATGGATGCGGTGCTTCATTCGGTTCCCCTTTGCATCGCCATAAAATCATATATATTGGAACGGCGCAAGAATATGCAGGGAGCGTTCATGTCCATTCGCCTGTCCCCCGTCACCATCCCCGATTTCGGCCCGATCGACGAACCGCCCCCCCTGCCCGCCGAGCGTTACGCCGCGCGGTGCGATGCGGCGCTGGCGACGGCGGGTACGGACTGGCTGATGGTCTATGCCGATCGCGAGCATATGGCCAACGTCATGTTCCTGTCGGGGTTCGAGCCCCGGTTCGAGGAGGCGCTATTGCTGCTGGGCCCGAGCGGTACGCGGATCCTGATCACCGGCAACGAGTGCATTCCCTATGCCGCCCGCGCCGCGCTTCCGGGGCTAGAAGTGCGCCTGTCGCAGACGATGAGCCTGCTGGGCCAGGATCGCACCGCCGCGCCGCGCCTGACCGATGTGCTGCGCGACGCAGGGGTGCGGCGGGGGGCGTCGGTCGGGATCGTCGGGTGGAAATATCTGGGCGAAGAGGAATGGGACCACGACGCGGACGGACCGCCACCGCCTTTCCTGCCCGCCGCCTATCTCGGCGCGATCGCCGCCGTGGCGGGGGCGGACAGCGTATGCGATCGGACCGAGGTTCTGCTCCATCCCGAACGGGGGCAGCGGTCGATCATCGATGCCGATCAGATCGCGGTGTTCGAGGCCGCGGCGGCACGCGGCTCGGCGATGGTCTGGTCGATCCTGTCGGGACTGCGCCCCGGCGACAGCGAACGGGCGGGCGCGGCCCGGATGGGCTATGGCGGCGATCCGTTCAACGTCCATGCCATGCTCGCTTCGGGCGGGCCGTCCGACGGATCGGTGATCGGGCTGGCCAGTCCGGGCGCGCGCGTGCTGCGCAAGGGGGACGGCGTATCGACAGCCATCGGGCTATGGGGGGGCCTCAGCGCGCGTGCCGGGTTGCTCGACGATGCGAACGACGCCTTCGTCGCCACCGCCTCCGCCTATTTCGCGGGGCTGCTGGCCTGGTATCGCCATGCCCGTATCGGTTGCACCGGAGCGGCCCTGCACGATGCGGTGGTGGAAACACTCGCCGCCGGTGGGTTGCGATCGCTGCTGAATCCCGGCCATTTGACCGGGCATGAGGAATGGTCCCACACCCCCGTGCGCCCCGGTTCGACCGATCGCTTTCGATCCGGCATGCATGTCCAGGTCGACGTGATCCCGACGCCGATGCCCGATGGCTGGGCGCTGAACTGCGAAGACAGCATCGTGCTGGCCGATGCGGCGCTGCGCGCCGATCTGGCGGAGCGCCATCCGGCAGTGGCTGCGCGGATCGCGGCACGGCGGCGTTTCATGATCGACGTCATCGGGGCGGAAGTCGATGAAGCGGTGCTGCCCCTGTCGACGACACCGCTCTGCCTTCCCCCCTTATGGTTGCGCAGCGACGAGTTGCTCGTCCGCGCATAGCGTCCGGGCGGCGGTAACGCTCACCTCCCGGGCGCGATCGGCTCCTTTATCGGATGGATTTGCGGCAGGGCTTGTCTCCTGTCGCCAATCGGCTCACCATGCTTGGCACAAGGCACGGTCGGAACGGCTGGCCGACAATCACATGGGAGGATGGTCGATGAGGGTGATCCATGCCGCATTGGCAGCAATGATGATAGCGATACCGCAGGCTTATGCGCAGACGGCACCATCCCCGAACGCCTCCGCCCCCATCGTCGAGGATTTCAAACCCTCCTCGCTCAACCAGCCGGGGCAAGCCTATCCGCAGGTCAATTCGCAGGGCTATGCCCGTTTCCGCATCGTCGCCCCCGATGCAAAGGCGGTGAAGGTCAGCCTGGGTCTCGGGGGGCGCGGCGGGACCGTGTTGACCAAGGGGCCCGACGGCACATGGGTCGGCACGTCCGAAGGGCCGCTGGACGAAGGCTTCCATTATTACCACCTGACCGTCGATGGCGGGACGTTCAACGATCCGGGGACGCTCAACTTCTATGGCTCGACCCGGTGGGAGAGCGGGATCGAAATCCCGGCGCATGACGCCGATTTCTATGCGCTGAAGGACGTGCCCCATGGCCACGTCGAACAGATATTGTTCCCCTCCCCCAGCACGGGGACGCAGCGGCGCGCCTTCGTCTACACCCCGCCCGGCTATGACCGGAATGCGCGCGAGCGATATCCGGTCCTCTATCTCCAGCATGGCTGGGGCGAGGACGAAACCGCCTGGTCGAACCAGGGCCATGCCAATCTGATCATGGACAATCTGATCGCCGCCGGAAAGACGCGGCCGTTCATCATCGTCATGACCTATGGCATGACCAACGACATTCGCCCCGGCCAGCCCGGCGGATTGGCGGCATTCGATATCCGCCCGTTCCAGACGGTGCTGCTGAACGAGTTGATCCCCTATGTCGACGGGCATTTCCGTACCCTGTCGGACCAGCGCCATCGCGCCATGGCGGGCCTGTCGATGGGCGGGTTCGAGACCAAGCTGATCGCGCCCAAAAATCTCGACCGCTTCGCCTATATCGGGTTGCTCAGCGGGGGCACCGTCTCGCTGGACGACGTCAAGGCGACGCCGGGCTATCGCGACAAGGTCAAGCTGACCTTTGTCAGCTTCGGCAGCCGCGAGTTGGAGGGGGGCCGCTCGGGCCCGCCCGGTGGTCCGCGCAGCGACCCGCGCGCCAATGCCGAGGCGCTGAAACAGGCGGGGCTGAACAGCGTGTTCTTCGTCTCGCCCGATACGGGGCATGAGTTCCAGACCTGGCGGCGCAGCCTTCAGGCGATGGCGCCTTTGCTGTTCCGCGACTGAACCGGGTCGGGGCGGCTGACCCGTGCCCGCCCCGATCAGAGGATGCCCGGCGTTCGCAGGGCGATCGCATGGACGCTGTCGGTCGCGCAGAGATAGAGCGTCCGACCGTCCCGCCCGCCAAAGGCGATGTTGGCGCAGGGCTTGGGCGTCGGGATGGTGCCCAGCCGTTCGCCATCCGGGGACCAGACCCCCGCCCCCTCGGCCACACCGGCATAGACGCGCCCCGCCCGGTCCACCGCCAGCCCGTCGGGAATACCGCGTTCCAACCGCGCGAAGACCCGGCGGCGGGCCAGTTTCCGCCCGTCCACCACGTCGAAGGCCAGGATCTCGCGCGGGCCATCGAGCTTCAGCGCCCCGCCCGTCTCGCTGACGTACAGGATGCGGCCATCGGGGGAAAAGACGATGCCGTTGGGCTGGTCCATATCCCCCTCGACCATGGTCAGCGCACCCGAGGGATCGATGCGATAGACGAACCGGCCCGGCTGCTCGGGCTCGGCGCGTATTCCCTCATCGGGCACGGTGATGCCGTAGATCGGATCGGTGAACCAGACCGCACCATCGGCGGCGACCGTCAGGTCGTTGGGCGAATTGAGCCGCTTGCCCCGATAGCGATCGGCAAGAACGGTAATCCGTCCATTCGCCTCCTGCCGCACCACCCGCCGCGTCCGCTGCTCGCAGGTCAGCAGACGCCCGCGCGCGTCGAAACAATTGCCGTTGGCGTTGTTCGAAGGCGAGCGGAAAATGCCGACACCCTTGGCATCGACGCGCATCATGACGTTGCGCTTCACGTCGCTGAACACCAGAGCGTTCCTGCGGCGGTCCCAGGCCGGTCCTTCGATCCAACGCCCGCCGCTGTAGAGGGTCCGCAACGGCGCGGCGGGATCGACGATATCGGCCATGGCGGGCTGCGCCATGGCGGGGCTGGCGAAGGCCAGCAGCGAGAGGCCGGTTCCCGCCATCATCGCCCGGCGGTTGAGGATCGGACCGTCAAGGCCAGGGTCGGAATTCATCGGCATCGCATATCCTTGCGAGACTGGAGAAGGACCGCGCGGCGCGCACCGGCCGGTCGGGATGATCTTGAAAATCCACCGTAAAGACAAGCCGGACCGCACCCAAAGCCCATCCGACCCCAAATTATCCAATGTCGGACTTTATTGCCCCCGCGAGAGCCAGCTTTTCCGTCCCTAATATGGGCAAGCAAGACTTGCCGTCGCCATGATCCTCTCTACAATTGTTCGACTATAAGCGAACGACATAGGGAGTGGAGCATGACCGAAACCGGCGCGGGGATCAGCCGCAGACAGGCGCTGGCCGGAGCGGCCTGGACGGGAACCGCGATGCTTGCCAGTGGCCCGGCGCAGGGCGCGGCCCAGCCCGGATCAAGGCCCCTCGCCCAGCGGCCGCCGATGGGCTGGAATAGCTGGAACAGCTTCGCCACCACCATCACCGAGGCGCAGGCGCGCGAAACGGCGGCGATCATGCGGGAAAAGCTGCTGCCCTTCGGCTATGACATCTTCACCGTCGACATCCAATGGTATGAGCCGGAGGCGTCGAGTTACACCTACAACGCCGCGCCGGTGCCCGCGATGGACGGCCATGGCCGGTTAATCCCCGCGCCCAACCGCTTTCCCTCCAGCGCCGACGGATCGGGCTTCACCAAGCTGGCCGCCGACGTGCACGCCATGGGGATGAAGTTCGGCATCCATCTGATGCGGGGCATTCCCCGGCTGGCGGTAAGCAAGAACCTGCCGATCCTCGGTACGCGCTACCGCGCCGCCGACATCGCCGATACCGGCAGCATCTGCACCTGGAACCCCGACATGTACGGGGTCGACATGACGAAGCCGGGGGCGCAGGCCTATTATGACAGCGTCTTCGCGCTCTATGCCTCCTGGGGCGTCGATTTCGTCAAGATGGACGATATGAGCCGCCCCTATGACGCCCACGCGCCGGAGATCGAGGCGGCGCACAAGGCGATCGGCGCGACCGGTCGCCCCATCGTCCTCAGCCTGTCGCCCGGCGAAACCCCGGTCATCCGCGGCCCCCATGTCCGCCGCTTCGCACAGATGTGGCGCATCTCGGACGATTTCTGGGATGAGTGGGCGATGCTGGAGGCACAATTCACCCGGCTGGAAAATTGGACGCCCCATCGCGGACCGGGCGGCTGGCCCGATGCCGACATGCTGCCGCTCGGGCGACTGGCGCTCGGCAAGCGCGATACCAAGTTCACCCCCGACGAGCAGCGGACGCTGATGACGCTCTGGTCGATCGCGCGGTCGCCGCTGATCATGGGCGGCGATCTGCGCTATCTCGACGCGCCGACGCTGGCGCTGCTGACCAATCGCGCGGTGCTGGCGGTGAACCAGGCCTCGACCGACAACCAGCCGCACTTCGTCGAGGACGGCACCCGCATCTGGTCCGCCAAGCCCGAAGGCGCGGGCGGCGACCGTTACCTGGCGCTGTTCAACACCACCGACAAGCCGAAGGAGGTGGCGATCTCGCTGCGGCAACTGGGCCTGACCGGTGCGGTGACGGCGACCGATCTCTGGGAGGGCAGGAGCCTGGGCCGCATCACGGGCCGGATGGCGCGGACCCTGCCCGCGCATGGCGCGGGGCTGTACCGGTTGCGGGCGGGGTGACGACATTCAGCCCCCTCCCCCCTGGACAGGGGAGAGGGGCAAGGGGAGGTTGCACACGCACGGCCTATGGATCACCGCACCGCCGGAACCACCCCCTTGGGCGCCGCCGCCAGCCGCCGGATCAGGTCGGTTTCCGCCTGGCGATAGGGCGTGCCGTCGGCGCGAAACACCTCGTGGAACCAGATGGTGGGTTCCTCCAGCACATAGGGCTTCTTCCAGCTATCCCAGGGCAGCCGCGTCTGCGTCTTCCCGTCGACGAAGCCCCAGTTCATCATCGCCACATTGTACCGCTTGGCGATGGGCAGCGATCCGTCGAAAGTCGATCCGTTGCCGCGCGCCATATATTCGGTGCACAGGATCGGGCGCTTATAGGGCAGCAACTGCTTCACCCGCCGCTCGAACGTCTCGGGCCAGCTATAGTCGTGGAAGGTGATGACATCGGACTGCGACAATTGCAGCCTGTCCATCGCCGAGGTCCGCCCGCCGCCACTTCCATCGGGGGTCCAGTCATCGCCCTGCCACACGCCCGACGTCAGTGGCTGTGAAGGCTCCGATGCGCGCGCCCAGTCGAACACCTGCGCCAGCAGCGCGCGGACCAGCGGTTCCTTGCCCTCCTGCCCCTTATACTGGTCCGCGCCATTGTCGGGCTCGTTCCACAGGTCCCAGCCCAGGATGCGCGGATCGTCCTTGAACGCGCCGATCACGCCTTGGACATAAGCGCGGTATTTCCGCCAGTTCGCCCGGTCGCGAAGCCCCGCCATGCCCGGTCCCTGCACCCAGCCCGAATTGTGGACGCCGGGGATCGGCGGATGCTGCGGCCCCAGCACCGGGTTCGGGTCCCAGCAACTGTCGAACAGCACGAACAGCGGGCGGATGCCGTGCTTTTGCGCGATGGTCAGGAATGCGTCGGTGCGTCGTTTGAACCCTTCGGGGTCCTGCACCCAGAGCTGGTCGTGCAAGAACACGCGCATGGTGTTCATCCCGTTCCCCTGCGCCAATCCCAGTTCGTCATCGATCCGCCTGGGATCCCAGCTTTCGACCTGCCACATCTCCAACTGGTTGATAGCGCTGGCCGGAGTATAGTTCGCGCCGACCAGCCAGGGCTGGCGGTCATACCAGGCCCTGGCCTGCGCCTCGGTCCAGCGGCCCCGCGCCTCGGCGGGCGCGGTCGCCAGCATCGCGACGATCGCCGCCCCCAGAAACAGACGCATCCTCATCCCATCTCTCCCGCTTGGACGCCCGTGGTTCATGCCCGGGCTGTTGGTACGAATGTCCTTGATAAAGTCGGACTTATCAAGTGATGTCGAGATCGGAACGAGGCACGGCCCGGCACAGGGCACCCGTTGGAACGAGAGGATGCGGATGAAAGTGATCCCCTGTATCGCCGCCGGAATGGCGCTGGCCATGACCGGATCGGTCGCAGCAAAGAACCCGCAATTCGAAGGCGCCGATCCCCATGCAATGATGATCGGCGACGAGTTGTGGATCTTTCCCACAGGCGGTCCGGGGGGAAGCTGGGCGGCGGACCGCTTCGGCGCCTTTTCCAGCCGCGACCTGAAGAACTGGCGGCCGCGCGGCGAGTTGATCCGCCGCGACCAGATCGGATGGATCAAGGATGACGGCGCGCCCGAACATTTCCTCTGGGCGCCCGGCGTCGCGACGCGGAACGGGAAATATTATCTCTATTACTCGGTCGGTCCACAGAATCCGACACCCAGCCGGATCGGCGTCGCCGTCGCCGACAAACCGCAAGGCCCCTATCGCGACAGCGGTCGTCCGCTGATCACCGGCGGCCAGGGCTTCGAGGCGATCGATCCGATGGTCTTTCCGGATCGCAAATCGGGGAAGACCTATCTCTATGCGGGCGGCAGCGCGGGCGCGAAGCTGCGCGTCTGGGAACTGAAACCCGACATGGTCACCATCGCCCGCGAAGTCACGGTGCCCAACCCGCCCGCATTCATCGAGGGGGCGTTCATGCATGAGCGCAACGGCACCTATTACCTGTCCTACAGCCATGGCCGCTTCGACGGGCCGGACTATTCTGTCCATTACGCCACCGCCCCCTCCCCCATCGGGCCCTGGCGCTATCGCGGGCCGATCCTGACCAGCGACGACCGGCATCAGGGGCCGGGGCATCACAGTTTCGTCAGGACGCCGGACGGACGCTGGCTGATCGTCTATCACCGCTGGGACCGCGCCCCGGGGCCGGGGCCCTTCCACGGCGAGCGCGTCGTGGCGATCGACCGGATCGACTATGCCCCGGACGGCAGCATCCGTGCCGTTCGGATGACCGACGCGGATGCGCCCATCCTAAAAGCGGCACGACCCCGCCGACGTGGCGCTTAAACTTTCATTAACCATTTGAATCAATTCCGAAATCGGAATTTCGGCATCGCATCCCGGTCCGCCATGGTTCCGGCCTTCGCATAGGGGGAGGTCGCGAGCCCATGTGCGCAGATACGTGCGTGGCCTTCCCCGCCCGTCCCCGAACCGGGGACGGACATGTTATGGGAGGAACAGGCCATGCAGACCGAGATCATCGCCAAGGCGAGCCGCGCCACGACGACGACCAGCGCCGACGTCATCGAACTCGACACCCCCAGCATCGTCCGGCTGAACCTGGACCGCGCCCAGGTCACGGCGATGGAGCGGCAGGGCGATGACCTGATCCTCCGACTGGTGGACGGCAGCACGCTGCGCATCGATAACTTCTATCAGGCGCAACAGGGTGCGGTCAGCGATCTGGTCCTGCGCGACGAACAGGGCGGGCAGTGGCTGGCTCATCCCGCAGCGACGGGTGCGGGCCGGTTCACGGCGCTGGGCGACTTGGACGAGTTGCTGGGTGCCGGTGCGGCGGCGGAAGGCGCGAGTTCCTCCTTCATCCTTCCCGCCGTGCTGGGCGTGGCGGGCGTAGGCGGCCTGGTCGCGGCGGTGTCGGGCGGGGGCGGCAATGGCGACGGCCGGACGCCCGAGCCGCCCGCCGATACCGTGGCCCCCGGTCGTCCCACCGCCGTCTTCGGCAGCGCCGGAAGCAGCGTCAGCGGGACCGGCGAGCCCGGCGCGACCATCCGCGTGACCGATGCCGCTGGCGTGGTGATCGGCACCGGCACGGTCGGCGCGGACGGCAATTTCACCATCCCCGTCAATCCGCCGCAGACCAACGGCCAGCCCGTCACCGTGACCCAGTCCGACGCGGCGGGCAACACTTCGCCCGGCCTGAGCGTCAGCGCCCCGGACACCACGCCCCCGATCGCACCGACCGCAACCCTGACGGGACAGGGCACGACGATCACCGGCACGGGTGAGGCCGGTGCGACCGTCACCGTGCGCGACGCCGCCGGGCAGGTGCTGGGCACCGCCATCGTCGGGGCGCAGGGCGGCTATACGCTGACGCTGACCACGCCGCAGACCAATGGCGGCACCCTGACCGTGACGCAGAGCGATGCGGCGGGCAATGTCTCCCCCCCCACCACCCTGACCGTCGCCGACACCAGCGCGCCCGCCGCGCCGGTCGTAACCTTGGGCGAGGGTGGCGCCACCGTCTCCGGCACCGGCGAGCCCGGCGCGACGGTGCGGATCACCGGCCCCGACGGACAGGTGCTGGGCACCGCCACGGTCTCGGCGGACGGCAGCTTCGCCGCGCCGCTCTCCGCCGCTCAGACCAATGGCCAGACACTGACCGTCACCCAGTCGGATGCGGCAGGCAACACCTCCCCCGCCGCCAGCGTGACCGCCGCCGACACCACGCCGCCCACCGCTCCGACCGCCACGATCGACGGACAGGGTACGGCCATCACCGGCACCGGCGAGGCGGGTGCGACCGTCACGGTGCGCGACGGCACGGGCCAGCCGCTGGGGCAGGCCACGGTCGATGCGCAGGGCAATTACAGCATCCCGCTGACCACTCCCCAGGCCAATGGCGGCACCTTGACGGTGGTGCAGAGCGATCCGACCGGCAACGCCTCCCCGGCCACCACCATCGCCGCGCCGGACATCACGCCGCCCACCGTGCCGACCGCCATCGTCAGCGCGGACGGCACGACCCTGACCGGAACCGGCGAGCCGGGCGCGACGGTCAGCGTCACCGATGCGGGCGGCCAGCCGATCGGCACCGCCACGGTGGGGGCGGATGGCGGCTTCACCGTCACCCTGCCCGCGGGCGCGGCCAATGGTCAAACCCTGTCGGTCGTGCAGATCGACCCTGCGGGCAATCTTTCGCCCGCCGCGAGCATCGCCACCCCCGATCTCGTCGCGCCGTCCGCGCCCACCGCGATCGTCAGCACCGACGGCACCAGCATCAGCGGTACGGGCGAACCCGGCGCGACCCTAGAGGTGCGCGACCCCGCCGGAACGGTGATCGCCACCGTCCTTGTGTCCGCTGCGGGCACCTATGACGTCGCGCTCACCACGCCGCAGGCCAATGGCGAGACGCTGACCGTGACGCAGACGGATGCCGCCGGAAACGCCTCCGCCGCCGCAACCGTCGTCGCACCCGATATCACCCCGCCCGCGCCGCCGAGCGCGATCCTGTCGGCGGACGGCAGTTCGGTCTATGGCAATGGCGAACCCGGCGCGACGGTGCGTGTGGTCGATAGGAGCGGCAATGCGCTGGGCACCGCCGTGGTCGGCGCGGATACCAGCTTCACCCTGCTCCTGATCCCGCCGCAGACCAGCGGCCAGACCCTGGCCGCCGTGCAGGCCGATCCGGCGGGCAATGTCTCGCTGCCCAGCCAGGTCGGCGCGCCCGACCTGACCGCGCCCGATGCCCCCCTCGCCACCATCTCGCCCGATGGCACGAGCGTCACCGGCACCGGCGAGCCCTTCGCCACCGTGACGGTCCGCGAGGCGGACGGGACGATCCTGGGCCAGGCGGTGGTGGGCGCGGATGGCGGCTTCACCGCGACGCTCTCGCCCCCTCAGGCCAATGGCGAGACGCTGTCGATCGACCAGAGCGACCGGGGCGGCAACCTGTCGCCCGCCGCGACGCTGACCGCGCCCGACATCACCGCGCCCATAGGACTTACGGCTGCCGTCAGCGGTGACGGCGTCTTCGTCACCGGCAGGGGCGAAGCCGGGGCCAGCGTCACCATCCGCGACGCGGGCGGCAATGTGATCGGCACCGCGACGGTCGCCGCCAACGGCGTCTATACCGCGACCCTGACCACGCCGCAGACCAATGGGGAAGCGTTGCAGGTGACGCAGGCCGATGCGGCGGGCAATGTCTCCGCCCCCGCCACCGTCATCGCGCCCGACATCACCGCGCCGCTCGCGCCGACCGGATCGGTCGTCGACAATGGCGCGACCCTGTCGGGGACGGGCGAGGCAGGCGCGACGGTCACGGTCCGCGCCGCCGACGGTACCGTCATCGGCAGCGGACAGGTCGGCGCGGACGGCAATTTCGCCGTCATCCTGACCCCGGCCCAGGCCAATGGCCAGCCGTTGCAACTCGTGCAGAGCGATGCGGCGGGCAATTCGTCGCCCGTCGTTACCGTGACCGCGCCGGACACGACCGCGCGCCCATCGGCCTTACCGCCGCGATCAGCGCGGATGGCGGCATCGTGACCGGTCTGGGCGAGGCGGGCGCGACCGTCACGGTCCGCGACCCGGCGGGTGCCACGATCGGCACCGCGCTGGTCGGCTCGGACGGCAGCTACGCCGTCGCCCTCATCCCGGCGCAGCGCAATGGCGAGACGCTGCGAGTGACCCAGGCCGATGCGGCCGGCAACGCCTCCGCCCCCGTGACGCCCATCGCCCCGGACCTGACCGCCCCCGCCGCGCCGCTGGGGACGCTGGCGGCGGACGGCACATCCGTGACCGGCACCGGCGAGGCGGGCGCGACCGTCACCGTGCGCGCCGCCGACGGCACCGTGCTGGGCAGCGTCGTCGCGGCGGCGGACGGCAGCTTCACCGTGCCGCTGTCCACGCCGCAGGTGAACGGCCAGACCCTGTCGGTGGTGCAGGCGGATGCGGCGGGCAATGTCTCGCCCCCGCTCGGACTGACCGCGCTCGACACGACCGCGCCGGTCGGGCTGACCGCGACGCTGGACGGCGGCGGCACGATCGTCAGCGGCCAGGCGGAGGCGGGCGCGACCGTCACCGTGCGTGACCCCGGCGGACAGGTGATCGGTACTGGCACCGCCTCGGCGACGGGTGCCTATGCGCTGGCGCTGACCACGCCGCAATTGAACGGCCAGGTGCTTCAGGTGACTCAGGCCGATGCCACCGGCAATGCGTCCGCACCTGTCTCCGTCACCGCGCCGGACGTCACCGCGCCCGACGCACCGCTCTTCACGCTCGATGCGACGGGCGCCAACGCGAACGGCACCGGCGAAGCGGGCGCGACGGTTACCATCCGCGATGCGGGCGGCAACGTCATCGGCACCGGCGTCGTGGCTGGGGACGGCAGCTTCAGCGTGCCCCTGACGACCGCGCAGGCCAATGGCGGGACGGTGTCCGCGACGCTGACCGATGCGAGCGCGAACGTCTCGGGTGCGACCATCGTCGCCGCGCCCGACATCACCCCGCCCGCCGCGCCCGCCGCGACGCTCGATGCGACAGGCACCATCGTCACCGGCACCGGAGAGGTCGGCGCGACCGTCACCGTGCAGGATGCGGGTGGCGGTGTGCTGGGCACCACCGTCGTCGGCCCGCAAGGCAATTACGCCGTCACCCTGTCGGCGGCGCAGTTGAACAGCCAGGTGCTCAGCGTCACCCAGGCCGATGCGATCGGCAACCCCTCCCCCGCCACGATCGTCACCGCGCTGGACCAGACGCCTCCGGCGGCCCCCGTCGCGACCGTCTCCGCCGATGGCGCGACCGTGTCGGGCACCGGCGAGATCGGCGCGACCGTGACGATCACCGACCCGGTCGGGCTGGTGCTGGCCACGGTGCCGGTGGGCGCGGACGGCGCCTTCAGCGTGACGCTGGGTACGCCGCTGATCAACGGCCAGGTGCTCACGCTGACCCAGGCCGATGCGGCGGGCAATGTCTCCGCCCCCGGCACGGCGAACGCGCCCGACCTGATCCCCAACGACACACCGCTCGCCCCGACCGCGACCGTCGCGCTCGACGGGGCGAGCGTCACCGGCACGGGTCAGCCGACGACAACCATCATCGTCCGCGATACGACCGGCGCGGTGATCGGCACGACCATCGTCGCCGGGGACGGCAGCTACACCGCCCTCCTCACCACGCCGCAATTGAACGGAGAGACGGTCCGCGTGACCCAGACGGATGCGGAGGGTGATGTCTCGCCCCCCGCCATCGCCATCGCGCCCGACCTCACCCCGCCCGCCCCGCCGGTCGCGGCGATCGACCCGACCGGCACGATCGTCAGCGGCTCGGGCGAAGTCGGTGCGACGGTGCAGGTCACCAACGCGGGCGGCACGGTGCTGGGCACCGCGACGGTCGGGGCGAATGGCAGCTATGCCACGATCCTGACCCCGCCGCTGACCAATGGCGAGGCATTGACCGTGGTGCAGATCGACGGCGGCGGCAATGCCTCCCCGCCCGCCGCCGTCACCGCGCCGGACCTGACCGCCCCTGCGGCTCCGCTGGGCATCGTCGCGGTCGACGGCACCAGCATCACCGGCACCGGCGAGCCGGGCGCGACCGTCACCATCCGTGGTGCCGGTGGTGCGGTGATCGGCACCGCGCTGGTCGCCCCGGACGGCAGCTATACCGCGCCCCTGACCCCGGTTCAGGCCAATGGACAGGTGGTGACGCTGACCCAGGCGGACGCGGCGGGCAATGTCTCGGTCCCCGTGCAGGCGACCGCGCCCGACATCACCGCGCCTACCGGCCTGACCGCCGCGATCAACAGCGCGGGCAGCCTGATTACCGGTCAGGGTGAGGCGGGCGCGACCGTCACCATCCGTGACGCGGGCGGCACGCTGCTGGGCACGGCGACGGTCGCCGCCAGTGGCAGCTATGCCGCGATCCTGACCACGCCGCAGGTCAACGGACAGGCGCTGTCGGTCACGCAGGCCGATGCGGCGGGCAACGCCTCCATCCCCGCCGCCGTCACCGCACCCGACCTGACGCCCCCGGCGGCCCCGATCGGCCTGGTCTCGGGCGACGGCACCACCCTGACCGGCACCGGAGAGGCGGGCGCGACCGTCACCATCCGGGGCGTCGGCGGGGCGGTGATCGGCACCGCCGTGGTGGCAGCGGACGGCAGCTTCACTGCACCGCTGACCCCGGCACAGGCCAATGGCCAACTCCTGTCGCTGACCCAGTCGGACCCGGCGGGCAATGTCTCGCCCGTCGCTCAGGCACCCGCACCCGATATCACCGCCCCCATCGGCCTGAGCGCCACGATCAATGGCGCGGGCACCGTCGTCACCGGCCAGGGCGAGGCGGGCGCCACCGTCACCATCCGCGATGCGGGTGGCGCGGTGCTGGGCACCACGGTGGTCGCCGCCAATGGCAGCTATGCCGCGATCCTGACCACGCCGCAGATCAACGGCCAGGCGCTGAGCGTCGTGCAGGCGGACGTGGCGGGCAATGCCTCCACCCCCCGCCGCCGTCACCGCGCCCGACCGCACCCCGCCGCTGGCCCCGGTCGGCACGATCGCGGGCGACGGCACGAGCCTGACCGGCACCGGCGAGCCCGGCGCGACCGTCACCATCCGTGGGGCGGGCGGCGTCACGCTGGGCTCCGCGCTGGTCGCGGCGGACGGCGGCTTCACCGCGACCCTGACCCCGGCGCAAGCCAACGGACAGGTGGTGACGCTGACCCAGGCCGACCCGGCAGGCAATGTCTCGCCGGTGGCGCAGGCGACCGCGCCCGACATCACCGCCCCCATCGGCCTGACCGCCGCGATCGACGCGACCGGCGTGATCGTCACCGGGCGCGGAGAGGTCGGCGCGACCGTCACCGTGCGGGATGCTGGCGGCGCGGTGATCGGCACCGCCATCGTCGCGGCGAACGGCGCCTATAGCGCCACGCTGACCACGCCGCAGGCCAATGGGCAGGCGCTGACCGTGACCCAGGCGGACGTGGCCGGGAACGCCTCCGTGCCCACGCCGCTGACCGCGCCCGACATCACCCCGCCCGCCGCGCCGACCGCGCTGGTCAACGGCGTCGGTACCATCGTGACCGGCACGGGAGAGATCGGCGCGACCGTCCGCATCCTCGATCCGCAAGGCACGCTGGTCGGCACCGCGCTGGTCGGGGCGGACGGCAGCTACTCCGCGACGCTGACCACGCCGCAGGCCAATGGCCAGACGCTGACCGTGACCCAGGTCGATGCGGCGGGCAACGGGTCGCTCCAGACCCCGACCCTCGCCCCCGACATCACCCCGCCCGCGCCGCCCGCCGCCGCGATCAACGGGCTGGGCACCATCGTCACCGGCACCGGCGAGCCCGGCACCGTCGTCGAGGTCCGCAATGCCGGCGGCACCGTCCTGGCCAGCGGCGGCGTGACGGCCGGCGGCACCTTCGCCCTCACCCTGCCCGTCCCGCAGGTGGCGGGCGAGACGCTGAACGTGGGCCTGCGCGATGCGGCGGGCAATGTCTCGGCCACGGTGTCCGTGATCGCGCCCTTCGACATCGTCGCCTTCGACAACACGGCCACCGCGCTGGTCGATCTGGTTCCGGTCCAGACCAACCAGAATCTGGGCAATGCCAATTACACCGCGCTCGTCTCGCTCGGCCTGGTCAATCTCGATGCGCAGGTGCTGGCGATCCCCAATGTCCAGTTCACCGTCCAGCCGGGTCATACGCTGGATGCGACCTTCACCTATGACGCGACGCTCAACCTGGGCGTGGCGAGCGGTTATTCGGTGGTGGTCCAGCGGTTCGACGGCACCAATTGGGTCGCGGTCAATGGCGGGAGCGGCAATTCGACGCTGCTGGAGGTCGGGCTGCTGAACGGCAATCTGGTCGCCAATGCCGATCTGGGGCCGGGCCAGTATCGTGCCTTCGTCTCGTTCGACAATACGCTGGGCGTCGGCCTGCTCGGCGGGTTGAGCGTCGCCGGGGTCGATTCCGACTTCACCGATATCGGACAGGTCATCCCGGCGCTCACCACCGGCAACGTCATCACCGATGTCGGACCCGGCGGGCAGGTCGATGTGGTCAGCCCGCAGACCCGGGTCGAGAGCGTCACCCTGAACGGCGTGACGACCGCCGTCGTCGCCGACGATACGGTGATCGTCGGGCAATGGGGCACGCTGACCATCGATCGCGACGGCAGCTACAGCTACACGCCCAATGCCAGCGCCACCGTGCTGGGCAAGGTGGACAACTTCACCTACACGCTGCTCGACGCCAGCGATGGCGAGCGGGAGAGCGCCACGCTGTCCATTGCCATCGGCAGCCCCGACGTGACCGGTGCGCCGATCGCGATCAACGATACCGCCATCGCCGCCGCGACCTTCGCCAATGTCGTGGAGACCCGCGCTCCCGCGATCGACAGCAGCTTCGGCACCCCCACGGCGGCGGTGCTGAACGGGCCGCAGACCGGGCGGATCGTCGACAGCTTCACCGTCGAGCCCAACAGCGTCGCCAACGTCACCCTGTCGGCGGTGATCGCACCGGGGCTGTCGGTCCTGCCCAGCTATACGATCACCGTCACCAATGCGGCGGGCACCGTTGTCGGCACCGCCAACGGCGTCGCGATAGCGGGGGTCGGCGGGCTGCTGGGTTCGGGGATCAGCGTGACGCTGCCCAATCTGCCATCGGGCACGTACAACTACACCGTCACCAGCACCAACATATTGGGGGCGGGTTATACCACCAATGTCTATGTCGGCGAGACGATCACCCATCTCGACCAGTTCACCCTGACCGGCACCACGCCGGTCAGCGGCGACCTGCTCGCCAACGACACGCTGGGCAGTCCCTTCCTGGGCATCAAGGTGCTCAGCGGCGGCGCATTCGTCGAGGTGGGCGATACGCCGCTGACCCTGAACGGCGCACACGGCACGCTGACCATCGATGAGGTCGGACGGTACAGCTATCAACCCTTCTCGACGCTGACCTATGCCGCGACCGATCCGGTGGACCGCTTCACCTATCAGATCGTCCAGCCCGACGGACAGGTTTCGACCGCCCGGTTGGACGTGGCGATCGACCTGAACAACGGCGTCGCGCCCGCCTTCCCGACCGCAACGATCACCAGCCTGTCGGTGCATGATGCCGTCACGCTGGACGCCGATGTCGTGCCCCTGTCGCTGACCGCGCAGACCGCCAACCATATGACCGCCGACCATGCGACGCCGGACCATGCCACCGATGCGCAGGTCACCCTGTCGCTGATGGAAGGACAGGGCAGTCTGGAGGACGTGCTGTCGCGCTATCTCGACGCTCAGCAAGGCATCGCCGAACCGGCCCCGACCGACTCAAGCCTGCACAACGTGCCCATCGTCGCCGACACCCCGGTCGTCGCGTCGGAGCCGATCGATCCGCTCGGCTATCTGACCGTTTCGGTCGATCCCGAACATGACCGAACGACGCAAATGCACGTCATCTGACCGTCTTGGCCAGCGATCCGGAAACGGAGTTGATTTCCAGTGCCGAAGGGGTTTCCCTTCGGCACTAATTTTCAATCTGTTAAATATGTTAGCCGGAACCTCCGCGGCAATTGATAAGAAGAGGCCGTAATGGAACCGCAGTGGCGAGAACGCTACCATTTGCGATCGGGGAGGATCATGACGGCTATGCTCGCCTTTCTGGTCACCACCGCGGCGGGTGCCGAGTCCGCCGTGACGATGGAAAGCGCGATGCATGAGGTGCTGCAATGGCACCCCGCCGTCACCCAGGCCGCCGCGACCGTCGAGGCGCGGGGCGAGGATGTCGAGGTCGCCCGCGCGGGCTATCTTCCCCGGATCAGCGCCGGGGTCGGCAGCGGCTATGACAGCCGGTTGGGCAGCATCTGGCGTCCCCGCCCCCAGGTCTCGGCATCGCAGATGCTCTATGATTTCGGCAAGGTCGCGGGCGCGGTCGATGCCGCGCGCGCGGGCACCCGGATCGGGCGTGCCGACATGCTGCTGGCGGTCGACGGGCTGATCCGCGACACCGGCTATGCGATGATCGAGGTGCAGCGCAACGCCGCGCTGCGCGACATCGCGATCGAACAACTGGCGCGCATCCGCGAGATCAGCGACCTGGTCGAAAAGCGCTTCGGCAAGGGCGCGACGACCCGCTCCGACGCACTCCAGGCCCAGTCGCGCGTCGCCGCGGCGGAGGCGACCTTGACCCGGATCGAGGCGGAGCAGCGGCGCTGGACCACCGGCCTGTCCTTCCTGCTGGGTCGCGACACGGCCCCGGCGGTCGATCCGGGCGTCCCCGACTGGCTGATGGCCAGTTGCACCCGCGCCGCGACGGTCGAATGGGCGGACGTCCCCGCGATCATGCGCGCCCGCGCCCAGTTCGAGCAGGCGACCGCCGAGAGCCGCCGCGTCCATGCCGCGCGCCTGCCCACCGTCGCGCTGGCGGGTGATGCGGCGGCGGATGTCAGCTCGCCCTTCTCCGACCGAAGCCTCTATAATTTCGGGCTGAACGTCAGCAGCGACGTGTTCGGCGGCAATGCCGTGCGCGCCCGCGTGCGCAGCGCCGATTACGGCGTCCGCGCCGCCGAGGCCGCCGAACGCCAGGCCCGCAACGAGGTCGCCTCGCAACTGGCCGAAGCGCAACAGCAGATCGCCGGGCTGTCCCAGCTTCTCAGCACGCTGGCCGCGCGGCAGGACAATATGGTCGAGACGGGCAAACTCTATCGCCTGCAATATCTCGACATGGGCACGCGCACGCTGGTCGACCTGCTCAATGCCGAGCAGGAATTGCAGCAGGCGCGCTTCGACGCGGTCAATACGGTCCACGACCTGCGACGGCTGGCGATGGAGTGCCTCTATGTCTCGGGCAAGGCGCGAGACGATTTCGGGCTGACCGGCACCGCGATCCGGGGCGTCACTCTGTGACCGCCGCCACCCTGCCGCCGACCGGCCCGCTGGCGTGGATCGACATGCTGGGACAGGTCGCGCGGCATTACCGCATGCCCTTTGCCGAGCAACGCGCGCGGCTGACCGCCTTGTGGCAGGGCGACGACGGGGAGGAGACACGCGTCCGGGCGATCGCGCGCGCTTCCGGCCTGTCGGTGCGTTTCGTCGCGCCGGGCGCGATCAAGCTGACGAGCTGGCGGCTGCCGGTCATCGCCTGCCTGACCGATGGCGAACTGGCGCTGGTCACCGGGATCGATGCCGAGGGGCAGGTCGAGTTCATCGTCGCGGGCGAGGACGGACAGGCCGTGCAGCGTCCGCTGGCGATGCTGGTCGAACAGACCCGCCTGTTCGTCGTCCCCCGCCCGGCCCGATCGGCGGCGGATGTCCGGGTCGACAGCTATATCCGCCCGTTCGAGGAGCATTGGCTGCGCAGCCTGCTGCTCCAGGACGCGCGCAGTTATGGCAATGTCGCCGTCGCGTCGGTGGTGACCAACTGCCTGGGGCTGGCGGGCGTGCTATTCTCGATGCAGGTCTATGACCGCGTCGTCCCCGCCCAGTCGATGCCGACGCTCTATATCCTGTTCCTGGGCGTGCTGCTGGCGACCGGGTTCGATTTCGTGCTGCGGCGGCTGCGGGTCGGGATCACCGATATTCTCGGCAAGCGCGCCGATCTGCGGCTGTCGGACCGGGTGTTCGGCCATGCCCTGCGCGTCCGCAACCGGGCGCGGCCGACCTCAACCGGCACCTTCATCGCGCAGCTTCGCGATCTGGACCAGGTGCGCGACATGCTGACCTCCACCACCGTCGCGGCGGTGGCGGACCTGCCCTTCTTCCTGCTGTTTCTGGTCATCCTGGCCTTTATCGGCGGGGTGCTGGCGCTGGTGCCGGTGGTCGCATTGATCGCGCTGCTGCTGCCCAGCCTGCTCGCCCAGCGCCGCCTCCGCGCCTATGCCACGGAGTCGATGCGCGAAACTTCGCTGCGCAACGCCCTGCTGGTGGAGGCGGTGCAGGGGATCGAGGATATCAAGGCGCTTCAGGCGGAGGAGCGGTTCCAGCGCCAGTGGAACCATTGCAATGCGGTGGCGGGCGAGGCGCAATTGCGGCTGCGCGGCCTGACCGCCAGCCTGTCGACCTGGGCGCAGAGCGTGCAGAACGCCGTCTATGCCACCGTCATCTTCGTCGGCGCGCCGATGGTGATCGCAGGCGACATCACGACCGGCGCGCTGGTCGCCACCTCGATGCTGGCCAGCCGGATGATGGCACCGATGGGGCAGGTGTCGCACCTGCTCGGCCGCTATCAGCATGCCAAGGTCGCGGCGAACAGCCTGGACCAGATCATGGCCTTGCCGGTCGACAACCCGGACGCCGAACATCGCATCCCCCTGCCCTCCGCGCGCGGCGGCTTCACCCTGCGCACGGCGGTCTTCTCCTATGCCGATCCGCAATCGCCTCCGGCACTGACCGTCCCCCGGCTGGAGATCGCGGGCGGTGAGAAGATCGCGGTGCTGGGCCGAAACGGCGCGGGCAAGTCGACCTTGCTCCAGGGCCTGTCGGGCATGTTGCAGCCGGTCTCGGGCGAGGTGCTGCTCGACGACCTGGCGCTGCATCAGATCGACCCGGCGGATGTCCGGCGCGAGGTCGCGCTGCTGACCCAGAACAGCCGTTTGTTCCACGGCACGCTCCGCGAGAACCTGACCATGGGCGCGCCGGTGGCGGGCAATGACGCGATCCTGGCCGCGCTGGAGATGGTCGGCGCAGTCGATTTCGTCCGCCGTCTTCGCGACGGGCTGGAACATGTCGTGCTGGAGGGCGGGCGCGGCCTGTCGGGGGGCCAGCAACAGGCGTTGCTGCTCGCCCGGCTGCTGATCCGCCAGCCGCAGGTGATGCTGCTGGACGAACCCACCGCCGCGATGGACGAAGCCTCCGAGCGCCAGTTCATCGCGCGCTTCCAGGAATGGAGCCGCGACCGGACGGTGGTGGTCGCCACCCACCGGATGCGGGTGCTCGACTGGGTCGACCGGGTGATCGTGATCGACAACGGCCTGATCCTGCTCGACCAGCCCAAGGCGCAGGCGCTCGCGACGCTCCAGGGCGCGGCGCGGAGCCAGGCGGCATGAGCGCGGCGGCGACCTTCGACGACCGGCCCTTTGCCGATGAGGGCGGCGCACAGTTGCTGGCCGCACGGCGGATGCTGTGGGTGCTGACCGCGCTGTTCCTCGTGGCGCTCATCTGGGCCTGGTTCGCCGAACTGGACGAAGTGGCGACCGGCACGGGCCGGGTCGTGCCGACCAGCCGCGAACAGGTGCTGCAATCGCTGGAAGGCGGCATCCTGGCCAAGATGCTGGTGCGGCAGGACGATATCGTGAAGCCGGGGCAGGTGCTGGCCCAACTCGACCCGACCCAAGCCGGATCGACCGTCGAGGAGAGCGCCGCCAAGTACCGCGCCGCACTGGCCGCGCAAGCCCGGTTGCAGGCGGAGGTGAACGGCACGCCCCTGACCTTCTCGCCCGAGTTGAACGACTTCCCCGCGCTCAAGGCGGAGCAGCAACGCCTCTATGACGCGCGCCGTCGCAGTCTGGCGAGTTCGCTGGGACTGATCGACGAATCCCTCGCGCTGATCGGGCGCGAGGTCGGGATCGGCGAGTCGCTGATCGAGGTCGGCGCGGCGAGCAATGTCGAGGTGCTGCGCCTGAAGCGGCAACGCGCCGATCTGGACTTGAAGAAATCCGACCTGCGCTCGCAATATACCGTCGAGGCGCGGCAGGATCTGGCCAAGGTCAGCGAGGAGGTGGAGGCGCTGGCCCCCGTGGTGCGCGGCCGCTCGGACACGCTCAGCCGCCTGACCCTGCGCTCGCCGGTGCGCGGCGTGGTCAAGAATATCGAAGTGTCGACCATCGGCGGCGTCATCCCGCCGGGCGGCAAGATCATGGAGATCGTGCCGATGGACGAACGCCTGCTGGTCGAGGCGCGAATCTCGCCGCGCGACATCGCCTTCATCCGCCCCGGTCAGCGCGCCAGCGTCAAGATCACCGCCTATGACTATGCGATCTTCGGGGGGCTGGAAGGCC
Source organism: Sphingomonas sp. SORGH_AS_0879 (assembly GCF_030819175.1). Taxonomy (NCBI): domain Bacteria; kingdom Pseudomonadati; phylum Pseudomonadota; class Alphaproteobacteria; order Sphingomonadales; family Sphingomonadaceae; genus Sphingomonas; species Sphingomonas sp. SORGH_AS_0879. The sequence continues at coordinate 3,546,510 of NZ_JAUTBJ010000002.1, forward strand.
GGGTCAGCAGCATCTCGCCCGACACCATCCGGGACGAGGTAAACCCGGACGTCTATTATTACCGCGTCTTCGTGCGGACCACGGCGGACTCGCTGGTCAACAAGGCGGGCAAGCGCTTTCCGATCGTGCCCGGCATGATCGCGACCGCCGACATCCACACCGGCAGCAAGACCGTGCTGCAATATCTGCTCAAGCCCCTCAACCGTGCGCGCGAAGCGATGCGCGAGCGATGAGCCGCACCCTTTCCCATCCGCCGCAATCCCGTGGGCATGGATCGCCCATGGCCTCAGCTCAGGATATTCGCATGCCGAAAACCATGGCCGCGGGCCACCATGTTTCCAACGGATTCGGAAGGGTCCCCGGACTGCGTTCCCAGGGGGAGGGCCGCGCCACCCTGGTCGATCTGGCGCGGCAGACCCAGGCCATGCGCGCCAATGTCGCGGAGTTCTTTCCGCGCGACATCTTCCGCGATTCCGCTTGGGACATGATGCTGGAGCTATTCATCGCCGAGCAGGAGAGCCGTCCCCTCTGCGTCAAGGAACTGATCCTGGTCTCCGGCGAAAGCTCGACCAGCGCGCTGCGCCGGATCGACCGGCTGGAAAGCGCCGGGCTGCTGCGCCGACGGACCGACCCCGCCGATCACCGGCGGCTGGCCGTCACCCTGACGCAGCGTGGCACCGACGCGATGACCGCGATGCTCCGCCACCTCTATCTGACCATGGGCGACGGCGACGGCCATTAGGCTCCGCAGGGAGGCCCTACCACCGCGCGTCCCATCCCAAGGTGAAGGTCCGGCCCCGCCCGGCGAAGAAGGCGAAATTGTCGTTCGGCAGGCGCGTGTCGCTGTTATAGTCGATATAGAAGCGGTTGAAGATATTCTGCGCGCTCAGCGAAAGCCCGCCGAATCGGGTCTGATAGCGCAGATAGGCGTCCGTCACGGTATAGCCGCCGAAATTGTTGCGCGGATCGGGATTGGCCTTGCCCCGGAAGTTGCGCGCCAGATACATTTGCGTCTGCACCCGCGCCGTCACCGGCCCGGAGGCGAAGTCGGCGGCGGCGTTCATCCGGTCGGGCGAGATGTTGGTGCCGTCCAGATCGGTATCGACGATCCCGTCCGGGTTGCGCGTATCGCTGTCATAGCGGCCGACCAGATGCGCATAGCCGGTCGTGACGCGTAAGCCCGGGACCGGGGTACGCAGGCCCAGATTGATCTCCAGCCCCTGTATCTCCACCCTCTGGCGCTGCACCTGGAAGATGCCGTTGCCCAGTGCCAGCAGCACCTGGCCGTTGTTGCTGGTCGACCAGAAATAGGTGGTGCTGGCATCGAACGGCCCGCGCTTCACCTCCACCCCGATCTCGCGATTGTTGGAGATGACCGGATCGATCGCGCGGAAACTGCTCAGGTCGGTGCCGGGCGTATCGACCGCGCGGGTGATCCGCCCGATATCAGCCATGGTGAAGCCCTCGGCATAGCTGGCATAGGCGCGGATGCCGGTCAGCGGTTCCACGATCACGCCGCCATTGGCCATGATCCGGTTGAAGCCCGGTTCGCCGCCCTTGACGCTGACCCCGCCATAGGTCGCCAGGTTGCGGCCGTCATAGGTGTTGGAGGCCAGCGTGCGGTAATCGGCGATGCGGACCTTCACATTCTCCCATCGCGCGCCACCGGCCAGCCGCACCACACCGTCGAACAGCTTCAGATTGGCCTGGACGAAAGGGGCCAGGCTGCGGAAATCGGCGGGCGGCACCCAGACGCGGTTGGTCGCGATCAGCCGCTGTTCCGACTTGTCGGCCAACGCGTCGAAGCCGATCGTCGCCACCAGCGCCTCGAACCCCGGCACCGCACGCTCATAGCTGGCGCGCAGGCCCAGCTTGCGCGAACGGTTCTCCGACTGGTCGAACAAGGTGCCGACCGGGGCGATCGCCGGGTCCTGGAAGGTCGGGATCGGGTTCGGCTCGCCGCCGAACGTGTCGTAGGTGCGGTTGAAGAAGAGTTGCGCGACCAGATTGCCGCCCGCCACGTCATGATCGGTATAGGATAGCGACACCGCCTCCGCCAGGTTGGCGGCGGGCTTGCCCGGCGGGTCGCCACGCACCGCGCTGGTCGGCAGGCCGGTCAGGCGGTTGCCCGCCAGCGGGACGAAGCGCCCCTCCCCGTTCAGTTCGTAGCGATTCAGGATCAGGTCGAACCGCCCACTCTCGCGCACCTGCGCGCCCAGTCGCGCAAAGACGTCGGTGGCGCGCGAATCCTGCGTCTCGCCCTGGGTCAGGTTGATGCCGATCCGGCGACCGCGCGCATCGTAGAAGACGCCGCGCCGTTCATAGGACGCACCCACCGTCGCGTCGAACATCCCCGCCTTATACTGGACCAGCCCCGCGACCTTGCCGCCCGGCGAGTCCGACTCGAACCCGTTGGCGACGGTGCCCTGCACCAGCGTCCGGCCGGACAGCCCCTCGGTCGTCGGCGGGCCGACCGTCACCTGGTTGACGATACCGCCGGTCCCGCCAATCCCCTGAAGCGCGTTGGAGCCATAGATCAACTCGACCCGATCGACGAAGAAGCCGTCGATGGTGAAGCCGTCCCGGCTGCCGTCGCGAAGCGGCGTCGTCTGCGGAATGCCGTTGATCGCATAGAGCGGCGAGCGACCGCGCAGAGTCTCCCCCGCGCCGGACAGCTTGCCGCGCGTCGGCGAGAAGCTGGGCGTCAGCGCCGCGACCGCGTCGGTCACGCTGCCCGAGATCGCGATCTGGCGGTCCAGCGCCTCCTTGTCGATGATGTCGATGGTCAGCGGCAAGGCGTTGGGCGGCAGGACGGTGCGAGCGGCGGTGACGACCACTTCCCGGTCCTGCGGCATGTCGGTCCGCTCGTCAGGCGCGACATCAGCCTGTGGCTGGCTCTGCGCCAGCGCGCCGGAGGCCCCGGCCATCAATGCCGTCAGCGATGCTCCGAACACCATGGTCCGGCGCATTTCATAGGCCACGCTCTTCCCCCAACGTTTCATTCTCACCCCGTAATCATTGACGTCATTCGCGCGGTCGCCTAACGCAAGTGATTATCAATAACAAGGGCTGACAGGCCGGTGATTTCGACCCGCACGATCCTGTTCCAGATTCACTGGTTCCTAGGGATCACCGCTGGACTGGTGCTGGCTGTGATGGGCGTCACGGGTGCGCTGATCAGCTTCGAGCCGGAGATCATGGCGGCGACCAATCCCGGCATCGTCACGGTGACACCGGGGCATAGCGCGCCGCTTTCCGCCCCGGCACTGATCGCCCGGATCACCGAGCAGATGCCGGACGCGCGCATTGCCCGGCTGGTGGTCGACAGCGCCCCGACCAAGGCGGCCTTTGTCGGCTATACCTTGGGCGAGGATAAGACGCGGCTTAACGCCTATGTCGATCCGACGACGGGCCGAATACTGGGCGAGCCGCGCGGCGCGGGTTTCTTCGAGACGGTAGAGGAACTGCATCGCTGGCTCGCGCTGCCCGGCAAAGGGAACGGCATCGGACGCCAGATCACGGGTTTCGCCGCGCTGTCGCTCATCTATTTCGCGCTGTCGGGTCTCTATCTGCGCTGGCCGCGCAAGCCGCTGGACTGGCGCAACTGGTTCGTGCTCGACCTGCGGATGACCGGGCGCAACCTGTACCGGGCGCTCCATGCGGTCATCGGCGGCTGGGTGCTGATCTTCTATCTCATCAGCGCGGGCACGGGGCTGTGGTGGTCCTATGACTGGTACCGCACCGGGGTCCGGCACCTTCTGTCCAGCGAACAGGCCGCGCATGGCCCACGCGAGGGTGGCAAGGACGGTCGGGGCAAGCAAGCCACGCCCGTCGACCTCGCGACCATCTGGCAGCGTTTCGATCAGGCGACCGGCCATCATCCCTATGAGCGCGTCACCGCCTCGGTTCGCGACGGCGTGGTCCAGTTCCGGGGCAAGCTGGCCGAAGGGCGGCACGACCGCGTCTCCGACGAAGTCAGCATCGACAGCGTGACCGGGCGCGTCACCTCCAACCAGCCCTATGCGAAGCGTCCCTTGGGTGATGATATCGTCACCAGCGTCTATGAAATCCATCGCGGCGCCTATTTTGGTCTGGTCGGGCGGATCGCCATGACGCTGGCCAGCCTGACCATGCCGCTGTTCACCATCACCGGCTTCCTTCTCTATTTCGCACGGCGGCGGCGGAAAGCGGCCCTGGGCGCGGTCCTCACCGATACGGCTCCGGTCCCGACAGAGGCGGCGGCCACCCTGGTCGCCTATGCGAGCCAGACGGGCTCCGCCGAGCGGATCGCCCGGCTGACCGCACAGGCACTGCCCGGCGCCGCCGCGCTGCCCATCGCCTCGCTGACCGCCGAGCAACTGGCACGGGTCGACCGGCTGTTCGTCGTCGCCAGCACCTATGGCGAGGGGGAGCCGCCCGACGCCGCGCGCGGCTTTGCCCGGACCATGGCACAGACGCCCGCCGACCTGTCGCACCTCTCCTATGCCGTATTGGCGCTGGGCGACCGGGAATATCCCGACTTCTGCGCCTTCGGGCACCGGATCGACCAGTGGCTGCACAGCGGCGGCGCGCAGCGGCTGTTCGACGCGATCGAGCAGGATGGCGAGGATGCCGATGCGCAGCGCCTGTGGCAGCAGCAACTGGCCGGGCTCGGCGCGCGCACAGACCAGCCCGATTGGGCCCCCGCCGCCATGGCCGACTGGCGGCTGGTCGAGCGGCGCCTGCTCAATCCGGGCAGCAGCGGCGGCGAGACATGGCATATCGCGCTGGAACCGCTGGCGGGGCCCGCCGACTGGGCGGCGGGCGACATATTGGAAATCCTGCCCCGCCAAGACCCCCGCCGGGTCGATGCCTTTCTGTCGGCCACCGGGCTGGCCGATACGCCCGAATTGCGCGAGCGGCTGATGGACAGCATCCTGCCTGCGGAGGCGGGGCCCGGTTTCGACTCCACCGCGCTGCGTCCCCTCGCCCACCGCGAATATTCGATCGCCTCGATCCCGGTTGCGGGCCGCGCCGAGCTGATCGTCCGGCTGGCGGAGGCGGAGGATGGCCTGCCGGGGCTGGGATCGGGCTGGCTATGCCATGGCGCGCCGCTGGGCTCGGTGGTGCGGGCGCGGGTCCATGCCAATGCGGCGTTCCACTCGCCCGCCAATCCGGCCACGCCGATGGTGCTGATCGGCAACGGCACGGGCCTGGCGGGCCTGCTCGCCCATCTGCGCGGACGCGCGGCGAGCGGTGGCGGACCCGTCCTGCTGTTCTGGGGGGAGCGGCATCCCGAACATGACGATTATCACCGCGAGGAACGCCGGGCGCTGCTCGATGCCGGGGTGCTGTCGGGCATGACCACCGCCTGGTCGCGCCTGGGCCATGGTCCGCGCTATGTGCAGGACGCGCTGGCGGACGCGGCGGATGTGCTCCGCGACGCGGTGGCGGCGGGCGCCGCCCTCTATGTCTGCGGCAGCCTGAAGGGCATGGCGGGCGATGTGCACCGCGTGCTGACCGATATCCTGGGCGACGACATGCTGGAGGATATGGCGGCGACGAGCCGCTACGCCCGCGATGTCTATTAACCCGCCGCCCCGTCATCGGGGCGATAGCCCAGTTGCTGCGAAATGCGGGCGGTGGTCTCGGCCAGGATGCGCCGCGCCTCCTCGATCGTCACCGATTGCGAGCCGTCGATCGTCTCCAGGAACGGGATGGTCAGCGCCGCCATGCAGTCGCCGCCGAACCCGAACACCGGATAGCTGATATCGGTGACGCCGCGCGTGATCGGGCTTTCGCGCAGTTCATAGCCCTGCGCCCGCACCCGCTCCAGATCCTCGATCAGGCGGGTCCGCCCGATCGGCCTGCCCTGTGCCAGTTCGACCCGGTCGACGATCCGCCCGAACTGCGCGCGCGGCGCGAAGGCGAGCAGCACCTTGCCCGAGCAGCTGGTGACGATATCGATCGACGCGCCCATGCGCAGCGCGAAGCCCCGCGTCCCCGGATTCTCCTCGCGCGCGATGACCAGCCCCGCACCGCCCTCGATCACCACCAGGTGACAGGACTGCCCGACCGTCAGCGCCAGCGACTGCATCTCGGGCAGCGCGGCGGCGGTCAACTGGCGCGCGGGCGTGGCGCGATAGGCTATGTCGAGGAATTTGTACGTCACCCGGTACCGATCGTCGATCGGCGACTTTTCCAGATAGCGCGCCTCTTCCATCACCACGACGATGCGGAACAACTCGCCCAGCGAGCGGCCCAGCGCGGTCGCCATCTCGCTGACCAGCATGCCCTGCGGATGGCTGGCGAGCAGTTCGATGATGAGAAACGCCTTGTCCAGCGCGGGCGCGGCATAGCTGCCCTTGCGGACACGCCCCTCGACCGTCTTGCCGCCCTCACCCGTCATGCCATCCCCTTCCATCGTCATCGGATTAGGACGACGCCGGATGGCGGGCAATAGGGCATGGGGATCAGGCGATGGTGACGATCGCCTTCAGCACCGAATCCGCCTCCGCGATCAGTTCGGGCAGGCGGCGGGGCGCCTCGTCCAGCGTCAGCGCATGGGTGCGGATCGCATCGGTCGGGATCGCGCCGCTGCGGATGCTGGCGATGACATGGTCAAAATCGACCGACAGCGCGTTGCGGCTGCCGATCAGCGTCGTCTCGCGCTTGTGGAATTCGGGATCAGGAAAGACCAGATCGTCCTTGCACACGCCCACCAGCGTGAAGCTGCCGCCATGCGCCAGCCAGTTCAGCCCGTCGCGCATTGCATGGATATTGCCCGTCGCGTCGAAGACATGGTCGAACATCTCGCCATTCGTCATCGCCGCCAGCCGCGCGGCCATGTCGACATCGGCGACCACCCCCTCGGCAAAGCCCAGATGCTCGCGCGCATAGGCCAGGCGCGGTGCGCGGGTATCGACCAGCACGATCCGCCCCGCCCCCGCGATCCGCGCGAACAGGGCGACCGCGATCCCGATCGGCCCCGCGCCGATGACGATCACCTCCTCGCCCGCCGTCAGCATCGATCGCCGCACGGCATGCGCGCCGATCGCCAGAAACTCGACCATCGCCGCCTGGTCGAGCGACAGGCCCTCCGCATCGATCACCGCGCTTTCGGGCGCCGACAGCATCTCGCACATGCCGCCATCGGCATGGACGCCCAGCACGCTGATCCGCGCGCAGCAATTGGGCTTGCCCCGGCGACAGGCGCGACAGGTGCCGCAGGCGATATAGGGATTGATCGTCACCACCTGCCCGACCGCGAAGCGCGAGCCCGATGGCACCTCGGCCACCTCACCCGCCAGTTCGTGTCCGATCAGCCGAGGATATTCGAGGAAGGGGTGCTTGCCGCCATAGATATGATAGTCGGTGCCGCAAATCCCCGCCCGACGCATCCGCAGCAGCACCTCGCCCTCACTCCGCACCGGCGCGGGGCGATCCTCCACGCGGATTTCGTTCGGCCGCACACAGACCAGAGCCTTCATTTCACCCTCTTCCACATTCCTATATGCGACCATGCTCTCACATATGCCATTGAAGCGCTAGTGCAGGATGGCTAGTCTGGCAAGAATTGCTCTCGGGACGACCGATGGTACGCATCCGGGGGCGACATGAGAGAAGAGAGGAGGCCCGTTATGGCCCGACGCCTGTGTTTCGCGCTCGATCTGGTCGCGGATGCCGAACTGATCGCGGAATATGAACATGCCCATGCCGCCGGACGCGCCTGGCCCGAGGTGACGGCGGCGATCCGGGCCAAGGGGTTCCTGGCGATGGAGATCTGGCGCACCGGCGACCGGCTGTTCATGATCGCCGAGGTCGCGGACGACTGGCCCCGCGCCATCCCCGCCGAACTGGCCGCCACCGATGCGCGCTGGGAAGCGGCGATGGACCGCTTCCAAAAGCCCCTGCCCCATGCCGCACCGGGCGAGAAATGGGTGGCGATGGAGCGCATCTATTCGCTGGACGAACAATGACCGACGTGGCCCCGCCCAACTCCTGCATCCTGCAATTCGGGACCAGCCGCTTCCTCCAGGCGCATGTCGACTTCTTCGCCGAGGAAGCGCGCGCCGGGGGACAGGCGGTGCCGCCGATCGTCATCGTCCAGACCACCCGCGACCCGGAGCGGGCGAAGAGGCTGGCGGGATTTGCCGATCCGGCGGGTTTCCCGGTCATCCTGCGCGGCTTGCGCGAGGGCACTCCCTTTGAGCGGACCGTCACGATCCGCAGCGTGCGCGAGGGGTTGAGCGCCGCCGCGCAATGGGATCGGCTGACCCGGCTGGCCGTGGAAGAGGCGACGCATATCGTCTCCAACTCCGGCGATAGCGGCTATCAGGTGCCCGACAGCGATCGCATCGCCCCGGACGAAGGTGAGGTTCCGGTGAACTTCGTCGGGATGCTGACCGAATTGCTCCATCGCCGGTGGCGGGCGGGTGATGCGCCCGTAACCATGCTGCCGTGCGAGTTGGTCGCGCGCAACGGCGACGCGCTGAAGGGCGTCGTCACGGGGCTCGCGCGCGAACAGGGGCGCGACCCTACCTATCTCGACTGGCTGGAGCGGGCCTGCGTCTGGGCCAACACGCTGGTCGACCGGATCGTCAGCGAACCGCTCTCCCCTGCCGGGGCGGTCGCCGAACCCTATGCGCTCTGGGCGGTCGAGCGGCAGCCGGGGCTGGTCCTGCCCTTCACCCATCCCGACATCGTCCTGACCGACGATCTGGAGCGATATGAGCGGCTGAAGCTGCATATCCTCAATCTCGGCCATAGCTGGCTGGCGGCGCGCTGGCATGCACGGAGCGGCGCGGCGGACCAGACGGTCCGCGCGGCGCTGGCCGATGGCGAGACGCGGGCGGCGCTGGAGCGGGTGATGGTGCAGGAGGTCATCCCCGGTTTCGCCGCGCATGGGCTGGCCGAGGAGGCGCGCGATTATGCCGCGACGACGCTGGAGCGCTTCGCCAATCCGTTCCTCGACCACCGGCTGTCGGATATCTTTTCCGGACATGCGGCGAAGATCGACAAGCGGGTGGGCGCGTTCATCCGCTGGGTCGATGCGACGGGGGAGAAGGTGGCGATGCCGGAGTTGCGGATGCTGGTGGAGCGGGCCTGAACTTCCCTACCTCCGTTCAGCCTGAGCGAAGTCGAAGGCCAAGGGATTCCCGTGCTCTAAGGTCGGGGGCGTGCACTTCGACTTCGCTCAGTGCGAACGGGCGTCGAAAGTCCCTCCTCACGCCGCGCGCGGCAGACAGGCGGGCCCCTTGGCCCCCGCCGCCTTGTAGGTCAGGACGAACTCCTGATGCCCCAGCGCTTCAGACTTGGTTTCCGCGCCCGCCGACACCGCGACGATCAGGTCGACGATCTCCGCCCCCACTTCGTCCAGCGTCGCCTCGCCATAGAGGATGCGACCGGCATTGACGTCCATGTCGCCTTCCATGCGCGCGTACATTTCCGGGTTGGCCGCGATCTTGATGACCGGCGAGATGGCCGAGCCGACCACCGAGCCGCGCCCGGTCACGAACAGGTTGATATGCGCTCCGCACGCGATCAACTCGCCGATCTCGGCATTGTCGACGATATTGGGGAAGCCGAACTTCGGGTCGCCCGCAGGCACCACGTCGAGCAGATACAGCCCCGGCCCCGGCGCCTGTTCGGCGGGCAGGATGACGCCGGTGATCGGACGGCTGCCCGACTTGGCATAGGCGCCCGCCGACTTCTCCTCCTGGCTCGACAGGCCGCCTTCGGCATTGCCCGGCGCGAAGCTGCCATAGCCCATTGCCCGGTAATAGCGTTCGGCCTGCGCGACCGAGGCGATCAACGCGTCGGCCACCTCCGGCGTCGCGGCACGCTCGGCCATATGGCCCTCGCACCCGATCATCTCGCCGGTTTCTTCAAAGATGCAGATCGCGCCCGCATCGTACAGCGTGTCGAAGGCGCGGCCGACCGCCGGGTTGCCGGTGATGCCGCTGGTCCCGTCCGATCCGCCGCAGATGGTGCCGATCACCAGTTCGGACATGGTCATCGGCACCCGCACGGCCTGCGCATCCGCCGCCGCGCGGACCCGCTCGACCGCCGCGATCCCCGCCTCCATCGCGCCGCGCGTGCCGCCCGACTGCTGGATGACGATCGTCTCGACCGGACGCCCCTGCTCGCGCGCATTGGCGGCCAGCGCCTCGCGGTTGAAGCTCTCGCAGCCCAGCGACAACAGGACGACGCCACCGACATTGGGATGCGTCGTCAGCGCCTTCATCATCGCCAGCGCATAGTCATTGGGGTAGCAGCCGGGAAAGCCGATCAACTGCACGCGCGGGTCGTCCATGCGGTCGACGATCCGTCGCGCGACATGATGCGCACACTCGACCAGATAGACGACGACGATCGCGTCGCGAATACCCTTGCGGCCATCGGGACGTGCCCAGGCCTGCCAAGTCCGTCCAGTCATGCCCAGCGTCATGCGTGATCTCCGTGCGCGTCGCGCAGATGCGCGGGAATATAATCGCTTTGCATATTGTGCATGTGGACCCAGCCCCCGGCGGGCGCGTCCTGCGTCATCGATCCGATGGGCATGCCGTATTTGATGACCTTGTCCCCCGCCGCCAGCGGCACGACCGCCAGCTTGTGGCCCAGCGCCACGCGCTCGCCGATGACGAGTTCATGGCCGTCCACGACGATATGCTCGCCCGGCTCGACCGTGCGACAGCAGACCGCGACATTGTCCGTCGGGGTCAGGCGGATCGCCGCGACGCTCATGCCGCGTCCCCCGGAACGGGCGCATCGGGGCGGACGAGCCCTTCGTCCCGCAGCTCCGCCCAGAAGGCGGACGGAATGGGTTCAGCATAAAGACGCATGGTATCGGCCACTTGTTGCGGATCGGCGATGCCCGGAATGACGCTCGCGACCTGGGGATGCGCCAGGACGAAGGCGAGCGCGGCGGCGGGAAGCGAGACATGGTGCCGCCCCGCGACCTTTTCCAGCGCGCGGACCTTGTCCAGCACGGCGGCGGGCGCGGGGGCGTAGTTGTAGCGGGCGGCGGCCTCGCTGCCCGTCGCGAGGATGCCGCTGTTATAGGGCCCGCCGACGACGATGGCGGTATCCGCCTCCGCGCAGGCCGGGAACAGCGCGTCGAGCGCCCCCTGCTCCAGCAGCGTATAGCGCCCGGCGAGCAGGATGACGTCGAACCGCGCCACCTCCATCAGCTCCAGACAGACCTCGACCTCGTTCACCCCCAGCCCGAACCCGGCGATCGCGCCCTCGTCGCGGAGCCGCTCCAGCGCCTTGAGGCCACCGCCCGCGATCAGTTGCTCGCGATATCGCGCATCCGCCTCGCCATGCGTGACGCGGCCGATATCGTGGATGAAGGCGAGATCGACCCTGGCCAGCCCCAGCCGCTGAAGGCTGTGCTCATGGCTGCGCATGATGCCGTCATGCGTATAGTCGTAGCGCATGCGGAAGGGCATGGCGGTGTGGAAGCCGTCGCGCTCGCGATCGTCGGTGATGCCCGCATCCGGGTCCATCAGCCGCCCGACCTTGGTCGAGACGATCACGTCGCCCCGCCCGCGCAGCGCGTCGCCCAGCCGCCGTTCGCTCAACCCCCGGCCATAATGCGGCGCGGTGTCGAAATAGCGGAAGCCGGCGTCCAGCGCCGCCGCCAGCGTGGCGGCGGCCTGCGTATCGCTCATCGCGGCGTAGAGATTGCCCATCGCCGCCGCGCCGAAGCCCAGTTCGGGAAGCCGGCAACCGGTCCGACCCACCGGGCGGCGGGGAATATCGGTCATAGGTCCAGGTCCAGTCGATAGATCCGGTTGGCGTTGCGGCCCCACAGGTCGCGCCGCTCATCCTCCGAAAAGCCCGCCAGCAGCGTCTCATAGGCGCTAAGCGTCCGTTCGAGATCGGCGGCCAGCCGGTCGGTCGGGAAGTTGGTCGCGACCATCACGCGGGAGGGGCCGAACCGGTCGATCACCTCCGCAATGATGTCGGCGAAACCGGCGGGATCGAAACGCGGCCCGATAAAGCCCGCCCCCGACAGCTTGATCGCGGCATGCGGCATGGCGGCGAAGGCGTTCAGCCCGGCGCGCCATTCCTCCAGCCCGTCCGCCGGGATCGGCAGCGCGAGATGGTTGAGGATGACCGGCACCTCCGGATGCCGAACCGCCACCTCCGCCAGCCCCGCAAGTTGCGCCGGAAAGCCGTGAAAGTCGTAGCTGAGGCCGTAGCGCCCGAGCAGCGCATAGCCGTCCCGCCAGCGTGGATCGCGGGTCAGGTCGCGATCATAGGCCCGGCGCGCCGCATCGGTCGGGTGCCAGTTGATGAGGTGACGGATGCCCTTCACGCGAGGATGCGCCGCCTGCCATGCCAGTTGCGGCTCGACCGCCGGACGGTCCAGTTCGACCCGCGCGACGATGCCGCTCGGCAGTCCGTCCGCATCGGCGACGCGATTCAGCCAGACGGTCTCGTCCGCGCCCTGATCGGGATGCGCGCCCGCATCGACATGCACAGCGCCGACCAGGTTCCACGCGGAAAGCTCCGCCCGGTAATCGGCGATCCGATAATCCCCGGCGATCGCGGCGGTGGCCGCATCGTCCAGCCAGGGATAGCGCAGCACACCATGATCCCACAGGTGGAAATGCGCGTCGACAAAGGGAGGGCGATGCTGGCTCACGCCATCGTCCATCCGCCGTCGATGACGTGCATTTGCCCGGTGGTATAGGCGCTCTCGTCCGAGGCGAGATAGAGCGCCAGCGCGGCGATCTCCTCCGCCCGGCCCAGCCGCCCCATCGGCTGACGCGCGATAAAGGCAGCGCGGGCCGCCTCCGCATCGCCGGTCGCGGCCAGACGCTCGTCCAGGCTCGGCGACTGGACGGTGCCGGGGCAGATCGCGTTGCAGCGTATCCCCTTGCCGACATAGTCGAGCGCGACCGAGCGCGTGATCCCCGCCACCGCGCCCTTGGACGCGCAATAGGCATAGCGGTTGCCCACGCCGATCACCGCGCCCGCGACCGACGCCATATTGACGATCGCCCCGCCGCCCCGCGCGATCATCGCGGGCAGGAAGGCCTGGAGCATATGGGTGATCGCATGGACGTTCAGGTCGAAGGACAGCCGATACCCGGCGTCCTGCGTCGCCAGCAGGTCGCCCGCATCGACATAGCCCGCACAGTTGAACAGCACGTCCACCGCCCCCGTCCGCTCACCGAACGCGGCGATCGCCGCCGGGTCGAGCAGATCGAGCGTCTCGGTCTCGCAACCTTTCAGCGTCGCCAGCGCGTCGGCGTTGCGATCCACCGCGATCACCTGCGCCCCCTCGGCGGCGAACAGTTCGGCGGCAGCGCGGCCGATACCCTGGCCCGCGCCGGTCACGATCGCACGCCTGGCCTGCAAACGGCCCATCACTTCATCTCCTTGTGACGCTTTATCAATATGGCGAAGGCCGTGACGACCGCGAAGCTGACGGTCGGAACCAGCATCGCGGCGGTGATCCCCGCACGGTCGGACACCAGACCCATCAGCGCGGTCAGCCCCGCACCGCCGATGATCGCCATGACGATCAACGACGCGCCCGCACGGCGCAGCGGCCCCAGCCCCTCGATCCCCAGCGCGAAGATCGTCGGGAACTGGATCGACATGAAGAAGCTGGCCGCGACCAGCGCGATCAGCCCCGGCCAGCCGCCCAGCAAAACGGCCATGGCGGTCAGCACGATCGACGCAGTCGCGAAGACGGTCAGCAGCCTGACCGGCTCCAGCCTCGCCATCAGCGCGCTGCCCAGAAAGCGCCCCGCCGCGAACAGGACCAGCGAGACGAACAGCGCATCGGCCCCGCCCCGCTCGCCCAGCCCTGCATTGGCCTGCGCATAGCGGATGGTGTAGCTCCACACCCCGACCTGCGCACCGACATAGAAGAATTGCGCGACGACCGCGCCGAGCAGCCGGGGACGGCGGAAGACATCGACGAATCGCCCACCGCCACTGGCGTCGCCCGCCCGCGCCGGAGCCCCGGCGGGGAAGCGGACGAACGCCGTCGCCAGCGCGAAGAGCAACACGACGATCGCGATCGCGACATAGGGCGGCGCGATCGCCTGCACCTCGGCCTTGTAAAAGGCGGTGCGGGCGGCGGCGTCCATCGTCGCCAGCGCGGCCTCGTCATGCTCGATACCCGACAGGATGAAGAAGCGCCCGATCAGCACGCCGGTGATCGCGCCCAGCGGATTGGCCGCCTGCGCCCAGTTGAGCCGGCGGGTCGCGCCCGCCGGATCGCCCAGCTCGCCCATCAACGGGTTGGCCGAGGTTTCCAGGAACGCCAGTCCCGCCGCGATGACGAACAGGCCGAGCAGGAACAGTTGGTACAGGCTGGCCGCAGCAGCCGGATAGAAAAGCAGCGCGCCGGTGCCGTAGAGCGTCAGCCCCAGCACGATCGCCGCCTTATACCCATAGCGCCGCATCACCAGCGACGCGGGCACCGCGAGCAGGAAATAGCCGAGATAGAAGACCTGCTGGACGAAACTGGTCCCGAAGTCGCTGAGGGTGAAGGCCTTGCGAAACTGCGCGATCAGAATGTCGTTCAGATTGTTGGCCATGCCCCACAGGAAAAACAGGCTGACGGTGATGATCAGCGCGGGCAGATAGCGCCGCGATGCGGTCCCCTCACCGGAATCCGCAGGGCGTGGAGGGGAAGCGGTCAGCGTATCGACCGGCAGATCGGCGGGAATGGCCATGCCTATCGTTCCTCATGCCCAGGGGATGCTCCGACTGGCACCATGGCGGCGCTCCTTCTCCATGAAATCTGTCTTTTATAGGCGTAATCCTACGACTTCACCGCTTCGATTGGCAAGGGCAATCGCAGGCGGGATCGGGACTCGGTCGAGGCATTCCACCCTCGCCTCTACGATGGGCGAGGGAAAAGACGGGCATATCTGAATGTCGATCGGACCCAGAAGGAGCGAAGGAGGCCATGGCGATCGGAGGTCGATTGCGTCTATGGGAACCGCCCCTGCCCTCATCGGTACATCCCTGCACGCATGACCGATTTCATCCTCAACCTGATCGCCTGGGGCGGCTATTTCGGCATCTTCCTGCTGATGGCGCTGGAAAATGTCGTACCCCCTATCCCGTCGGAGGTCATCATGGGCCTGGGCGGCATGGCGGTGGCGCGCGGGCAGATGGAGATGATCCCGCTGATCCTATGGGGCACGGCGGGCACGACGGCGGGCAATTATGCCTGGTACGCGGTCGGTCGCTATATCGGTTACGAGCGGTTCCGGCCCTTCATCGACAAGCATGGCCGCTGGCTGACCATGGAGTGGCGCGATGTCGAGCGGCTGCACCGGTTCTTCGTCCGGCATGGCGGCTGGGTGGTGTTCGTCTTCCGCTTCATGCCCGCCTTTCGCACCCTGATCTCGCTGCCCGCCGGGATCACGCGGATGCCGCTGGGCAAATTCCTGCTCTGGACCTTTGCGGGCAGCACGATCTGGAACGTGATCCTGGCCTATGCCGGACTGTGGCTGGGCGAGAATTTCGAGGCGATCAACCGCTATGTCGGTCCGGCGGCGGTGGTGATGACGGTGGCGATCGTGATCGGCTATCTCTGGCGGGTCATCACCTGGAAGCCGTCGCGCAAAAGCTGATGCTCAGGCGCGGGGATGCGCGGTGCGATAGACGTCGAGCAGATGCGCCGCATCCACCGCCGTATAGATTTGGGTCGAACTCAGGCTGGCATGGCCCAGCAATTCCTGAAGCTGGCGAAGATCGGCTCCGCGCCCCAGCAGATGCGTCGCGAAGCTGTGGCGCAAGGCATGGGGCGTCGTCCGCGCGCCCAGCCCCAGCCGATCGCGCGCGCCCTGTACCGAGCGCCGGATGATCGCGGGCGACAGCGGCCCGCCCTTGGCCCCGCGAAACAGCGGCTCGTCCGGCTCGAGGGCGAAGGGCACCAGCGCGGCATAGCGCTCGATCGCCTCGCGCAATTCGGGCAGCAGCGGCACGATCCGCGTCTTGTCGCGCTTGCCGGTCACGCGGATCGTCTCGCCGAGCGGCAGGATCGCGGCCGGCAGCATCATCGCCTCCCCGATCCGCAACCCCGCGCCGTAGAGCAGCAACAGCACCGCCCAGTCGCGCGCCGCGATCCAGGGTTCGGCGGCGTTTTCGCAGACATCCTCCGACAGGGCGATGATGTCGGCGGGCGCTTGCGGGCGCGGGATGCTGCGCTTGCGGCGGGGGCCTTTCAGCGCGGGCGGCTCGGTTCCGGTCCAATGGAGGAAGGTCCGCACCGCCGACAATTCGCGCGCTGTGGAGGCGGCGGTCAGCCCCTCGCCCCGCCGTCTGGCGAGATAGGCCCGCAGATCGGCGGCGGTGATCCGCGCGAGCGTCGCGCCATCGATCGCCTCGCCCCAATGCTCGGAGAGGAATCGGCATAGCCGCTCGGCGGTGGCGACATAGGCGCGCACCGTGTGATCGGACCGGCGCAGGTCGACGGTCAGGTGGCGGTAATAGTCGGCGATCAGCGCGGTCATGCCGGGGGTTTAGGGCCGGAACTTGCCGAGCACGAGGGGGTAAGGTGATTTGGTTCGCCGCACGCGGGGGAAATCCGACGGGGATCACGGCTTGGGGCGAGGCCCCTACTCCAAACCCCTCCCCTGCCGGGGAGGGGCTTCGCACACTGCGATGCCCTGACCGAGGGCGTGGCCTCGCTCTCACCAAGGCATCGGCCAGCGGCAAGAAAACCAAAGTCACCTCTGGCCGCTCCCCTCCCGCAGGCGGGAGGGGATGGGGGAGGGCAAGGAGTCTCACCGAGACCAGCGCCCGTGGCCCAGCCCCCACCCCCAACCCCTCCCCCCTGCCGGGAGGAGGGGCTTTGCTTACGGCTCCGCGCCAACACGGAAATAAAAAAGGGGCGCTCCCTTTCGGAAACGCCCCTCTTCAAACGCTCGGGTGTGAATCAGCGATCGAGGATCGCATCGATCTCCGCGCCGACCGCATCCATCGCGGCCATGCCGTCGACACGGCTGACGATCCCGCGCGCCTCATAGACCGGCAGGATCGGGGCCGTCTTGGCGCGGTACTCGGCCATGCGGGTGCGCACCGTTTCGGCATTGTCATCGGGACGACGCTTGAACTCGGTCGAGCCACATACGTCGCAGACGCCCGCGACCTGGGTCGGCTTGAAGCTGTCGTGATAGCCGGCGCCGCACGACGCACAGGTGAAGCGCCCGGTGATCCGCTCGACCAGCGCATCCTCGTCCACCGCCAGTTCAATGACATGGTCCAGCGTCTTGCCACGCTCGGCCAGCAGCACGTCCAGCGCCTCGGCCTGCGCCTCGGTCCGGGGATAGCCGTCGAAGATCGCGCCACCTTCCGCCTCGGCAGCATCCAGTCGCTCACCGATCAGCGCCGAGACGATCGCGTCCGACACCAGTTCGCCCGCATCCATCACCGCCTTGGCCTGGAGCCCGACGGGGGTGCCCGCCTTGACCGCCGCGCGCAGCATGTCGCCGGTCGACAACTGCACCATGCCGCGATTGGCCACCAGCCGCTGCGCCTGGGTTCCCTTGCCCGCCCCCGGCGGACCCAGCAGGATGATGTTCACGCCCACGTCACTCTCCCCTGTATTCCCTGTACCGTCCGCGCGATCAGCGCAGACGACCGCCTTTCAGCTTCGCCTTCTTGATCAGATCGCCATATTGATGCGCGAGCAAGTGGCTTTGAATCTGCGTCACCGTGTCCATCGTCACGTTGACGACGATCAGCAGGCTGGTGCCGCCCAGATAGAAGGGAATCTGGAGCGCCGAGACCAGATATTCGGGCAGCAGACAGATGATCGTCAGGTACGCCGCGCCGATCACCGTGATGCGGGTCAGCACATAATCCAGATAAGTCTCGGTGTTCTTGCCCGGACGGATGCCGGGAATGAAGCCGCCATAGCGCTTGAGGTTGTCCGCCGTCTCTTCCGGGTTGAAGACGACCGCGGTGTAGAAGAACGAGAAGAAGATGATGCCCGCGCCGTACAGCAGCATGTAAACCGGCGAGCCGTGCTGCAGATACTGGGTTCAGGCTGATGATGAAGTCGCCCCAGCGGCTCTCGCCCGCGACACGCTGCCCGGCGAACTGCGAAATGGTCAGCGGCATCAGCAGCAGCGACGAGGCGAAGATCGGAGGGATCACGCCTGCGGTGTTGATCTTGAGCGGCAGGTGGCTGCGGTCGGCCTGCATCCCGCGCTGCGTGGCGCGCTTGGGATACTGGATCAGGATGCGGCGCTGCGCGCGCTCCATGAAGCAGATGAACAGGACGAGGACGACGACCGCGACGATGATGCCGATCAGGCGGACCGGATCGATGCTGCCGGTACGACCGCCTTCCAGCAGGTTAACCAGCGTGGTCGGCAGATGCGCGACGATGCCCGCCATGATGATCAGCGACACGCCGTTGCCGATACCCCGGCTGGTGATCTGCTCGCCCAGCCACATCAGGAACATCGTACCGCCGATCAGCGAGATGACCGCCGCGATGCGGAAGGTCATGCCCGGCTCGATCACCGCCTGGATGCCCTGGCTGGCGCCCAGCGTCTCAAGGCCGACGGCGATGAAATAGCCCTGGATCGCGGTCAGCAGCACCGTGCCGTAGCGGGTATATTGGTTCAGCTTCTTGCGGCCGCTCTCGCCTTCCTTCTTGATGGCGGCAAGCTGCGGGCTCAGCGAGGTCGCGAGCTGCACGACGATCGACGCCGTGATGTACGGCATCACGCCCAGCGCGATCAGCGACATGCGGCTGAGCGAACCGCCCGAGAAGGTGTTGAAGAAGTCGAGCACGCCGCCCGTGGTCTTCTGGCTCAACAGGCCCAGCGCGGTCGGGTCGACGCCCGGCAGCGGAACATAGCTGAGCAGGCGGAAGACGATCAGCGCGCCGATGGTGAACCACAGCCGCTTCTTGAGGTCGGTGGCCTTGGCGAATTTCGCCAGGCTGATGCTTTGCGCCATCTGGTCGGCTGCGGATGCCATAGCTGTTGCGTTATCCTGGAAACGAAAAACGGCGGGATGCGTTTTGAACCGCCCCGCCGCTCATATAGGCGCGAAGACGCGCTTGTCTAATCCGGATGAAAAAATCCGCCGCTGTCATGGTGGCCTCGCGCCATCCGACAGCGGCGGATCTTATCCGATTCAGGCCTTGGCGGCGAGCTTCGCGGCGCGGGTCTTGCCCTTCTTCGCAGCGGCCTTCTCGGCGGCGGGCACGATGTGCGGCACGTCGACCGAACCACCGACCTTCTCGACCGCCGCGCGCGCCGAGGCCGACACGCCCTGCACGACGAACGACAGCTTGGCGGTCAGTTCACCCTTGGCGAGCAGACGGACGCCGTCCTTGCCGCCACGGGCCAGGCCAGCGGCCTTCAGCGCGGCGTGGTCGATCGTGCCGTCGGTCTTCAACTTGCCCGAGTCGATCGCCTTCTGGATCGCGCCCAGGTTCACCTCGGCATAGTCCTTGGCGAAGATGTTGTTGAAGCCGCGCTTCGGCAGACGCATGTGGAGCGGCATCTGACCGCCCTCGAAGCCCGCGATGGACACGCCCTCACGGCTCTTCTGGCCCTTGACGCCGCGACCACCGGTCTTGCCCTTGCCCGAACCGATACCGCGACCGACGCGGATCTTGGACTTGCGGGCACCCTGGTTGTCGGAAAGTTGGTTCAGCTTCATGATTTGCACTCGCTTTCGCTTGTTTCGCGCATGGATGGGAAGTGCGGGCGCCTAGCAGCGTTGGGCAGCGGAGTCACGCCCTTTCGTCGCGAACAGCCGCGCCACGAGGATCGACGATTGTCGCAGCCCCCTCTACCTCGGTCAATGACGCAAATCGTCCCGGAACCCTATGCGTAAACGCCTTGCCTCATCTGCCGACGTGCTACACATGATTCCCAGTTTTCAACGACGAATGAGGTCGACCGATGAATTCGACGCCCGCCGCCCGGATTCCTCGATTGATCCACCAGACCTATCGGACGAAGGATCTGTCCGATGACCTGCTGGCCAATGTCGAGCATCTCAAGACGCAGAATCCGAGCTTTTCGCATCATCTTTACGACGATGCCGATATCGCCGACTTCATCCGCGACGAATATGGCGCGAAGGTCCAAGCCAGCTACGACAGGATCAGGCCGGAGTACGGTGCGGCGCGGGCCGATCTGTTCCGCTATCTGCTGATGTATGCGCGCGGCGGGGTCTATCTCGACATCAAGAGCACGACGACGCGTCCGCTCGAAGAGACGTTGCGGCCCGACGATTCGTTCGTGACCTCGCATTGGGCGAACCGTCCGGGCGAACGTTACGAGAATTGGGGGAACGACACCGTCCGCTTCCCCGAAATGCCCGAGGGCGAGCTACAGCAGTGGCATATCATCGCCGAGCCGAAGCATCCCTTCCTCGAAGCGGTCATCAACCGGACGCTCGCCAATATCGATCATTACAGCCCCTGGCGCCTGGGCATCGGCGCGCCCGGCACGCTCCAGACCACGGGCCCGATCTGCTACACCCGCGCGATCCTGCCGCTGTTCGGCCAGCATCCGCACCGGCGCGTGCGCACCAATGACGAGATCGGGCTGCAATATTCGATCTACGAACGGCTCCAGCAGCATCAGGCGCTGAGCAAGAACTATTATCGCTTCCAGACCAAGCCGATCGTCGACGCCACCGATAGCCTGGGCAAGGTGTCGCAGGCGACCTATCAGGCGCAATGGCTGGTCCAGCGCAAATTCCGCCATCTGGGGCGGATACTGGGTCTCCGCAAATAGCGGAGCGCCTTTGATCCGAGGCTCTTGGCCGACGCGGATCGGCGTCGGCGTGGATGCGAGGTGATTGCGGCACGCGAAGATATCGAGCCCCGCCGGCCAACGCCCGAGCGGGCCTAAGGCCGGATCTACATTCAGATATGCCCATCTTTTCCCTCGCCCCTCATAGAGGGGAGAGGGTTGCGCAGACTCGGCCTTTGCAGAAGCAAGGGCTTGGTCGGAGCTGGGTGAGTGGAAAGCGTGAGCGCGCGCGAGCCTATGGCTCGCTCAACCCCTCGCTCGCCTAAGCTGCGTTAGCCAGCAGGCTGGCAAGCTCCGCCAACCCTCTTCCCTGTCCAGGGGAGAGGTAGCATGAATGGCGATTGGCCCTGGGCATCGTACATCCCACGGATCGAAGCGCCGTAGGAGCCCCCCTCGCTCCCGGCAAACCACCCCTGCCCTCGTGCACCACGAACGAGTTATGACGATCGCGGCCCCGCCAGCGCGCTTATGCCCAACGAAAAGAGGCCGTGGTCACCCCAGGATGACCACGGCCCCAATTCGCTTGTTCCGATGGGAAAGGGCTTAACCCTCGACCACCTGAACCATGTGCTGCACCTTGCGGATCATGCCGCGGACTTCAGGGGTATCCTGAAGCTCGGCAACCTTGTGCATCTTGTTCAGGCCCAGGCCGACGAGGGTCGCGCGCTGGTCCTTGGTGCGGCGGATCGGCGAACCGGTCTGCTTGATCTTAATGGTAGCCATGGTCGCTTACTCCACGACGGCCGCGGCTTCCGCCTCGGCAGTCTGCTGGGTGGCACCGTGACCGCGACCCAGCAGGTCGGCGATCTTCTTGCCACGACGCTGCGCCACCGCCTTGGGCGAGGTCTGCTCGCCAAGGGCTTCGAAGGTGGCCCGGATCATGTTGTACGGATTCGACGTACCGACCGACTTCGTCACCACGTCGGCAACGCCGAGCGATTCGAAGATGGCGCGCATCGGACCACCGGCGATGATGCCGGTCCCCTGCGGGGCCGAACGCACCGTCACGCGGCCCGCACCGAAATGGCCATTGCCATCATGATGCAGCGTGCGACCGTCCTTCAGCGGAACGCGGACCATCGCCTTCTTGGCGGCAGCCGTCGCCTTCGAGATGGCTTCCGGCACTTCGCGCGCCTTGCCATGACCGAAGCCCGCACGTCCCTTGCCATCGCCGACCACGACGAGCGCGGCGAAGCCGAAACGCTTACCGCCCTTCACGGTCTTCGAGACGCGGTTGATGTGGACGAGCTTTTCGATCAGCTCTTCGCCCTGGTCTTCGGTGCCACCGCGACGGTCGTCGCGACGACCACGGTTGCCGTCACGGCCGCCACGGCCGCGATCGCCGCCCGGACCACGGCCACGGCCGCCCCGGGGACCACGACCCTGGGTCGCGTCCTGCGCGGCGCCTTCGGCACCGGCAACGGCCACGTTGTTCTCGTCAGCCATATTAGAACTCCAATCCCGCTTCGCGTGCCGCCTCGGCCAGCGCCTTGACGCGACCGTGGAACAGGAAGCCGCCACGGTCGAAAACGACCTGCGTGACGCCGGCGGCCTTGGCCTTCTCGGCCACGCGCTTGCCGACTTCGGTCGCCGCTGCGACGTTCGCGCCCGACTGGCCGCGCACGTCCTTTTCCAGCGTCGAGGCCGAAGCCACGGTACGACCCGCCTCGTCGTCGATCACCTGGGCATAGATGTGCTTGCCCGAGCGATGCACCGACAGGCGCGGACGGGTGCCCGCACGCGCACGCAGCGCGGTACGGTTGCGCCGACGGCGCTTCTCGAAAAGAGAGAGACCCTTGGTCATTACTTCTTCTTCCCTTCCTTGCGGAAGATGAACTCGCCGTCGTACTTGATGCCCTTGCCCTTATACGGCTCGGGCTTGCGCCAGCGGCGGATCTCGGCGGCCAGCTGGCCGACCTTCTGCTTGTCCGCACCGCTGATTTCGACGGTGGTGGCGTCCGGCGTCTTCACCTCGATGCCTTCCGGCACGTCGATGTTGACGTCGTGGCTGTAGCCGAGCTGCAGCTTCAGGTTCTTGCCCTGAGCGGCGGCGCGGTAGCCGACGCCGGTGATGACCAGCTTCTTCGAGAAGCCTGCGGTCACGCCGGTGACGAGGTTCTGCACCATGGTGCGCTGCATGCCCCAGAAGGCGCGGGCGCGCTTCGTGGCATTGGCAGGCTGCACCGAGATGGCGTCCGCCTGGACGTCATAGGTGATCTCGTCGGCGAGCGGCATGGACAGGGTGCCCTTGGGACCCTTCACGCTCAGCACCTTGTCGGCGATGGTCGCGGTGACGCCGGCCGGAACCGGGACCGCCTTCTTACCGATGCGGCTCATCAGAACACCTCCGCCAGGACTTCGCCACCGACATTCTGCTCGCGCGCTTCGGCGTCCGACAGAACGCCACGCGGCGTCGACACGATGGTGATGCCCAGGCCGTTGCGAACGCGCGGAAGCTCCTGCGCGCCCGAATAGACACGGCGGCCGGGCTTCGAGACGCGCGCGACATGCTTGATCGCGGGCTGGCCTTCGAAATACTTCAGCTCGATGCGGATGCCGGCCGCGGGGCCCATCTGCTCTTCGCTGTAACCACGGATATAGCCTTCGCGCTGAAGCACGTCGAGCACGCGGGCGCGCAGCTTCGACGCAGGCGTCAGGACGGAGTCCTTGCGCGCGCGCTGGCCGTTGCGGATGCGGGTGAGCAAGTCACCCAGGGGATCGGTCACTGCCATCTCAAATGGTCCTTACCAGCTCGACTTGGTGACGCCGGGGATCTGGCCCTTGTTGGCCAGTTCACGCAGCATGACGCGAGCGAGACGGAACTTGCGGTAATACGCACGCGGGCGACCGGTGATCTCGCAGCGATTGCGGATACGGGTCGGGTTGCCGTTGCGGGGGATCTCGGCCATCTTCAGGCGCGCGATCAGACGCTCGGTCTCATCGAGGCTCTGGTCGTTCGCGATCGCCTTCAGCTTGGCGTACTTTCCGGCATACTTCTTGACGAGGAGACGACGCTTCTCGTTCTTATTGATTGAACTCAGTTTCGCCATGGACTTAAGCTCTTTCTGTAAGGACCCCCTCTCCGGCGTGGAGAGGGGGCAGTCCGGTTACGCCGCCTTCTTCTCGTCGGCAGCGTCTTCCTTGGGGAACGGGAAGCCGAACAGACGCAGCAGCTCGCGCGCTTCGTCGTCGGTCTTCGCCGAGGTGGTCACGATCACATCCATGCCGCGCACCTTGTCGATGCGGTCATAGTTGATTTCGGGGAAGATGATCTGTTCCTTGATGCCGCAGGCATAGTTGCCGCGACCGTCGAAGGACTTGGGGTTCAGGCCGCGAAAGTCGCGAACGCGCGGCAGCGCGATCGTGATGAAGCGGTCCAGGAACTCGTACATGCGCTCGCGACGCAGCGTGACCTTCACACCGATCGGCATGCCTTCACGCAGCTTGAACTGCGCGATCGACTTCTTCGCCTTGGTGATGACGGGCTTCTGACCCGCGATCAGCTCCATCTCGGACGCGGCCTGGTCGACGCGCTTCTTGTCCTGGGTAGCTTCGCCCACGCCCATGTTGAGTACGATCTTCTCGATCCGGGGGATCTCGTTGACGTTCTTATAACCGAACTTCTCGGTCATCGCCTTGATGATGCTATCGTCATAGATAGCCTTCATGCGGGGCTTGTAATCAGCCATCGATCTTCTCCCCGGTCTTGACGGCCACGCGGACCTTCTTGCCATCCTGCGTCTCGAAACGGACGCGGGTCGGCTTGCCATCGGCGGTCACGTGCGCAACCTTCGAGATATGCAGCGGAGCGGCGGTACGCTCCAGGCCACCCTGCGGGTTCGCCTGGGTCGGCTTGCGGTGACGGGTCGCGATGTTGACGCCGTCCACGACGACCTTGCCATCCTTCGGCATGGCGAGCGACACGGTGCCGGTCTTGCCCTTGTCCTTGCCGGACAGGACGATGACCTTGTCACCCTTCTTGATGCGTGCAGCGGCCATTACAGAACCTCCGGCGCCAGCGAGATGATCTTCATGTGCTTCTTGCCGCGAAGCTCACGCACGACCGGGCCAAAGATACGGGTGCCGATCGGCTCCTCGTTCTTGTTGACCAGCACGGCGGCGTTACCGTCGAAACGGATCACCGAACCGTCGGCGCGACGGATGTCCTTGGCGGTACGCACGATCACCGCGCGGTGAACGTCGCCCTTCTTCACGCGGCCACGCGGCTGCGCTTCCTTGACGCTGACGACGATGATGTCGCCGACCGATGCGGTACGGCGCTTCGAGCCGCCCAGCACCTTGATGCACTGCACCCGCTTCGCGCCGCTGTTGTCAGCGACGTCGAGATTGGACTGCATCTGGATCATGGATCCGCTTCCTTCTCTCTATCTGGGGAGGATACCGACCCTACCCCGCCTTAAAAAACGACCCCCGGCGCGGGCTACCGCGCCAGGGGGAGAGGCCCCTTAGCCACTCCTGGACCGAAAGGCAAGCGAGTCGCCTCGCGCCTTTCGACCAATCCGCTCTGCGCCCCGAAGGGCTCCGTGGTCCCGTCCTTCCCGTGGCCTTCGACTTCGCTCAGGCTGACCGGGGTGGAGAGCCAGGCTCGCCGGACGGGATCGACGGACTCAGCCCTCGGCCGAGGCCCGTTCCGGCGTCATGTGGGTATCGACCCGCTCGACGACCTTCCAGGTCTTCAGCTTCGAGATCGGGGCGGTCTCTTCGATCCGCACCGTCTCACCGGCCTTGTACTCGTTCGCCTCGTCATGGGCGTGGTACTTCTTCGACCGACGGATGATCTTGCCGTAGAGGGGGTGCTTGACCTTCCGCTCTACATTGACGACGACCGTCTTATCGGTCTTGTCCGAGACAATCACCCCGGTCAGCACGCGCTTCGGCATGTGTCTCGGTCCTTACTTGGCAGCCGCAGCGGAGCGCTGCGCCTGGATGGTCTTGATCCGCGCGATGTCGCGACGGACTTCCTTGACCCGGCTGGGCTTTTCGAGCTGGCTCGTGGCCGCCTGGAAGCGCAGGTTGAACTGCTCACGCTTCAGGTTGCCCAGCGCCTCGACGAGCTGGTCGTCGCTCTGGCCGGTATATTCAGTCTTGGCCATTACTCGCCTCCGAGGTGCGAGGTGTCGCCCAGACGGGCAACGACCTTGGTCTTGATGGGCAGCTTCATCGCCGCGCGCTCGAATGCCTCGGCGGCCAGCGGGCCGTCGACACCGTCGAGTTCGAACAGGATGCGACCCGGCTTCACGCGGGCGGCCCAGAATTCCGGCGAACCCTTACCCGAGCCCATGCGGACTTCGGCAGGCTTCGACGAGACGGGGACGTCCGGGAAGATGCGGATCCAGAGACGACCCTGGCGCTTGATGTGACGGGTGATCGCGCGGCGAGCCGCCTCGATCTGGCGAGCCGTGATACGCTCCGGCTCCATGGCCTTCAGGCCATAGGAACCGAAGTTCAGGCTGGTGCCGCCCTTGGCATCGCCGTGGATGCGGCCCTTGAAGGCCTTGCGGAACTTGGTGCGCTTTGGTTGCAGCATGTTCTTTGATCCTTAGCGGCGATGATCGTCGCGCGCCGGGCGCACGCCGGAGGTCTGAGCCTCCATCATCAGCCGGTCCTGCGCCATGGGGTCATGGCCCAGGATCTCGCCCTTGAAGATCCACACCTTCACGCCGCACACGCCATAAGCGGTGTGCGCCTGCGCTTCGGCATAGTCGACGTTCGCACGCAGCGTGTGCAGCGGAACGCGGCCTTCACGATACCATTCGGTACGCGCGATTTCCGCGCCGCCCAGACGGCCGCCGCAGGTGATACGGATGCCTTCGGCGCCCAGACGGAGCGCGGACTGCACCGCGCGCTTCATGGCGCGACGGAACGCGATACGGCGCTCCAGCTGGTCGGCCACGCCCTGGGCGACGAGCTTGGCGTCGATCTCGGGCTTGCGGATCTCGACGATGTTCAGCGACACGTCGGACGAGGTCATCGAACCCAGCTTCTTGCGAAGCTTTTCGATGTCGGCGCCCTTCTTGCCGATGATCACGCCCGGACGCGCCGCGAAGATCGAGATGCGGCACAGCTTGGCCGGACGCTCGATGACGACCTTCGAGATCGCGGCCTGGGGCAGCGTCTTCATGATGAACTGGCGGATCTTCAGATCCTCCAGCAGCAGGCGGCCATAGTCATGGCCTTCGGCGAACCAGCGGCTGTCCCAGGTACGGTTGATCTGGAGACGCAGGCCGATCGGATTGCTCTTCTGACCCATTATGCTTCTTCCTGCTCGCGGACGACGATGCGGAGCCGCGAAAACGGCTTCAGAATGCGGGTGGACTTGCCACGGCCGCGCGTCGCGAAACGCTTCATGGTGATCGACTTGCCGACCGACGCCTCGGCGACGACGAGCGAGTCGACGTCGAGGTTGTGGTTGTTCTCGGCATTGGCGATCGCGGAGGCCAGGATCTTGCGCGCGTCGACGGCCATCGCCTTCGTCGAGAAGGCGAGGATGTTCATCGCGTCGCCGACCTTCTTGCCGCGGATCAGCGCCGCAACCAGGTTCAGCTTCTGCGCCGAACCACGGATCTGCGTGCCGACCGACAGCGCTTCCTTGTCACCGACCTTGCGGGGGGATGCGGGCTTCGACATCAGCGCTTACCCTTCTTGTCGGCAGCGTGGCCGGGGAAGTAGCGCGTAGGCGCGAATTCACCGAGCTTCATGCCGACCATGTCCTCGTTCACCGAGACGGGAACGAACTTGCGACCGTTGTAGACGTTGAAGGTCAGACCGACGAACGACGGCAGGATGGTCGAGCGACGCGACCAGGTCTTGATCGGACCTGCGCGGTTGCCAGCATCCTGAGCCACTTCGGCCTTCTTCAGGAGATGGAGGTCCACGAAAGGACCCTTCCAAACGGAACGAGCCATTACGTGTTAGCCCTTCTTCTTGGCGTGACGGCTACGGATGATCATCTTGTCCGTCGCCTTGTTGTGACGAGTGCGCGCACCCTTCGTCGGCTTGCCCCACGGGGTGACCGGATGACGGCCGCCCGAGGTCCGGCCTTCACCACCGCCGTGGGGGTGGTCGACCGGGTTCTTCGCAACACCGCGGGTCAGCGGGCGATGGCCCTTCCAACGGTTGCGACCAGCCTTCGCCAGGTTGGTGTTGCCGTTGTCGGGGTTCGACACCGCGCCGACGGTCGCCATGCAGTTCGCATGGATGTAGCGCTGCTCGCCCGAGTTCAGACGGACGATGACCATGCCCTTGTCGCGGCCCACGACCTGCACATAGGTGCCGGCCGAACGTGCGATCTGACCGCCCTTGCCGGGCTTCATCTCGACGTTGTGGACGATCGTGCCGACCGGCATCTGGCCCAGTTCCATGGCGTTGCCAGGCTTCACGTCGGTCTTCTTGCCCGCGATCACCTTGTCGCCGACAGCCAGACGCTGCGGTGCGATGATGTAGGACTGGTCGACCTTGCCGGCTTCGTCGGTGCCATAGTTGATGAGCGCGATGAAGGCGGTGCGGTTGGGATCATATTCGATCCGCTCCACGGTGCCCTCGACGTCCCACTGGCGACGCTTGAAGTCGATGAAGCGATAGCGCTGCTTGTGGCCGCCCGCGATGCCGCGGCTGGTCACATGGCCCTTGTTGTTGCGGCCGCCGGTCTTGCGCTTGCCTTCGGTGAGCGCCTTGACGGGCGCGCCCTTCCAGAGCGCCGAGCGGTCGACGAGGATCAGGCCGCGGCGGGCCGGGCTCGTCGGGTTATAATGCTTGAGTGCCATCGGCTCAGATCCCCGTCGTCACGTCAATGGACTGACCGTCCTTGAGGGTGACGATCGCCTTCTTCATGTCCGAGCGCTGGTACGGAGCGCCCTTCCACTTCTTGGTCTTGCCCTTCTGGACGATGGTGTTCACGCCGGTGACGTTGACGTCGAACAGCGCTTCCACCGCCGCCTTGATCTCGGGCTTGGTAGCACCGGGGGCGACCTTGAACACCACGGCGTTGTGCTCGCTCAGGAGCGTCGCCTTCTCGGTGATGTGCGGCGCAACGATCACGTCGTAATGACGCGGATCGACCGCCTTCTGCTGCTTAGCCATGGAAACGGGCCTCCAGCTTTTCGACAGCCGAGCGCGTCAGCACCAGGGTGTCATGCTTCAGAATGTCGTAGACATTGGCGCCGGCGGCCGGAAGGACGTTGATTTCCTTCAGGTTGCCTGCGGCCAGTGCGAACGACGTCTCGACGGCGTCGCCATCGATGACCAGCGCGGTCTTGCCGAAGCCGAGCTTCGCCAGATCGCCCTGCAGCGTCTTCGTCTTGTTACCAGCGACCGCCAGATCGTTCATCACGATCAGCGAACCCGCCCTGGCATGGCTCGACAGCGCCATCTTCAGACCCAGGGCGCGAACCTTCTTGTTCAGACCCGGGTTGAAGTCGCGGACGCGGGCGCCGTGCGCCTTACCACCGCCGATGAAGACGGGGGCCCGACGATCGCCGTGACGAGCGACACCGCCGCCCTTCTGGCGACCGAGCTTCTTGCCCGAACGCGCGACATCGGCGCGCTCACGGGTGCCGCGCGCGGTGGCGCGACGCTTTTCCAGCTGCCAGGTCACAACGCGGTGCAGGATGTCGGCGCGCGGATCGAGGCCGAAAACCTCGTCGTTGAGCTCGATGTCCGCGGCGTCGGTGCCGGCGAAGGATTGAACCTTGACCTTCACGACTTAGCCCTCCTGGCTCTCGGTGGCTTCCGGAGCAGGCTCGGCAGAAGCATTGTTGTTGGCGGCCGCCTTGATGCTGGCGGGGAACGGGGCGTCCGCGTGGCGCGAAACCTTGACCGCGTCCTTGACGATCAGCCAGCCACCCTTCGAGCCGGGCACCGAGCCCTTGACGAAGATCAGGCCGCGCTCGACGTCGGTCGACACGATTTCCAGATTCTGCTGCGTGCGGTTCTTGTCGCCCATGTGGCCGGCCATCTTCTTGTTCTTGAAGACGCGGCCCGGATCCTGACGGTTACCGGTCGAACCATGCGAACGGTGCGAGACCGAGACGCCGTGGGTCGCGCGCAGACCACCGAAGTTCCAGCGCTTCATCGCACCGGCAAAGCCCTTACCCTGGGTACGACCCTGGATATCGACATACTGGCCGGGGACGAAATGGTCGGCGGAGATTTCCGCGCCGACGTCCAGCAGGCCGTCTTCGTTCACGCGGAACTCGACCAGCACCTGCTTGGGCTCGACTTCGGCCTTGCCGAAGTGGCCACGCTGCGGCTTGGCAACATTCTTGGTCTTGGCGACACCTGCACCAAGCTGGACGGCGGTGTAGCCGTCACGATCCATCTCGCGGCGAGCGACGACCTGTACGCCTTCAAGCGCCAGGACGGTGACCGGCACGTGCCGACCATCGTCCTGGAACAGGCGGGTCATCCCCAGCTTCTTCGCGATCACGCCGGTACGCATGATCCTGTTCCTTCCTCGACAGAGGCCCCCAAGAACCATTCAAGGGGGGCATATCCAGCCCGGATAAAGCGAAACGAGCCCCCGTCCCGGGCTGGCGACCGGCGGACCGGTCAGACGGGGGACGCTGCCCCGGCACCATCTCGCTTGCGCGAAACCACCGGGAGGTATCCCTTAAGAGTGCCGGATCACGGGAGCGACCTCGGCGCGCTTCCTGGCTGCTTTAGAACCGGGAAACGCCAAAATCCCGTGGGACGGAATCGTCGACCACGGGAACGCTGGCCCTCTTACGCCAGCTTGATCTCGACATCAACACCTGCGGCGAGGTCGAGCTTCATCAGCGCATCGACGGTCTGCGGGGTCGGCTGCACGATGTCCAGCATCCGCTTGTACGTGCGGACCTCGAACTGCTCGCGCGACTTCTTGTCGATGTGCGGACCACGGTTGACCGTGAACTTCTCGATGCGCGTCGGAAGCGGGATCGGACCGCGGATAAGAGCGCCGGTGCGGCGCGCGGTGTCGGCGATGTCGCCGGTCGCCTGATCGAGCACGCGATGGTCGAACGCCTTCAGACGAATGCGGATATTGCTGTCCATGATCCCTACCGATGCGAAAGAGCGGGCTTTCCGGCCTCCTTCCTGCGGGCGACAAGTGCGATCGGCTTTCCGACCGGGCACTCGACCGTCCGCCGTGAAGGCGACCTTGGGCCGAAACAAACTCTGGGTTACGGCAGCGGCGGCGAACCACCCCTGCCCTCACTAAAAGCAAACGGCCGACCCCGGTGTTTCCGATGCCAGCCGATTCCCTCAAGACGCGTGCCTATACGCATATGCCGGGGGTGCCGCAAGGGGGTGATCGAGGGTTTTTGTTGGAGGGCGTGGAACCATGCGCGGCCCCCGCCCCACTCCCCAACCTCCGTTCAGCCTGAGCGAAGTCGAAGGCCACGTCCTGGTCGGACCGCGGGGCGTGCACTTCGACTTCGCTCAGTGCGAACGGGGTGCGGTCCGTCATCCCGGCGAAGGCTGGGATCTTCCGCAAAAGCTCCGTGCCTGCGGAGGAAGGCCCCAGCCTGCGCTGGGGCGACGTCCAGACAACGAAAAAGGCCGACCCCGTCGCCGGGGCCGACCCTTTCCTAAGCAGTAACAGGCTTTCGCCCGAGACTTACTTGTCGATCGCGCTGACGACGCCGGCGCCGACGGTGCGGCCGCCTTCACGGATCGTGAAGCGCTGACCGATGTCCATGGCGATCGGAGCGATCAGCTTCACGCCCAGAGCGACGTTGTCGCCCGGCATGACCATCTCGGTGCCCTCAGGCAGCTCGACGGTGCCGGTGACGTCGGTCGTGCGGAAGTAGAACTGCGGACGATAGTTCGCGAAGAACGGGGTGTGACGGCCGCCTTCTTCCTTCGACAGGACGTACACTTCCGACTTGAAGTCGGTGTGCGGCTTGATCGAACCCGGCTTGCAGAGAACCTGGCCACGCTCGACCTGGTCGCGCGCAACGCCACGGATCAGCGCACCGATGTTGTCGCCGGCTTCACCCGAATCGAGCAGCTTGCGGAACATTTCGACGCCGGTGACGGTGGTCTTGCGGGTGTCGTTGATGCCGACGATCTCGACTTCCTCGCCAACCTTGACGATGCCGGTCTCGACGCGGCCGGTGACGACCGTACCACGACCCGAGATCGAGAAGACGTCTTCGATCGGCATCATGAACGGCTTGTCGAGCGGACGCTCCGGCTGCGGGATGTACTCGTCGACGGCCTTCATCAGCTCGAGGACGGCTTCCTTGCCGAACTTGTCGTTCGAACCCGACAGGGCGCAGGTCGCCGAACCCTTGATGACGGGGATGTCGTCACCCGGGAATTCGTACGAGCTCAGCAGCTCGCGGATTTCCAGTTCGACCAGCTCGAGGATTTCCTCGTCGTCGACCAGATCGACCTTGTTCATGAACACGACCATCGCGGGCACGCCGACCTGACGGGCGAGCAGGATGTGCTCGCGGGTCTGCGGCATCGGGCCGTCGGTCGACGACACGACCAGGATCGCGCCGTCCATCTGCGCCGCGCCGGTGATCATGTTCTTCACATAGTCGGCGTGGCCAGGGCAGTCGACGTGCGCATAGTGGCGGTTCGTCGTCTCATACTCGACGTGCGCGGTCGAGATGGTGATGCCGCGCTCACGCTCTTCCGGAGCCTTGTCGATGTTCGCGAAGTCGACAGCGGTGCCGCCGGTCGTCTCGGCCAGAACCTTGGTGATCGCGGCGGTCAGCGAGGTCTTGCCATGGTCGACGTGACCGATGGTGCCGATGTTGAGGTGCGGCTTGTTCCGCTCGAATTTTGCCTTTGCCATTTTCCTACCTTCTGATTCGAATTCGGTGCCGCATCCGGGGCCACGCGAACGCGGCCCCATAGCGGGTGTTTCCGGTGATTGCCAGCCCCTAGCGTGTTCGCACCCCCAGTTGCCCCGGGGGCGCGATATACGCCTTTAGGCCAGCTTCGCCTTGACCTCGTCCGCAACATTCTGCGGCACTTCGTCATAGTGCGAGAACTGCATCGAGTATTGCGCACGCCCCTGGGTGAACGAGCGGAGCGCATTCACATAGCCGAACATGTTGGCCAGCGGGACCATCGCCTCGACCGTCTGCGCGTTGCCGCGCGTGTCGGTGCCCTGGATCTGGCCACGACGGCTGTTCATGTCGCCGATGACGTCGCCCAGATAGTCTTCCGGGGTCACGACTTCGACCTTCATGACCGGCTCGAGCAGCGTGATGCCCGACTTCTGGGCCGCTTCGCGCATCGCGCCGCGGGCACAGATTTCGAACGCCAGCGCCGACGAGTCGACGTCGTGATACGCGCCGTCATACAGCAGGACTTCGAAGTCGATGATCGGGAATCCGACCAGCGAGCCGGTTTCCGCGGTCTCACGGAAGCCCTTCTCGATCGCGGGGATATATTCCTTCGGAATGTTACCGCCCTTGATCTCGTCCTTGAAGACGAAGCCCGAACCACGCTCGCCCGGGGTCAGCTTGACCTTGACGCGACCGAACTGGCCGGTGCCGCCCGACTGCTTCTTGTGCGTATAGTCGATGTCGACCGGCTTCTTGAGGTATTCGCGATACGCCACCTGCGGCGCACCGACATTCGCCTCGACCTTGAACTCGCGCTTCATGCGGTCGACCAGGATCTCGAGATGGAGCTCGCCCATGCCCTTGATGATGGTCTGGCCCGACTCGGCGTCCGAGGTCACGCGGAACGAGGGGTCCTCGCGAGCGAGACGATTGAGCGCGACGCCCATCTTCTCCTGGTCGGCCTTGGTCTTCGGCTCCACCGACAACTCGATCACGGGCTCGGGGAATTCCATCCGCTCCAGGATGATCGGGGCGTTCTGCGCGCAGAGCGTGTCACCCGTGGTGGTGTCCTTGAGACCCGCGAGCGCGACGATGTCGCCCGCATAGGCTTCCTGGATGTCCTCACGGCTGTTCGCATGCATGAGCAGCATACGGCCGATCTTTTCCTTCTTGTCCTTCACCGAGTTCAGGACCTGCGACGACGTTTCGAGCTTGCCCGAATAGATGCGCGCGAAGGTGAGCGAACCGACGAACGGATCGTTCATGATCTTGAACGCCAGCGCCGAGAAGGGCTCAGTGTCCGACGAAGGACGCTCGTCCGGCGTCTCACCGTCGAGCTTCACGCCCTTGATGGCCGGAACGTCGAGCGGCGACGGCAGATAGTCGATGACCGCGTCGAGCAGGGGCTGCACGCCCTTGTTCTTGAACGCCGAGCCGCAGACCACGGGGACGAACGCCATTTCCAGCGTGCCCTTGCGGATCAGCTTCTTCAGCTCCTCGACCGAAGGCTCGTTGCCTTCCAGGTACGATTCCATCGCGGCATCGTCCTGCTCGACGGCCATTTCGATCAGGTCGCTGCGATACTTGGCGGCCTTTTCCTTCAGGTCATCGGGGATGTCCTGATATTCGAACTTGGCGCCCAGCGACTCTTCGAGCCAGATGATCGCACGGTTCTCGACCAGGTCGACCAGACCCTTGAAGCCGCCCTCGATGCCGATCGGCAGATACAGGACCGCCGGACGCGCGCCGAGGCGCTCGATGATCGAGTTCACGCAGAAATAGAAGTCGGCGCCAGTGCGATCGAGCTTGTTGACGAAGCACATGCGCGGCACGCCGTACTTGTCGGCCTGACGCCACACGGTTTCCGACTGCGGCTCAACGCCCGCCACGCCGTCGAAACAGGCGACCGCGCCGTCGAGCACGCGGAGCGAACGCTCCACCTCGATGGTGAAGTCGACGTGCCCGGGGGTGTCGATGATGTTGATGCGGTTGTCGTTCCAGAAACAGGTCGTCGCGGCCGACGTGATGGTGATGCCGCGCTCCTGCTCCTGCTCCATCCAGTCCATGGTGGCGGTGCCTTCATGCACTTCGCCGATCTTGTAGGACTTGCCGGTGTAATAAAGAATGCGCTCGGTCGTGGTCGTCTTGCCGGCATCGATGTGCGCCATGATGCCGATGTTGCGATACTTCTCGAGCGGATGGCTGCGGGCCATGATCGATCTTCCTCAAGCGTAGGGGGGAGCCGGTTGGCCCGGCTCCCCCTTATATAGGCTGTTTGCGTGACCAGCGGAAGACCGCCGGCACCGCACCCTGAAAAGGTTGCGGCAGGACGGAAATAATTCCGGTCCCGCCGCAGGCCTTTACCAGCGGTAGTGCGAGAAGGCGCGATTCGCTTCCGCCATGCGGTGCGTGTCTTCGCGCTTCTTGACCGCGTTGCCGCGATTGTTCGCGGCGTCCATCAGCTCGCCCGACAGACGCGCGGCCATGGTGTTCTCCGAACGGGCGCGCGACGCGCCGATCAGCCAACGGATGGCCAGGGCCTGGGCACGCTCCGGACGGACTTCGACCGGGACCTGATAGGTCGCACCGCCGACGCGGCGCGAACGGACTTCGATGCCCGGCTTGATGTTGTTCAGCGCATCGTGGAACACGCCGATCGGATCGCGCTTGGCGCGCGTCTCGACGGTTTCCAGAGCACCATAGACGATGGATTCGGCGACGGACTTCTTACCGTCCAGCATGACCGAATTCATGAACTTCGACAGGACCACATCTCCGAACTTGGGGTCCGGCAGGATTTCCCGCTTTTCGGGACGACGACGACGAGCCATTCTCGTATTTCCTTACAAAACTTCAGCCTTTGATGGTCGAGGAGCCTGAAAACAGGCCCGACCGGCTTACTTCGGACGCTTGGCGCCGTACTTCGAGCGGGACTGCTTGCGATCCTTCACGCCCTGCGTGTCGAGGACGCCGCGCAGCACATGGTAGCGCACGCCGGGAAGGTCGCGCACACGGCCGCCGCGGATGAGCACCACCGAGTGCTCCTGCAGGTTGTGGCCTTCGCCCGGGATGTACGAAATGACTTCGCGGCTGTTGGTCAGACGGACCTTGGCCACCTTGCGAAGCGCCGAGTTCGGCTTCTTCGGGGTCGTCGTGTAGACACGGGTGCAAACGCCGCGCTTCTGCGGGTTCTGCTCCATTGCAGGGACCTTGGACTTGGCCTTCTGCAGTTCGCGGCCCTTGCGGACCAGCTGGTTGATCGTCGGCATTGAAGCCTTCACCTTTCCATGAGGTTACTTTGCTGGAGCCATCACAGCACTTCGGAATACAAAAAGGGGCCATCGCGGCTTTCGCCCGGCCCTATTCGCATCCAGCAATGTTCAAGCTTGCCCGACGGATAAGTCCCGAATCCCGAGAAATCCCCTTCGTGCAGCGGCGGGCTATACGCGGGAAGGCGTGTCGGGTCAACGTGGGCTGGACAGGGCTTCGGATACCCCTCGCAGCCGGGTACGATTTTTTCGCACGGAACGCTTGCCCTGCCCGGCCGCTCGGGCTAATGGCGACCGCCTCGCAGGAGTGTAGCTCAGTTGGTAGAGCATCGGTCTCCAAAACCGAGGGCCCACGGTTCGAGTCCGTGCACTCCTGCCACTTTTCATGACATCGTCGGATAGGTGACACCGCAGTTTGTGGCGGGCGCTGACGCGCGATGGCTTGCCTGAAACCGTCATCCCAGCGCAGGCTGGGATCTCTGACAGTCGTTCCGGCGCGCTCGATAAAGGCCCCAGCCTGTGCTGGGGCGACGGTGAGGTGTTGACGGAATGGACCGTCAATTCACCGGTCGGGGCCCGACGCCCGGCGGAGTCGCTGGGTCGACCTCATCGATTTCGTCGCCCCGGTTGCCGCCACCGGCCCCTGCCCCGCTGCCATGCACTTCGCCCGTCTTCGGATCGACCGAGGCGCGCCGGCCATTGTCCGCAGGCAGACTGGTCTCCGCATGGCCTTCACCGGTCGCGGGCGCGGCGGTGGTGACGCTGCCCGCCGGTTCGGCGCGGCCCATCGCATCCTCGTCATCTCGGGTGTAACCCTGCCCCGAATAGCCGCTGTCGCGGTCGAAGGGCTGGGGTGGGCGCTTGTCGGTGTCGGACATGGACGATCTCCTTGCTGCCCAGGTGAACGGGAGAGGAGAGCCGCCGTTCCCCGAAATGCGAAAGGGGCGCCCGGCCTGTCGGCCGACGCCCCTCTCCCTCAAACCGAAGCCCGATCGAGTCAGCTACGGAACAGCGAATGCGGATCGATGATGTCGTCACCGCGCGTGACCGTATCGGCGTCGCGGCTCTGCTGCTCGCGCTCGGCCCGCAGCGAGGCGAGCAGCGCTTCGCGATCGCCCTCCAGGCGGTTGTCGGTCGGCTGCGCATCGGCATTGCCACCGGTCGACTTGGCCGCCTTGGCCACGGCCGAGTCCAGTTCGCGCTGCGTGGTCAGGCCCAGGGTCACCGGATCCTTCGGCGTGATGTTGGCGATGTTCCAGTGGCTGCGGTCGCGGATCGCCGCGATCGTCGTGCGCGTGGTGCCGATCAGGTTCGAAATCGCGCCGTCCGAGATTTCGGGATGGTTGCGGATGATCCAGGCGATGCCGTCCGGCTTGTCCTGCCGCTTGCTGACCGGCGTGTAGCGCGGGCCCTTGGTCCGGCGGACCTGTTCGGGGCCCTTGATCATCTTCATGCGGTAATCAGGATCGGCCTGCGCCTTCTCGATCTCGGTCTGTGCCAGTTCGTGCGCACGGACGGGATCGCGGCCGGTCAGTTTGGTGGCGGCGGTGTCGTCGGCGATCGCCTGCACCTCGAGGATGTGGAGGCCGCAGAAATCCGCGATCTGCTCGAACGAGAGCGACGTGTTGTCGACCAGCCAGGAAGCGGTCGCATGGGGCATGAGCGGCTGGGCCACGAAGATCACTCCAGTCGGAAAATAAAAGGGCCGCCCCTCATCGGAGCGGCCGTAGCGGCGGTAAATCTAGTGAAAGCCACACCCAAGAGCAAGGTGCACCACCACAAACTGTCCGGATTGGCCCGGCGTGCCTAAGCGGCGACGCCTATCAGACCCGGCGCCGGGGCTCAATCCTCATCGAATCGACCGAAGGGAAGAAGTTGCGAGGCGAGCCTGCGCGCCGCCTGCATATCCCCCGCACGCAGCGGGACCAGCACCTGCGCCGCACCGCGTTGCAGGATGCGGTCGAGCGCCGTGGGCGCCTCGGCGCGGGTCGCCTGCTCGGCGAGCGCCCGGCCACGCGGGTCGCGCGGATCGAGTTCCAGCCGCAACAGCGCGGCGAGCCCTGGAAACAGCGCGCGGTCGCCGCCCAGCGCCACCGCCCGCTCCAGCGCGGACAGCCCCAATGATCGCTGCGCCCCCAATGCGGCGCGCCCGACGATGGTGCCGAGCTTCTTCACCGCGCCGATATGCCAGGCCCCCAGCGCCACCTGCGCCTCCGCATCGCGGGGATTTTGCGCGACCAGCGCCTCGAACTGCCGCCGCGCCGCCACCGCATCGGTGCGGTTCCCGGTCAGCTTCGCGCGATAGCCGAGTGCGGTGGCGCGCATCAGCAAAGCCTCCCGGTCGTCGGGTGCCCGCCGCAACGCATTGCCCGCGGCGGCATAGGCATTGGTCACGCGGTGCAGCGCGCTCGCCTCGTCCGCATCGCCGAACGACGCCTGGGTCAGGATATCGCGCGCGGATTGGGCCAGCGCCGGAAGCGGCAGAGCGGCGCATGTGGCGACGGCCATCATGACGAGCCCCGCTCGCCCCCATCGCTGCGCCATCATCATCATCTCCCCCGACCCTCGCTGAAATCCATGCCGGAAAACGGCCGATCTGGTCTTTTGCCTTCGTCGCAAGCTTTGTCGCCAGGATCAAGCCCGGCCTAGGGGGATCAATGCTCCAGCGTCAGGACGATCTTGCCCAGATGGTCGCCCGCCTCCATCCGGCGATGCGCGTCGGCCACCTCGGCCAGCGGGAAGCTGCGATCGATGGCGGGGCGAAGCCGCCCTTCCTCGACATGCGGCCAGACGATCCGCGCGATCTCGTCGGCGACCATCGCCTTGAACTCGCGGTCGCGCCCGCGCAGCGTCGATCCAGTCAGGATCAGGCGGCGGCGCATCACCTCCCAGATCGGGATTTCGGCCTTGGCCCCGCGCTGCACCGCGATCGAGACGTGCCGCCCCTCCTCGGCCAGGCATTTCAGGTTGCGCGGGACATAGTCGCCGCCGACCATGTCCAGCACGATGTCGACGCCGCGCCCGTCGGTGAAACTCTTCACCGCCTCGACGAAATCAGTGGATTTGTAGTTGATCGCCTTGGCCGCGCCGAGCTTTTCGGCGGCGGCGCATTTCTCGTCCGATCCGGCGGTGACGATGACCGTCAGGCCGAACAGCTTGCCCAGCGCGATCGCCATGGTACCGATGCCGCTCGTCCCGCCATGGACCAGCAGGGAGTCGCCATCGCGGGCATAGGCGCGCTCGAAGACGTTGGTCCACACGGTGAACAGCGTCTCGGGCAACGCCGCCGCCTGCACCATCGACAGGCCGTGCGGCACGGTCAGGCAGTGCTCGGCGACCGCGACCGCATATTCGGCATAACCGCCGCCGCCGATCAGCGCACAGACCGGCTGGCCCAGCATCTCGAACCCGACGCCAACACCGACCGCGACGATCTCGCCCGCAATCTCCAGCCCCGGGATCGACGGCGCGCCGGGTGGCGGCGGATAGAGTCCCTGGCGCTGCATCACGTCGGGCCGGTTGACCCCCGCCGCCGCGACGCGGATCAGCACCTCGCCCTCCCCCGGCATGGGGGTGGGACGCTGTAAGGGCACCAGCACTTCGGGACCGCCCGCCACCTCGGGATCGATGGCGGTCATCATTTCGGGAATGTCCACGATCCCCATCACATCGCTATCCGCGCGCACCGATCCGCCCCTTCGCCCGTCCGTCTTCGCGACCGTTATTGACATCGTCGGCCACCGGGTCAACGCTGCACACCCAGATGGATACGGATGATTCCCCCCTCCGCACGCCGGACAGCCTGACCACGCTGGTCCAGGCTGACCTCGATCCGCTTTCGCTCGCCGAGTTGGAAGCGCGGATCGCCGTGCTGCAAGGCGAGATCGAGCGAACGCGAAGCCATATGGCGCGCGCCTCGCTCCACCGGGCCAGCGCCGACGCGCTGTTCAAGCGGTGACCCGCATCGGATCGGCCGGGCGATCATACGCCTTTTGCCGGTCCGTCGGGTCGCCCTCCGCCGCGCGACACGCTTTGTTCAGCGGTCGTGCGTTACCCCCGCTTGATGCCGGGGCCTGCCATCCCGACATTGGTCGAAACGAAGCGCCCGTCCCCAGCGCCTCGTCAGGAGTATCGTAGATGCCATCTTTCGCCCCCGCGCTCGAGACCACGCTGCACAAGGCGCTGGAAGCCGCGACGTTGCGGCGCCACGAATATGCCACGCTGGAGCACCTCCTCCTCGCGCTGATCGACGACGAACATGCCTCCAAGGTGATGGAGGCGTGCCATGTCGACCTGGGCGAGCTGAAGGCCACGGTCGCCCAGTATCTCGACGCCGAACTCGACGCGCTCAAGGTCGAGGCGGCGACCGACCCCTCCCCCACCAGCGGGTTCCAGCGTGTCGTCCAGCGCGCGATCCTGCACGTCCAGTCGTCGGGCCGCGACGAGGTGACCGGTGCGAACGTACTGGTCGCACTGTTCTCCGAACGCGAATCCTATGCCGTCTATTTCCTGCAACAGCAGGATATGAGCCGCCTGGATGCCGTCAGCTTCATCAGCCACGGCGTCGGCAAGGGCGGCGCGACCAGCGAATCGACTCCCCCCAAGGGCGCCGAGGAGGAAAAGCCCGCCAAGCCGACCGAGAAGGGCAAGGGCGAGAGCGCGCTCAAGCAGTTCACCGTCGACCTCAATGAAAAGGCCAAGGCGGGCAAGGTCGATCCGCTGATCGGGCGCGGCCCCGAAGTGGACCGGACCGTCCAGATCCTGTGCCGCCGCTCGAAGAACAACCCGCTCTATGTCGGCGATCCCGGCGTCGGCAAGACCGCCATCGCCGAAGGTCTGGCGCGCAAGATCATCGAGGGCAACGTTCCCGAGGTGCTGTTGAACGCTGTCATCTACTCGCTCGACATGGGCGCGTTGCTGGCGGGCACCCGCTATCGCGGCGATTTCGAGGAGCGGCTGAAGGCGGTCGTCAACGAACTGGAAAAGCTGCCCCACGCGGTCCTCTTCATCGACGAGATCCACACCGTCATCGGCGCGGGCGCGACCAGCGGCGGGGCGATGGATGCGTCGAACCTGCTCAAGCCCGCTCTGTCGGGCGGCACGATCCGCTGCATC
The DNA here is from genome assembly GCF_030819175.1 of Sphingomonas sp. SORGH_AS_0879. Taxonomy (NCBI): domain Bacteria; kingdom Pseudomonadati; phylum Pseudomonadota; class Alphaproteobacteria; order Sphingomonadales; family Sphingomonadaceae; genus Sphingomonas; species Sphingomonas sp. SORGH_AS_0879. The sequence continues at coordinate 3,587,451 of NZ_JAUTBJ010000002.1, forward strand.
GGCTCGACCACCTATAAGGAGTTCCGCAACCACTTCGAAAAGGACCGCGCGCTGCTGCGCCGGTTCCAGAAGATCGACGTGAACGAGCCGACCATCGAGGATACGATCAAGATCCTCGCCGGACTTCGCACCGCGTTCGAGGAGCACCATCAGGTCAAATACACCCCCGACGCGATCAAGTCGGCGGTGGAACTGTCCGCGCGCTACATCAACGACCGCAAGCTGCCCGACAAGGCGATCGACGTGATCGACGAAGTGGGCGCGATGCAGATGCTGGTGCCGGTCAACAAGCGCAAGAAGACGATCACGCCCAAGGAGATCGAGGCCGTGATCGCCACCATGGCCCGCATCCCGCCGAAAAGCGTGTCGACCGACGACCGCCAGCAACTGGAAACGCTGGAGACCGACCTCAAGCGCGTGGTGTTCGGCCAGAATGCCGCGATCGAGAACCTGTCCTCGGCGATCAAGCTGAGCCGGGCGGGGCTTCGCGATCCCGACAAGCCGATCGGCAACTACCTCTTCACCGGCCCCACCGGTGTCGGCAAGACGGAAGTGGCGCGCCAGTTGGCGACGATCCTGGGCATTCCGCTCCAGCGGTTCGACATGTCCGAATATATGGAGCGTCACTCGGTCAGCCGGTTGATCGGCGCGCCTCCGGGCTATGTCGGCTATGATCAGGGCGGTCTGCTCACGGACGCGGTCGATCAGAATCCGCATTCGGTGCTGCTGCTCGACGAGATCGAGAAGGCGCATCCCGATCTGTTCAACATCCTGTTGCAGGTGATGGACAATGGGAAGCTGACCGATCACCACGGCAAGACGGTCGATTTCCGCAACACGATCATCATCATGACGACCAATGCGGGCGCCGCCGACATGGCGCGCGAAACGGTCGGCTTCGGCAACCTCACCCGCGAGGGCGAGGACGAGCAGGCCGTGCAGAAGATGTTCACGCCGGAATTCCGCAACCGCCTGGATGCGATCGTGCCCTTCGGCTATCTCCCGCCCGAAGTCGTCGCGCGGGTGGTGGACAAGTTCATCCTCCAGCTCGAACTCCAACTGGCGGATCGCAACGTCCATATCAGCCTGGACGAGGCGGCGAAGAGCTGGCTCACCGAAAAGGGCTATGACCGCCTGTACGGCGCGCGTCCGATGGGCCGCCTGATCCAGGAAAAGATCAAGCAGCCGCTGGCCGAGGAACTGCTGTTCGGCAAGCTGGTCCATGGCGGCGAGGTGACGGTGCGGATGAAGGACGGCGCGCTGTCCTTCGCGATCGAACCCGCCGCGCCCAAGAAGCCGCGCAAGAAGGGGGGCAAGCCCGCCTCGGTCGACGCGACCTGATCCCGCTTTCGACAGGATCGTGGATGAAGAGGCCGGGTGGCGACACCCGGCCTTTTTCATGTTCTCCGATCCGCGGGATCATCCGAAACGGATTGACCTTTTACCGGGAGCATTCTCGACTTTAACCACATTTTTGGGCTTTTGCAGACACATGGCGGCCCATGAACGGCGTGGGTCGCATTAAAATCTGGGCATTGGTGCTGGCGATGTGGACCATCGTCTGGCCGTTCGCCTCCGCCCATGCGCAGACGGGAGAGGCCGTCGCCACCTGTATCCGCCCGATCGAACGGGGCCAGACCGCCGCCGCGATGTTCGGCCAACCGCAGGGCTTCGATTGCCGCGATGACCAGTCCTCCTATGGCGCGGGCGACTTCTGGGTCTTGTCCCAACCCCTGACCGCCTTGCCCGGCGATCCGCGCGAGCGGCTGACCATCGCCTTTGCCAGCACCTGGCAGGACGCGACGACGCTCCATATCCTCTATGCCGACGGGCAGGTACGGCGGATCGCCTTCACCAGCGCGACGACATCGCCCTATCTGCTGCTGGGCCCGATGATCGCCGTCCCCCTGCCCCGCATGGCCGCACGACCGGTACGCATCCTGTGGGAAGCGCATGGCGCGGCCAATATGCGTGGCGTGGTCCGGGGGGCGCGGTTGCAACATCATGCCGAGGCGCTGGAGGTCGAGGGGCAACTCGGCCTGCTCTACGGCACGATCATGGGGATGGTCGTCGCGCTGGCGCTCTATAACATCGTCCTGTGGCCCGCGCTGCGCCAGCCCTTGCAGCCGGTCTATTGCCTGCTCCTGTTCTTCATCACCGGCTATGCCCTGTGTTCGTCGGGGCTGATCGGGCAGTGGTTGCCCTGGCTCGACAATAACGAGCGGCACCGGTGGAATGCGATCATGCTGGGCGGCGTGGCACTGACCATCGTGATCTTCGCGCGCTATTTCTTCGAGCGGGAGGTGTTTCGCGGATGGCTGGACCTGATGGCGGTGGTCGTCTTCGCCCTGATCGCCGTTCCCAATCTTGCCTTCGCGCTGCTGGCGCCCTTGTGGATCCGCACGCTGGACGCGCTGGTCGTGGCGGGGTTCGCGATCCTGCTGGCGTTCCTGATCGCCGTGCTGGTGCAGGCATGGCGGCGGCGGAGCAACTTCCTCTGGGCCTTCGCCATCGGATGGGGGACGCCGATCATCCTGGCGATGTTCCGGGTGCTCAATGCCGCGCATCTGATCGCCTGGCGCCCGTGGATCGACCAGTCGACGGTGTTGTCCATGGGAGCCGAAGCCCTCTGCGCCAGCCTGGGGGTCGCCTATCGAATCTATCTGCTCAGCCGCGAGCGCGATCTGGCCCGCGCCGATGAACGCGTCGCCCGGCGGCTGGCCGATACCGACCCGCTGACCGGCCTGTTCAACCGCCGCGCCTTTCTGGACCAGGCGATCGGGCGGAGCGGGCCGCAGACGCTGATCCTGGCCGATATCGACCATTTCAAGCGGATCAACGACGCGCTGGGCCATGATGGCGGCGACGAGGTGCTGCGCATCTTCGCCCGGTCGCTGGCCAATACGCTGGGCCCCGACATGCTGGTCGCGCGAATCGGGGGCGAGGAATTCGCCCTTCTCGCCGATGCCGCCCGTGCGCCCGATGCGGAGCTTCTGCTCGCCCGCCTGCGCGCCGCCAGCTATCCCATGGGCGCCAAGGTGACCGCCAGCCTGGGCCTGTGCACCGGCCCCATGGCCAGCGAGGAGGATTGGCGCCGCGTCTATCGCGAAGCCGATCAGGCGTTGTTCGCCGCCAAGGACGGCGGCCGCGACCGGGCCTGTTGGGGCGTGCCGCTGTCCTGCGACGGCTATCCACCGCCCCCCTTGCCCAACAACCGGCCCCGCCCTAGACAGGAGCGAGGGGAGAAGGGCGTGTGCGCGAACGGCGGATCTTGATGGCCATGACGATACTGGCGCTGATCGCGCTGGCCTATCGCCACCCCACCGCCGATATCCGCCTGATCACCCACGACATCGCCGACCGATCGCCGCGCCGTGTGCAGGCCGCGGTCGATCTGGGCCTGTTCGGCGTCTCGATCCTCTACACCTGGACGGTCGACCGGTTGCGCTGAGGTCCGATCCGGCGGCGCTCGACCGGGCGGCACCGGCCCGGTTTCGCGGGAGTGGATCAAACTACGCGCGAGCATCCTTGCGCGTGCGCCGGGCCTGCCCCATAGCGGCGTCATGGATACGCCCATCGAAGAACTGACGTTCGAGGACGCCCTCAAGGAACTGGAGAGGATCGTCGGCCGACTGGAAAGCGGCGAAGCGACGCTCGACGAATCGATCCGCCTCTATGAGCGCGGCGACCGTCTGCGTCAGCGCTGCGCCGAGCGGCTGGACGCGGCCCAGGCCCGGATCGAGGCGATCCGCCTCGACGCCGAGGGCAAGCCCGCGGGCACCCGCCCGTTCCAGGCGGGTTGAGCGTGACGCTGACCGCCACCACCCTGTCGGGCGCCCTGGCCGAAGTCGCCGAGGACATCGACGCCCGCTTCGCGCAGTTGCTCGCCGATCCGGGCGATCCGCGCGCCTCGCTCTATGCCGCGATGCGCCATGCTGCGATCGGCGGGGGCAAGCGGTTGCGCCCGCTACTCGTCTTCGCGACGTCGCACCTGTTCGCCGTCGACCGCGACACGGCGGGCTGGGTCGCGACCGCGCTGGAGGCGATCCATGTCTATTCGCTGATCCATGACGATCTGCCCGCAATGGACGACGACGATATGCGGCGCGGCAAGCCGACCGTGCACAAGGCGTTCGACGAGGCGACCGCGATCCTGGCGGGCGACTGTCTCCATGCGCTGGCCTTCGAGATTCTGGCCGATCCCTCGACCCATGCCGATCCCTTCGTCCGGTCCGAGCTGATCCTCGACCTCGCCCGCGCCTCCGGCCCCAGCGGCATGGCGGGCGGGCAACAGATGGACCTGGAGGCCGAGCGTCAGGTGTTCGACCTCGCCACCGTCACCCGGCTTCAGCAGATGAAGACCGGCGCGCTGATCTGTGCGGCGGTGGAGGCGGGCGCGATCCTGGGCCGTGTGCCGCCCGAGGGCCGGACGCATCTGCGCGGCTATGCGCATGATCTGGGCCTCGCCTTCCAGATCGCCGACGACCTGCTCGACGCCGAGGGTGACGAGGCCGTGGCGGGCAAGAAGCTGCGCAAGGACGAAGAGGCGGGCAAGGCGACCTTCCTCAGCCTGCTCGGCGTCGCGCGCGCGCGGGAACAATGCCGGATGCTGGTCGCCCAGGCGATCGAGCACTTACGCGATTACGGCCCCGAGGCCGATCTGCTGCGTGCCATCGCGGCTTACGTCGTGGAGCGCGACCGGTGACCCGGATCGGCGTCTATCCCGGCACCTTCGATCCCGTGACGCTGGGTCATATGGACATCATCCGGCGCGGTGCGAAGCTGGTCGACCGGCTGGTGATCGGCGTCACCACCAACCCCTCCAAATCGCCCATGTTCACCCTTCAGGAGCGGATGGAGATGGTCCGGCGCGAGGTGGCGGACGTGGCGGGCGAGATCCATGTCGTCGCCTTCGATTCGCTGCTGATGGATTTCGCCGAACGCGAGGGGGCCAAGGTCATCGTCCGGGGCCTGCGTGCCGTCGCCGATTTCGAATATGAATATCAGATGGCGGGGATGAACCAGCAGATCAATCCGCGGGTCGAAACCGTCTTCCTGATGGCCGATGTCGCGCTGCAACCCATCGCCAGCCGGTTGGTCAAGGAAATCGCGATGTATGGCGGCAATATCGCCAAATTCGTGACGCCCGCCGTCCGAACCCAGGTGATCGAGCGGGTGGAAAAGATCGGCCGCAAGGGATCGTAAGCTCCTCCCCGGCACGGGGAGGTGGCAGGGCGAAGCCCTGACGGAGGGGGGCTTCCTCACAGGACACGCTTTGCCGCACGCCCCCTCCACCAGCTTCGCTGGTCCCCCTCCCCGTGCCGGGGAGGATCATTCACCCCCAAAAGGTTCAGATTGGCGCAAGGGGCGATTTGCTCTACAGCCACCCCATTCCTTTCCTTGTCGTAGAGATGTGATGCGCGTTCTCGCCGCTCTTGCCATGATGATGGCCAGCCTGATCGCCGTTCCGGCCCAGGCGCAATCCCAGTCCCAGACCCCGCCCAAATTCACCACCCCCGCCAAGGCGGCGCAGGTGCTGGAGGCCAATGTCGCGGGTCGCCCCACCCCGCCGCCCGTCACCGACAAGGAGAATCTCTGGCTGCTCGACCTGTCGACCGGCGGGCGGGTGACGATCTGGCTGCGTCCCGATGTCGCGCCCAAGATGGTGGAGCGGATCAAGACGCTGACCCGTCGTCATTTCTATGACGGGCTGCTCTTCCACCGCGTGATCGACGGCTTCATGGCGCAGGGCGGCGATCCCAAGGGCGACGGCACCGGCGGGTCGGACCTGCCCAACATCCCCGCAGAGTTCAACTATCTGCCCCATGTGCGCGGATCGGTGGCGGCGGCGCGAGCCGACGACCCGAACAGCGCCAACAGCCAGTTCTACATCGTCTTCCAGCCGCGCTTCGCGCTCGACAAGAAATACACGGTGTTCGGGCGCGTGATCGACGGCATGCAGTGGGTCGACCGGATCGAACGCGGTGAGCCTCCCGCGAACCCCAGCAAGATCGTCCATGCCTATATCGCGGCGGACAATCCCCCCGCCTATGTGCCCCCCGCCCCCGTCGCGGCCCCCGATCTGGGTGCGCCGGTGACGCTGCCGGGCGCCGCGCCCGCCACCAAGCCGGCGGCGGTGCGCCGTCCCGCGCCCAAGGCGGCTCCGGCCAAGAAGGCGGCAACGGCCACCAAGTGAACGTAGATCTTTTCGACTTCGCGCTGCCGCCCGAGCGGATCGCGCTTTATCCGGCCTCCCCGCGCGATTCGGCGCGGATGCTGGTTCTCGACGGCGACGCCACCCGCGACCAGCGGGTGAGCGACCTGCCGACCTGCCTCCGCCCCGGCGACCTGCTGGTGTTCAACGACACCCGCGTCATCCCCGCGCAGCTTGAGGGCACGCGGGGCGAGGCGAAGATCGGCGCGACGCTGCACAAGCGCGAGGGCACTCGCCGCTGGCGCGCCTTCATCCGCAACGCCAAGCGCCTCCGCGACGGCGATGTGATCGACTTCGGCGCGGGCGTCAGCGCCACCGCGCGCGACCGGGCCGAGGATGGCAGCTTCGCCCTCGACTTCGCCGGCGACGAACCGGTCGAGTTGCTGCTGGAGCGGGCGGGCACCATGCCGCTGCCCCCCTATATCGCCCAGAAGCGCGGCATCACTGAAAAGGACGCCGACGACTATCAGACCATGTTCGCCAACGAGCCCGGCGCGGTTGCGGCCCCCACGGCTGCGCTGCACTTCACGTCGGAGCTGCTCGCCGCGCTCGATGCGGGCGGCATCGAATATGCGACGCTGACGCTGCATGTCGGCGCGGGCACCTTCCTGCCGGTCAAGGCCGAGGACACGGTCGATCACAAGATGCATGCTGAATGGGGCCGCATCGACGCCGCCACCGCCGACCGGCTGAACGCCGTGAAGGCGCGCGGCGGCCGGGTGATCGCGGTCGGCACCACCTCGCTGCGCCTGATCGAGAGCGCGGCAGGCGAGGATGGCGTGATCCGTGCCTTCGAGGGCGATACCGCGATCTTCATCACGCCGGGCTATCGCTTTCGCGGGATCGACGGGCTGATGACCAATTTCCACCTGCCGCGTTCGACCCTTTTCATGCTGGTCTCCGCCCTGATGGGGCTGGAGCGGATGCAGGCGGCCTATGCCCATGCGATCGCGAACGCCTATCGTTTCTATTCCTATGGCGACGCCTCGCTGCTGTTGCCGGAGCGCTCGGCGTGATCCTGCTCGGGCTGCTGCTCCAGGCGGCGACGCCGGGCGCGAACGAGACGGTGACCGTCACCGCCCGTCCCACCCCCTTCGCGCAGACGCCCGCGACCATGGTGGTGGAGCCTGTCGCGATGATGATCGCCGCCTTCGACGCGGACGGCGACGGCAAGACCAGCCGCGAGGAGATGGAAGCGGGCGTGAAGCACTCCTACGACGCCATCGACACCGCGCATCGGGGCTCCATCGGCTATCTCCAGTTCGCCGACTGGGCCGAGCGCTGGCTGGGCGACCGCAATGCGCTGCCCAGCCCGTTCGATGTCGACAAGAACAGCGATGACCGGATCACGCTGGCTGAACTCCAGGCACATTTCTCGCGCCTCTTCTCGCGTTTCGACCGTGACCATGACGGCGCGATCAGCCGGCCTGAGGCGCTGACCATCCGCACCATTCCCGCCGACGCCAATGGCCCCACCGGCCCGCTCGCGCCCCGAGGCAGAAGACCATGACCGCCCGTTTCTCCTTCGCCATCCACGCCACGGATGGCCGCGCCCGCACCGGCACCATCACCATGAAGCGCGGTGAAATCCGCACCCCCGCCTTTATGCCGGTCGGCACCGCCGCCACCGTCAAGGCGATGAAGCCCGGCGATGTGCGCGCGAGCGGCGCGGACATCATCTTAGGGAATACCTATCACCTGATGCTCCGCCCCGGCGCGGAGCGGGTGGACCGGCTGGGCGGGCTTCACGGCTTCATGGGCTGGGATCGGCCGATCCTGACCGACTCGGGCGGCTATCAGGTGATGAGCCTGGCCGATCTGACCAAGCGGTCGGAGGATGGCGTATCCTTCAAAAGCCATCTGGACGGCACCCGCCATCTGCTCAGCCCCGAACGCTCGATCGAAATCCAGCGCCTCCTCGGCTCCAACATCGTCATGGCGTTCGACGAACTGGTCCCCACCACTTCGACCCGCGAGGTGCAGGCTGCCGCGATGGAACGCTCGATGCGCTGGGCGAAGCGCAGCCGCGATGCCTTTGATGCCGGCGGCCAACATGCCGAGGACAATGCGATCTTCGGCATCCAGCAGGGCGCGCTGGACGAAGGGTTCCGCAAAAGCTCCGCCGATGCGCTGATCGATATCGGTTTTGACGGCTATGCGATCGGCGGCCTCGCGGTCGGCGAAGGGCAGGAGGCGATGTTCGGCTGCCTCGACTTCGCGCCAGGGCAATTGCCGGTGGAAAGGCCGCGCTACCTGATGGGCGTCGGCAAACCGACCGATATCGTCGGCGCGGTCGAGCGCGGGGTCGACATGTTCGACTGCGTGCTGCCCACCCGCTCGGGGCGGACCGGACAGGCCTTTACGCGGCAGGGGCCGATCAACATCCGAAACGCCCGCTTTGCCGAGGATCAGGGGCCGCTCGACCCCGCCTGTGGCTGCCCGGTCTGTGCGACGTGGAGCTGCGCCTATCTGCACCATCTGGTCCGCGCCGGGGAAATCCTGGGCGCGATGCTGATGACCGAGCATAATATCTGGTTCTACCAGCAGATGATGGCCGATCTGCGCGCCGCGATCAGCGAAGGACGGCTCACGGCCTTTGCGGACGACTTCCGGGCGCGCTACGCTGGCGGCGGAGTAGGAGAGTAACCATGACCGACCGTACCGAAGACGCCCCCAACGAAATCCTCGCCGCCGCCAAGGAGGCCAAGGACCACGCCGTCGCCGCCGCCGAAGCGACCGCCGAGTCCATCAAGGAACAGACGCGCAACTGGCCACTGGGCAAGATCGGGCTGGGCGTCGGCATCGGTTCGGCGGCGATCGCGGCGGCCGTCCTCTACGGCACGCGCAACAAGTCCAAGTAACACGTCCAACCAAGAGGGTTTTCATGCGCCTTTTCCGTGCCGCGCTTCTGCTCGGCGTCGCCGCCCTTCCCACGCTGGCCGGGGCGCAGACCGCGCAGCCACCCCAAAGTGTGAAAGGGGCGCGCACGGAAAGCGTGAAACCGATCGCCTTCACCACGCGCACCCTGCCCAACGGCCTGCGCGTCTATGCCATTCGCGACACGACGACGCCCAACGTCTCGGTCCAGGTCTGGTATGATGTCGGGTCGAAGGACGATCCGAGGGGCCGCTCGGGCTTCGCCCACATGTTCGAGCATCTGATGTTCAAGGCGACGCGCAACCTTGTTCCCGAACAGATGGATCGCCTGACCGAGGATGTCGGCGGCTATAACAACGCCTCCACCGCCGACGACTATACCAATTATTTCGAGGTGGTACCCGCCAATCACCTGCAACGGCTGCTCTTCGCGGAAGCCGACCGCATGGCCGCGCTGGTCGTCGAGCCCAAGAGCTTCGCCAGCGAGCGCGACGTGGTGAAGGAGGAATTGCGCCAGCGCACCCTCGCCCAGCCCTATGGCAAGCTGTTCTCCATTTACTATCCCAAGCTGGCCTATACGACGCATCCCTATGCGCGCCCCGGCATCGGCAGCCTGGAGGAACTGGAATCGGCGGGCATCGACGATGTGCGCGCTTTCCACGCCACCTATTACCGGCCCGACAATGCGGTGCTGGTCGTCGCGGGCAATTTCGATCCCGCGCAGCTCGACCGCTGGGTCGACCAGTATTTCGCGAACATCAAGCGCCCCGCCAATCCGATCCCGCGCGTCACCGTGCAGGAGCCCAGGCGGACCGAGGCGGTCACCCGCAGCGTCTATGAGGCGAATGTCCCGCTGCCCGCCGTCCTGATCAGCTATCATATCCCGCCGGAGCGTAGCGCGGATACCCCGGCGCTGATGGTGCTGAACGCGATCCTGTCGGCGGGCGAAAGCTCGCGGCTGTACGAGGATCTGGTCTATCGCGACCAACTCGCCCAGTCCGCCGCGACCTTCCTCGACACCAAGCAATCGACCGGCAATTTCGTCGCCTATGCGATGATGGCGGGCGGCAAGCCGGTCGCCGAGGGCGAAGCGGCGCTGAAGAAGGAGATCGCGCGGCTGCGTGACGCGCCCGTCTCCGCCGCCGAACTGGCCGAGGCGAAGAACGAATTGCTGACCGCCGCGCTCAAGCAGCGCGAGACCGCCGAGGGCAAGGCGAACCTGATCGCCAACAGCGTCATCGTCGATGGCGACCCGACCGCCGCCGACCGCCAGATCGCCGCCGTCCAGACGGTCACCGCCGCCGATGTCCAGCGCGTGGCGCGGGCCTATCTGCAGGACAGCCAGAGCGCGACCATCCGCTACCTCCCCGAATCGGACCGGCCCGCGAACGTGCGCCTGATGCCGATCGAGATCGCGCCGACGGTCCAGACGGCGGCGCTCACCCCGCCCGCTGATATCGCGGTCGTCACCCCCGCGCCCGATGGTCAGCGCATCCTGCCCCCCGCCCCCGGCGCACCGATCGCGCCCACCTTGCCGCAACCGGTGGTCGCCACCCTGTCCAACGGCCTGCGCGTCGTGACGGTCGAGCGACATGACCTGCCGCTGGTCACCGCCTCGCTGGTCGCATTGGGCGGCGCGGCGACCGATCCGGCAGGCAAGGCGGGCGCCAGCAGCCTGTCCGCCGAATTGATGACCAAGGGGACGCGGACCCGCTCCGCCACCGAGATCGCCCGCGCGGTCGAAAGCCTGGGCGGATCGATCGCCAGCAGCGCGACCGACGATGGGGCCAGTATCGACCTGACCGTACCGTCGGCCCAGGCGGACACGGCGATGACCATCCTGGCCGATGTCGCCACCCATCCCGCCTTTGCGCAGGAGGAGATCGACCGCGCCCGGACCCAGTCGATCGACAGCCTGAACGTCGCGATGAAGAATCCCGCGCAGCTCTCGGCGATGGTCGCGGACCGCGTGGTCTATGGGGCACGCGCCTATGGCCAGCCGCTGTCGGGCACGCCCCACTCGCTCAAGGCCCTGACCCGTGCGGACCTGACCGCCGCCTATGCCCGAAGCTGGAAGCCCGCACAGGCGACCCTGCTACTGGTCGGCGACGTCACCCCCGCTCAGGCGCGGACGCTGGCCGAGCGTCATCTGGGGACATGGCGTGTGGCAGGTGCCACGGCGGTAGCGGCCAAGCCCGCCGAACCGGCCTTCCCTGCGCCGCGCGTCATCGTCGTCGACATGCCCGATGCCGGGCAGGCGGGCGTGGTCGTTGCGCGCTCCGGCATCCGCCGCGCCGATGACCGCTACTACCCGCTGGCGGTCGCCAATACGGTGCTGGGCGGCGGCTTTTCGTCGCGGCTTAACCAGGAAATCCGTATCAAGCGCGGCCTGGCTTATGGCGCGGGCAGTTCGGTGGCGACCGGTCGCGATATCGGCCTGATCTCCGCCCGGACCCAGACCAAGAACCCGTCCGCCGCCGAGGTGGTCGGCCTGATCGATGCCGAGATGACGAAGCTGGGTACCGCGCCCGTGCAGCAGGACGAACTGGCGACGCGGCAGGCGGTGCTGGTCGGCGGTTTCGGCCGCACGATCGAGACGACGGACGGCATCGCCGACATCCTCGCCAGCTACACGCTCCAAGGCGTGCCGCTGGACGAGCTCAGCCGCTACATCCCGCGCGTGCAGGCGGTCGATTCGGCGGCGGTCCGGTCCGCCTCCGCCGCGCTGCTCGATCCCAAGGCGGCGAGCATCGTCGTGGTCGGCGACGCCAAGCAGTTCCTGCCCGCGCTGAAGTCCGCGCATCCGCAGGTCGAGGTGATCCCGGCGGACGCGATCAACCTCGACACGCCCAAGCTCCACTGAAACCGGGGCCTCCGCGCGGATCGGTACGTGGCCCAAGGCCGTGCACCATCCCGACGGAGGCCGGGGTCCCGTCAGGAAGGGATTTAGAGTCCGATCGACATTCCCGCCGCGCGCCCTTCATTCCTCCCCTGCAAGGGGAGGGGGACCAGCGAAGCTGGTGGAGGGGTGTCACCGCCCGCGAGACGGTCTTCTATCTCCAAGGGCGACACTCCTCCATCAGGCCTTCGACCTGCCACCTCCCCTTCGAGGATTCCTCTGCGAAACGGCTCATTTGTGACAGAGGATCTGGGCGAGGCTGTCGCTTCAGGGATCCGGTACGGGCCTTGGTCAGCTTTGGCTGGCCGGTTTGGAGGGGCAGGATCGCTCCGGCTCAGCCAGCGGCAAGGATGGCGGCGCGTCTGATATTGTAGATGGTGGCAAAGGCGAGGAAGTCTGCGGCGTTCCGCTCGATCGACAGGCATCTGGTGCGCGCCTTGCCGTAGAGGCGCTTCATGGCGCTGAAGACCGCCTCGACAGGGGCGCGCCGTCTGGCGATGAGGTGGTTGCGCCGGGCCTGCCAGCGCGGCAGCTTTGGCATGTAGCGGTGCCGGCGATGCATGATGCGATCCTTGATCCCGGCCGCCTTCAGGGCCTTGCGACGCGCCTGGCCCTCATAGGCCCGGTCGGCATAGACCGCGCCTTCGTCGCCGCAGACCAGCGCGTCGGCCCGTTCGACATCCTGGACCCTGGCCGAGGTGAAGGCCAGCTTGCGGATCAGGCCCGAGCCCTCGTCCATGCCGATATGGAAGCGGTAGCCGAACACCGGCTTGCCGTCCTTGCGCGTCCAGTCGGCTCCCGGCTCCTGGGGGTGCGGATCACCCGGCGCGATCCCGTCCCCGCGCGGGGGCTTGCGGGTCGCCTTGACCACCGAGGCATCAAGGATCGTCCCCCGCCGCAGCACCAGCCCCTGCGCATCCAGCTGCCGGTTGATCTCGGCAAAGCAGCGCTCCAGCACGTCCCCCGCCGCCGCCGCCGCGCGAAACCGTGACGTGACCCCCGTTTCTTCATCCAACTGGAAGTAGAGACCGTCTCCTTAAAGGGACGGACGGAATGAAGCGGAAGCAGTTTTTGGAAGAGCAGATCATCGGCATCCTGAAGGAGGCCGAGGCGGGTGCGGTGGTGACGGAGCTGTGCCGCAAGCACGGGATGTCGAGCGCGACTTACTATGCGTGGAAGGCGAAGTTCGGCGGCCTGGAGGTGTCCGACGCAAAGCGCCTGCGGTCGCTCGAAGAGGAGAACGCCCGGCTCAAACGGCTACTGGCGGACACGATGCTGGACAATGCGGGGTTGAAAGACCTGCTGTCAAAAAAGTGGTGACGCCCGCCGCGAAGCGGCAAGCGGTCGCGCATCTCCAGGCGACGTTGGGGATGAGCGAGCGGCGGGCATGCACGGTCGTTGGGGCAGACCGCACGAGCATGCGGTATCGCTCGTGCCGGGCGGATGATGGCGACCTGCGGTCGCGGCTGCGCGAGCTGGCGCAGCAACGCCGACGGTTCGGCTATCGGCGTCTGCACATCCTGCTGCGCCGGGACGGCATCACGATCAACCGCAAGAAGACCCAGCGGCTCTATCGTGAGGAGGGTTTGACGGTCAGGCGCCGGAAGGGACGAAGGCGCGCCACAGGCAGCCGTGCGCCCGCGTCAGTGCTGGCGCTTCCCAACCAGCGCTGGAGTCTGGACTTCGTCCACGACCAGCTCGTGACCGGCCGTCGGTTCCGCGTGCTCAACATCGTCGATGACGTCACGCGCGAATGCCTTCGGGCGGTGGTGGACACGTCGATCTCGGGCCGGCGGGTCGTGCGCGAGCTGGCCGATCTGATCGCCGAGCGTGGCAGGCCGAAGATGATCGTCAGCGACAACGGGACCGAACTGACGTCGAACGCGGTGCTCGCCTGGTCCGGCGATGCCCGCATCGAGTGGCATTACATCGCGCCGGGCAAGCCCACGCAGAACGGGTTCGTCGAGAGCTTTAACGGTCGCATGCGCGACGAGCTGCTCAACGAGACGCTGTTCTTCACCATCGGTCAGGCCCGCTCGATTCTGGCCCGCTGGGTCGACGACTACAACAACGAGCGTCCGCACTCCTCGCTCGGCTACGCCACTCCGGCAGCCTTCGCTGCCGGGCTCGAACAGCAACGGGCGGGGTTAACCCCGCCCGTTGCTTCACCTGCGCTTATGCGCGAAAACCACGGTCGGTCTCTGGTTGCCGCTGGATGAAAGACCGGGGTCACGTCAATACTGCGGCGTTGATGGTCGCCGGTCCAACGGCGCGCCGATGCTGGTCGAGTTGAAATCGCCGGAGGTCTTCTGCGCTTGCCGTATCAGGAGGGCGGCCCAGAAACGCGGCGAAGGACCGGACGTGGCGAATATAGTCCTGCTGGGTATGCGCCCCAAGCCCTCGAAGCTTCATATCCTGCAGCATCCGCTGGCGCAGCGAACCGATTGGGGCCGCGGTAATCGTAATGGTGTCCATGGTGAGTTCCTTTGCGTTGAAGGAACCTCACAATCTCATGGCAACTACGCCTCGCCCAACGGCACCGCTATTACGGCTCGCGCCTGCCACAAGTACCCATCCCGCGGAGCGGGTTCGTCCAAGTCCCAAAATCGGCCATCTTGGATTCGGGACACAGCAATGTAGCAAGGCGATATTTTCAACGTGTGATCATTAGGTCGCCATCGAACGATATCCGGTAGAAACACCGTTAAGTCGCCTTTGACACCACAATTTCCCAATGATCTGAGTGCCCACCTTCGTTATGTCGGGCGCGCCAATCCCCCATCGGCAACGAAAAGGCGCCCCGGTGTCAGCCGAGGCGCCTTTTCGTATCATCTGCCAGCGGCACCTGACGGCACCGAATGATCCGGCCGCGTTCCTGCTCCGCAGGACCCACGAGTCCGGGATCACTCCCACTCGATCGTACCGGGGGGCTTGCTGGTATAGTCGTAGACGACGCGGTTGATGCCCTTCACCTCGTTGATGATCCGGGTCGTCACGCGCGGCAGGAAGCCGCCGGGGAAGTCGAAGGCCTGCGCCGTCATCCCATCCACCGAAGTCACCGCCCGCAGCGCCAGCACCGAGTCATAGGTCCGGCCATCGCCCATCACGCCGACCGAGCGCACCGGCAGCAACACTGCGAACGCCTGCCAGATGGCATCGTACAACCCGGCCTTGCGGATTTCCTCCAAATAGATGGCGTCCGCCTTGCGCAAAATGTCGCAGCGCTCGCGCGTCACCTCGCCGGGGATGCGGATCGCCAGGCCGGGTCCGGGGAAGGGATGGCGGCCGACGAACACGTCGGGCAGGCCCAGCTCGCGGCCCAGTACGCGGACCTCGTCCTTGAACAATTCGCGAAGCGGCTCGACCAGCTTCATGTTCATGCGTTCGGGCAGGCCGCCGACATTGTGGTGGCTCTTGATCGTCACCGACGGGCCGCCAGTGAAGCTGACGCTCTCGATCACGTCGGGATAGAGCGTGCCCTGGGCCAGGAACTCCGCGCCGCCGATCTTCTTGGCCTCGGCCTCGAACACGTCGATGAAGGTCTTGCCGATGAACTTGCGCTTGGCCTCGGGGTCGGTGACGCCCGCCAAGCCGTCCATGAACAGGTCCTGCGCGTCCACATGGACGAGCGGGATGTTGTAGTGGCCACGGAACAGGCTGACGACCTGCTCGGCCTCGCCCTGGCGCAGGATGCCGCCATCGACGAATACGCAGGTCAGTTGGTCGCCGATCGCCTCATGGATCAGCAGCGCCGCCACCGACGAGTCGACCCCGCCCGACAGGCCGCAGATCACCTTGGCCGAGCCGACCTGTTCGCGGATTTCGGCGATCTTGGCGGCACGGAACTCCGCCATCGTCCAGTCACCCGAAAGTCCCGCGACATGGCGGACGAAATTGGCGATCAGCTTGGCGCCGTCGGGGGTGTGCACCACCTCCGGATGGAACTGCATCGCGTAGATGCGGCGTTCCTCATTGGCGATGATCGCATAGGGCGCACCGGGGCTCGTCGCCACGACCTGGAAGCCCGGTGCCAGTGCAGTCACCTTGTCGCCATGGCTCATCCACACCTGATGCCGCTCGCCTGTCTGCCACAGGCCGTCGAACAGGGTGCAGCCATTCTCGACCGTGATGAACGCCTCGCCGAACTCGCCGCTGTCGCCCTTCTCGACCTTCCCGCCGAGCTGCTGGGTCAGCGCCTGCTGGCCATAGCAGATGCCCAGCATCGGCAGGCCGCTGTCGAGGATCGCCTGCGGGATGCGGGGGCTGGTTTCGTCCACCACCGAGGCGGGGCCGCCCGACAGGATGACGGCGGCGGGATTGATCCGCGCGAAGGCCTCACCAGCCGATTGGAAGGGCACGATCTCGCTATAGACCCCCGCTTCGCGCACACGGCGCGCGATGAGCTGGGTGACCTGGCTGCCGAAATCGACGATGAGGATGCTGTCGGGGTGCTCCATGGCGGTCCGATAGCGATGTCTTTGTCAAAAATCTACCGGGCGGCGATGCTTTCCGCCGGGTCGATCGCAATCGTCCGCACCGCCTGTGAATCGACACGGCAGCGGAACGGGCGGAGGCCTTCGGCGGCGTTCGCTTGTTCGCGCAGACGCAGCGTCCCGCGCACGAGCAACCCGTCGCCGAGCGGATCGACGGACGCCAGTTTGTCGAGCAGCGCATGGGCGTGGCTTCGCTTCCCCTCGTCCTCCGCCGCCAGGATACAGGCGCGGACAGCGGCTTCCTCGTCGATCTCGGCACGGGGGGCGGAGGGGGTTTCCACCGCACGGACGGGTGTGGTTGGATCGGCCCCAGGCGCGCTTCCCGGCCGCGAGGCATTAGGCTGGTCTGGACGAAGGCCTGCCGCCTGCAAACCCATCCCCGCCACCATCAGCGCCGCCGTGCCGATCGGGTCCACCCTGTTCTGGTCGCGCTGATAATAGAGCGAGGTGGCGGTCGGCGTGGAGATGCCGGGGTTCCAGTTCGTTTGGGTAGCGCAGGCGGATAGCGATGCGATCGCCGTCAGGCTCGCGATGGTCGTGATCTTGCGCATGATGTGCCCCCCTTATTTCGCAGGAGAAACGAAGACCCCTTTCAGAATGCTGAACAGAGCGGCTGAGCACGCCCCTCCCGCAGGCGGGAAGGGATGGGGGAGGGAAGGCCACGAGCGATGGTCTCTGCGAGGCTCCCTGCCCTCCCCCCGGCCCCCTCCCGCCTACGGGAGGGGGAGCGCACTGTCGTCCGCGTCCAAAACAACAAAAAGGGGCCGCCCCATCGCTGGGACGGCCCTCTCTCGAAGGTCTTCGAGGCTCGCAAAGATTAGGCGGCTTCGTCGAAATCTTCCTCGTTCATGACCGGACCCGAATCCTGGCCCTTCGCCGAGACGTCGCGGTCGACGAACTCGATGATCGCCATCGGCGAGGCGTCCGACGCGCGGATGCCGGCCTTGATGATGCGGGTATAGCCACCGTTGCGGTCCGCATAGCGCGACGCCAGCGTGTCGAACAGCTTCACCAGCTGCGCGTCGTCGAGCAGGCGGGCATGCGCCAGACGACGGTTGGAAAGACCGCCCTTCTTCGCCAGCGTGACCAGCTTTTCGACATAGGGACGCAGTTCCTTCGCCTTGGCGACGGTGGTGGTGATCTGCTCGTGCTTGATCAGCGCTGCCGCCATGTTGCGGAAGAGTGCGATACGATGAGCCGAGGTACGCTGCAGCTTACGGCCGCCGACGCGATGACGCATAGGTAGTTCCTTCGTTCGTTAAGGGGCCGTCTCACGGTACCCCAGACCTGGTGACCGTCGAGGCCGTCACCTTCACCTATTCAAATCCTCCCCAAGCTTGCTTGGGGAGGGGGACCAGCGAAGCTGGTGGAGGGGCCGGGCCGAAGGACCGGATCACGGCAAAGCCGCAATCCTGACGTCGAACGGGTCGCCCATGGGCGACCCGCCGGCCGGGCTTGCGCCGTCTCGCGGATAGCATCGCTATCCGCGTGCGGCTCAGCCCATGATCTCCTGTTCCAGCTTCTTGGCCATTTCCTCGATATTCTCGGGCGGCCAGCCGGGGATTTCCATGCCCAGGCGCAGACCCATGGACGACAGCACTTCCTTGATTTCGTTCAGCGACTTGCGACCGAAATTCGGGGTGCGCAGCATCTCGGCTTCGGTCTTGCCGACCAGATCGCCGATATAGATGATGTTGTCGTTCTTGAGGCAGTTCGCCGAACGCACCGATAGTTCCAGCTCGTCCACCTTCTTGAGAAGGTAACGGTTGATCTGCTGCGCGTCGCTCTGCGGCTCGCCACCGGCGGCGGGGATCGCCGCCTGGCCCACGGGGGCCGCGCGGGTGAGCGCCGAGTCGTCGAAGTGCACGAACAGCGCCAGCTGGTCCTGGAGGATGCGCGCGGCATAGGCCACGGCGTCTTCCGGGGTGACGGTGCCGTCGGTCTCGACCGAGAGCGTCAGCTTGTCATAGTCCAGGTCCTGACCGACGCGGGTCGGGTCGACCTTGTACGACACCTGGCGAACCGGCGAGTAGAGCGCATCGACCGGGATCAGGCCGATCGGCGCATCGGCCGGACGGTTGGACGCGGCGGGGACATAGCCCTTCCCGATATCGGCGGTCAGCTCCATGTTGAGCGTCGCGCCTTCGTCGAGATGGCAGATCACCAGGTCCTTGTTCATGACCTCGATATCGCCCGACACGGCGATGTCGCCGGCCTTGACGGTGGCGGGGCCGGTCGCCGAAAGCTGGAGCCGCTTGGGGCCTTCGCCCTGCATGCGGATGGCAAGCTGCTTGACGTTCAGGACGATGTCGGTGACGTCTTCACGCACACCGGCCAGCGACGAGAACTCGTGCAGCACGTTCTCGATCTTGATCGAGGTGACCGCCGCGCCCTGGAGCGACGACAGGAGAACGCGGCGCAGCGCGTTGCCCAGCGTCAGGCCGAAGCCACGCTCCAGCGGTTCGGCAACGAACGTCGCCTTCCGCTTGCCATCGCCGCCCTTCTTTTCGAGCGCGTTGGGCTTCTTCAGTTCCTGCCAGTTCTTTGCGTTGACAGACACGTGGTTCCCCTGAGTTATGGGCCGGAACGGGGACGGTTCCAGCCGTGGAGAGAGGCATGGCCGACTCGTCAGCCGGCCATGGGAAGCATCAGACGCGGCGACGCTTGGAAGGCCGCACGCCGTTGTGCGGGATCGAGGTCACGTCACGGATCGAAGTGATCTGGAAACCGACCGCCTGCAACGCGCGCAGCGCCGATTCGCGGCCCGAACCCGGGCCCTTCACTTCGACTTCCAGGGTGCGGACGCCATGCTCGGCGGCCTTCTTGCCCGCGTCTTCGGCGGCGACCTGGGCGGCATACGGGGTCGACTTGCGCGAACCCTTGAAGCCCATCATGCCCGCCGACGACCACGAAATGGCATTGCCCTGCGCGTCGGTGATGGTGATCATGGTGTTGTTGAAGCTGGCGTTCACATGAGCGACGCCGGCGGTGATGTTCTTGCGCTCGCGACGGCGAATGCGCTGCGGTTCACGTGCCATTGAATTCTATCCTGACCTGTATCTCTGATGCGGAGAGCGGGAAGCAGTCTGCCTCGCACCGCCCTCCGGCGGAGAAAAAGTGATTTTCGTCCCCCCGGACGAAAATCTTACTTTTTCTTGCCTGCGATCGGCTTCGCCTTGCCCTTGCGGGTGCGCGCATTGGTGTGCGTGCGCTGGCCGCGGACCGGCAGGCCCTTGCGGTGACGCAGGCCGCGATAGCAGGCCAGGTCCATCAGGCGCTTGATGTTCATCGCGGTTTCGCGACGCAGATCGCCTTCCACCGTGTGATCGGCGTCGATGGTTTCGCGGATCTGGAGGACTTCCTGATCCGAAAGGTCCTGAACGCGACGATCGGCGGCGATGTTCAGCTTGGCAGCGATCTGCTTCGCCTTGGCCGGACCGATGCCGTGGATATAGGTCAGCGCGATCAGAACGCGCTTGTTGGTCGGGAGGTTAACACCCGCGATACGTGCCATGAAACTTGTTCTCCTAGCTCCACGAAGCATGGCATGGCCGCACATGCTCCATCTCAACGCGATGGTTCCGCCACGCGGAAGCGCGACGCCCGCAAATCGCGCGTCGTCAAACCGGGGGTGGTGGAAGGATGGTCAGTTAGGGCCCGCGAAACCCTCTGTCAAGCGATCGGTTCCCGAAACGTCGCCGATTGCACCCGGCGAAGCGTCAGCCAGCGACGGAAGGACACGATCGCCCAGACGATCTCCACCACGCCGAACGGCCAGGCGCCCTGGAGAAAGCCATAAGCCGATCCCGCAACGCACCCCAGGACGAAGCCCAGCGTCCACCAATGCGACCCCGCCTCCATCGCATAGCAGACGAGCGTGAAGGACACGGCAGCGAGGCCGAACAGAGAAAGCGAATCCATCGCGGCGGTTTAGGGGGTTGGGCGTAAGGGGCAAGTCCGATCCTCGCCGGCACGGAGAGGGGGAAGGCGAAACCTGACGGAGGGGGCTTCTACAAAGGCCGTCCCTTGCGGCAATCCCCCTCCACCACCGCTGCGCGGCGGTCCCCCTCCCCGTGCCGGGGAGGATCAGGGAATCACCAACCGCGCGATCAGCCCCGGTCCATTATCCCCCAGTTCGAACCGCCCGCCATGCAGCCGCGCCACCGCCTCGATCAACGCCATGCCCAGCCCCGCGCCCGGTGTCGTCCGTGCGGTGTCGAGGCGGCCGAACCGCTTCAACGCCTGCGCCCGGTCCGCCTCGGCGATGCCGGGGCCGTGATCCTCGACCTGGAAGACGATGCCCTCCACCGTGCGCCGCAGCCGCAGCGTCACCTCCCCGCCCGACGCCCCGTGCTTCAGGGCATTGTCGATGAGGTTGGACAGCGCCTGGCTCATCAGTTCGCGGTGCAGCGGCAGGGGGGCGGGGCGATCCTCGACCGCGATCAGGAACCGAAGCCCCGCATCCTCGACCACCGGGGCGTAGAGTTCCCCGATCTCCTCGATCAGTTCGGCGGGCGAGGCCAGGGTGAAGCGGTCGCGGGTCACCGATTCCGAACGGCTGATCTCGATGACCATGGTCAGCATCCGCATGATCAGGTCGGTTTCGACCAGCAGGCCACCCAGCGCCGCCTCGCGCTGGGCCGGATCGGCGATCAGCACCGCCTGCTCGGTCTTGGTCCGCAATCGGGCGAGCGGCGAGCGCAGGTCGTGCGCCAGGCTGTCGGTGACGACGCGCAACTCGGCCATCAACTGCTCGATCTTGCCCAGCATCGCGTTCAGTCGCACCGCCAGCCGGTCGAAGGCGTCGCCATCGCCGTCGCCGCCCCGCACCAGCGAGACGCGCCGCGACAAATCGCCCTCCCCCGCCGCATCCATGACCGCGACGATGGCGTTGAGCCGCCCCGCGACATAGCGCGCCAGGACGAGCCCGGTCCCGACCCCCAGCATCAACGACAGGAACACCGCCAGCGCCAGCGCGCGCTCGATCGCCACCTGCTGCGCCTCGATCAGGTCGAGCGGCCGCCCGACCAGCAACCAGTCATGGCCGATGGGATGGAGCGTATAGCCCGCCTCGCGGCTGGCCCAGACGCCGTCGCGGCCCAGCACCGCGATCCGAAACGGCGTGTCCGACAGCGGCACCGCCAGATGACGCGGCGCATAGCCCGCGATCCGGTGCCCCTGCGTATCGAATATGGCGAGGACCAGCGACACGTCGCCGGGCTCGCGCGCCTCCTTGATCGCATCGGCCAGCGCGGGCAGCGCGCCCGTTCGCCAGACGGCGCGTAAGGCATCCGCCTGTTCGACGATCTCGCGGTGGAGCGCCGCGACCGCATCGGCGCTGGTCTGTTTCCAGATGAACCCGACCAGCGCCAGATTGGATACCAGCGCCAGGATGATCGACAGCAGCGCGATCCGTGCCGAGATCGTCAGCCGCGGCTTCACCCCTCGACGGCCAGCCTGTAGCCCGCGCCGCGCACCGTATGAAGGATCGGGGTGCCGAAGCCTTCCTCCAGCTTGCGCCGCAGCCGCCCGATATGGACGTCGACCACGTTGGAGCCGGGGTCGAAATGATAGTTCCAGATCTTCTCCAGCATCATCGTGCGGGTGACGACCTGTCCGGCATGGCGCGCCAGGAATTCCAGCAGGTTGAACTCGCGCGCGCCGACCGGGATGATCTTGCCCGCGCGGGTGACGGTGCGGGCGAGCAGGTCGATCTCCAGATCGCCGACCGACAGCTTGGTGCGGGTCGGTTCGGACGCGGCGCGGTCGGACCGACGGACCAGCGCCTCGATCCGCGCCGACAGCTCGGCGAAGGAGAAGGGCTTGCACAGATAATCGTCCGCGCCCGCCTTCAGCCCGTCGACCCGGTCGTCGACCGTGGCCAGCGCCGACAGGATCAGCACCGGGGTGGAGATGCCCGCCGCGCGGATCGCGCTGACCATCGCCAGCCCGTCCAGGCGCGGCAGCATCCGGTCGGCGATGATCAGGTCGAATATCCCCTCGCTCGCCAGGAACAGCCCGTCCCGGCCGTCCCCGCATTGCTCGACGGCATAACCCGCCTCGGCCAGCCCCTTGGCGACATAGGCGGAGGTGGAAGCATCGTCTTCGACGATCAGGATCTTGCGGCTCATCGGTTCGTCTGCTCCGGCATAGGGCGATCTTCGCTCCAACGGCGTCGTTCGGCATGTTCGAGCCCTTGGACCCCGTCCGCCCCAAGTCACCCCGTCCTTGGGGGGCGACTAGGCCGGAAAATGGCCCAGGGAAAGGCCGGCGGAAAGCACGCTCTCCGCCGGCCCCGACGGCACCCCCGGGAGTGTCGGGCGCCGAGCTCGTTGAACTGCGTGACGTGGGGCTACAGGGTGGCGGGATACCCCGGAGTGACCATAATGTGACAAATGCGTCATTCGCCACGGGATCGCGAGCAACGGTCGACCCTCAATGATCCGGATTCGGACCGGATTGGCGACCGAGATTCCAAGCCATGTTTAAACTTTTGATAATTCTTTCATTTATGGTCCCTCTATCATGCTGATCTCTGCCCTCCCCCGCGATGCGTCGTCCGCCGAGGAGCGACGCCTCGCCACGCTTCAGGCGCATGCCCTGCTCGACAGCGAACCGGAGGCGGAGTTCGATGCGCTGGTCTCGCTGGCCGCCGAGATGCTGGATTGTCCGGTCGCGGCGCTGACGCTGGCGGACCGCGACCGTTTCTGGGTGAAATCGGCGATCGGTCCCCTGCCCAGCCAGATGCCGCGTAACGTCGCCTTTTGCGACCAGACGATCCGGTCGCCCGACCTGATGATCGTCCCCGACCTGACCAGCGATCCGCGCTTCGCGGTCAATCCCTTCGTCACGGGCGAGGCGGGGACGCGCTTCTATGCGGGCATGCCGATCCGCGTGCCCGACCTGGACGGATCGCCCCAGGCCATCGGATCGCTGTGCGTGATGGATGCCACCCCACGCTCGCTGAGCCCGGCGGGGGAGCGGGCGCTTCGCCATCTCGCCAGGCTGGCCGAGGCTTTGATCGCCGCGCGCGCGGTCGCCAGGCGGGCGACGGCAATGGCCGAGTTGAGCGAGCGCCAGGCCGAGGATCTGCGCGCCAAGGACCGGACGGTCCGGCAGGTCGAGCGGCTGGCGTTGATCGGGTCATGGCGGATACGCCTGGGCGATCAAAAGGCGTTCTGGTCGGAAGGCGTCTATCGCATTCACGAACTGTCGGCCGGCAAGCCGGTCACGATCGATCAGGGCCTGTCCTATTACCCCCCGGATTCGCGCGCCATCCTGCGCTCGACGATCGAGGCGACCGCGCGCACCGGCGATCCGTTCGACATCGAGCTGGATTTCGTGACGGCACTTGGCCGCCATCGTCGGGTCCGCGTGATGGGCGAGCGGGAAATGGCGAACGGCCACCCCGAAAGCCTGGTCGGCATGTTCCAGGACGTGACCGAGCGCCACGCGCTGGAGGTCCAGTTGCGCCGCAATGCCGACACCGATGCGCTGACCCTGTTGTCCAACCGCGCCGCGTTCGACCGCACGCTGGAAACCGCCATAGGCGAGGCGGGCACGAACGACCGGCCGCTTGGGCTCGTGCTGATCGATCTGGACGGGTTCAAGCTGATCAACGACACGCTGGGCCACCCCGCCGGGGACGAAGTGCTGCGCATCGTCGGCACCCGGTTGCGGACCGACTGGCTGAAGAATTGTTTCGTCGCGCGGCTGGGCGGGGACGAGTTCGGGGTGATCGTTCAGGATCCCGCCCTGCTCGCCCAGCCCGAGTCGCTCCGCGCCCGGATCGAGACGCTGCTGACCATCTCGATCACGGTGGACGATTTGACCATGAGCTGCGCGGGCACGGTGTGCGTCACGCTGCGGCCCGAGAATTGTCGGACGATCCGCGATTTCATGCACCATGCCGATAGCCGCCTCTATGCCGCCAAGCGCGACCGGGTGGGTGAGCGGCGCAAGGGGGATCGACGGAAGGCCACCCGCTAAGCCCCTTCCCTCTCCGACCCAGGGCCCCATATAGCGGGGGCATGTCCTCGCGCGCCCGCGTCCTCGTCCTGAACTCCGCGCTCGGCCCTCTCGATTATCGTGTGCCGCACGGCATGACGGTCGAGCCCGGATCGATCGTCGTCGCCCCCCTGGGACCCCGCCAGTTGCTGGGCGTGGTGTGGGAGCCCGAGCGCATGCCCTCCGATGCCGAGGTCGGCGATAACCGGTTGCGCCCGCTGCTCGGCGTGGCGGACGCCCCGCCCCTCCCCGATGCGCTGCGGCGGCTGATCGAGTGGACGGCGGACTATTATCTCGCCCCGCCCGCCGCGGTGGTACGGATGGCGCTGTCCTCGACCTCCGCGCTGGAGGGGGCACGGACCGTCACAGAATACCGCGTCACCGGCCATGTCCCCGACCGCCTGACCCCGCAGCGCGCCCAGGCGCTGGAGCGGATCGGCGACCGGCAGGGACTGATCCGCGAACTGGCGACGATGGCCGATGTCTCCGACGCGGTGATCCGGGGGCTGGTCAAGAACGGCGCCATCGAGGGGGTGGAGGTCGATATCGACAGCCCCTTTCCCCTGCCCGATCCCGACCATCACCGCCCCGCATTGTCGGAGGATCAGCGCGCGGCGGCGGACACGCTGGTCGCGGGCGTTGCGGCGCATGCGTTCCAGCCGGTGCTGCTCGACGGCGTGACCGGATCGGGCAAGACCGAAGTCTATTTCGAGGCGGTGGCGGAGGCGATCGCCGAGGGGCGGCAGGTGCTGGTCCTGCTCCCCGAGATCGCGCTGACCGAGCCGTTCCTCAAGCGATTCCACGACCGCTTCGGCTGCGAGCCGGTGGCGTGGCATTCGGGCCTGCGCTCGTCGCAGCGGCGGCGGGCGTGGCGGGCGATCGCCAGCGGCCAGGGGCTGGTGACGGTCGGCGCGCGCTCGGCCTTGTTCCTGCCCTATCGCAATCTTGGCCTGATCGTCGTCGACGAGGCGCATGAAACCAGCTTCAAGCAGGAAGACGGCGTCCATTACCACGCGCGCGACGTGGCCGTGATGCGGGGCAAGTTCGAGTCCTGCCCGGTCATCCTCGCCTCCGCCACCCCCGCCATCGAGACGCGCCAGCAGGTCGCGCTCGGCCGCTATACCGAGGTCAAGCTACCCGGCCGCTTCGGCCCGGCGCAGATGCCGACCATCGAGGCGATCGACCTGATCCAGAACCCGCCCGAGCGCGGCCGCTGGATCGCGCCCAAGCTGGTCGCGGCGATGAAGGAGGTGCTGGAGAAACGCGAACAGTCGCTGCTCTATCTCAACCGGCGCGGCTATGCGCCGCTGACCCTGTGCCGGACCTGCGGGCATCGCTTCCAATGCCCCAATTGCACTGCGTGGATGGTCGAGCATCGGCTGGTCCGGCGGCTGGCCTGCCACCATTGCGGCCATGTCATGCCCACGCCACGCGCCTGCCCCGAATGCGGGGGCGAGGATTCGCTGGTCGCCTGCGGCCCCGGCGTCGAGCGGATCGCGGACGAGGCGACGGCCTTGTTCCCGGACGCCAAGATCGCGGTCGTCACCTCCGACACCATCTGGTCCCCCGCCAAGGCCGCCGAGTTCGTCGGGCGGATGGAGGCGGGCGATATCGACATCGTGGTCGGCACGCAGTTGATCACCAAAGGCTATCATTTCCCCAACCTGACCCTGGTCGGGGTGATCGACGCGGACTTAGGCCTCGACGGCGGCGACCTGCGCGCGGCGGAGCGGACCTTTCAGCAGATTCGGCAAGTATCTGGGCGAGCGGGACGCGGCTCCAAGCCGGGCCATGTCTTCATCCAGACCCACAGCCCCAAGGCACAGGTCATGCAGGCGCTGGTCACGGGCGATGCCGAGGCCTTCTATACCGCCGAGACCGAGGCCCGGCGCGATGCCGATGCGCCGCCCTTCGGGCGCTATGCCGCGATCATCGTGT
The DNA here is from genome assembly GCF_030819175.1 of Sphingomonas sp. SORGH_AS_0879. NCBI lineage: Bacteria > Pseudomonadati > Pseudomonadota > Alphaproteobacteria > Sphingomonadales > Sphingomonadaceae > Sphingomonas > Sphingomonas sp. SORGH_AS_0879. The sequence continues at coordinate 3,613,879 of NZ_JAUTBJ010000002.1, forward strand.
CGTCCGAGGATCAGGGCGCGGCCCAGTCCACCGCCAACACCATCGCCCGCGCCGCGCCAAAGGTCGACGGGATGCACGTCTTCGGTCCCGCGCCCGCGCCGCTGGCGATGCTGCGCGGGCGGCACCGGTTCCGGTTGCTGGTCCATGCCCGGCGCGCGCTGGCGGTACAGGATGTGATCCGGGAGTGGCTGGGCGGGTTGGAATGGTCCGCGAAAGTGCGGGTCGCGGTGGATGTGGACCCGTATAGTTTCCTGTGATCGGCGTTCGATAGAGGAAGGAGGAATGTTCGCGCGGAGGCGCAGAGAGCGCGGAGGTGTCTCGCTCGGTGCCCCTTCATCCCCTTATCTTACGGGTCGGCGATGGCACGGCGGCGTTACCGCAAATAGGACATCTCTGCGTCCTCTGCGCCTCCGCGCGAACCAAAATCTTCTTCGCGGCCTCGCGGCTTCGCGTGAACAATCTGGCCTGAAGCGGCGGCGTTTTCCCTTGGCCTCCCCTCATACCCACAAACGAAAACGGCCGCGACTTCCGCCGCGACCGCTTCAAAACCCGAGCAATCCGAAGACCCGGATTACCCCGCATGCTCCGCCAGCACGGTCAGGCCCTTCGGCCCCACCTCGGCGAAACCGCCGCGGATCAGGATCGATTCCGGCTCGCCCTTGTCGGTGCGGAACACCTGGATCGCGCCGTCGCGGATGGTCGACATGAAGGGCGCATGGCCCTCCAGCACGCCGAAATCGCCCTCGGTGCCGGGGACGACCACCATATGCACCTCCTCCGAGCGGAGGAGCTTTTCGGGCGTGACGAGTTCGAAGTGCAGCATGGATTGTATATCTCGCATCGCTCTCCCCATCAGGGAGAGGAAAGAGGGGACGGCGCGAACCGTCCCCCCATATCATCAGGCGTCCTGCGCCATCTTCTCGGCCTTGGCGACGGCTTCGTCGATGCCGCCGACCATGTAGAAGGCCGCTTCCGGCAGATGGTCGTATTCGCCGTCGACCACCGCCTTGAACGAGCGGATCGTGTCTTCGATCTGGACGAACTTGCCCGAGATGCCGGTGAAGACTTCCGCGACGTGGAAGGGCTGCGACAGGAAGCGCTGGATCTTGCGGGCGCGCTGGACGGTCAGCTTGTCCTCTTCGGACAGCTCGTCCATACCCAGGATCGCGATGATGTCCTGCAACGCCTTGTAGCGCTGGAGCAGCGACTGGACCGCACGGGCCGTCTCATAATGCTCCTGACCGACGATGCGCGGCTCCAGCACGCGGCTGGTCGAGTCGAGCGGGTCGACCGCCGGGTAGATGCCCAGCTCCGAAATGGCGCGATTGAGCACCGTCGTCGCGTCCAAGTGGGCGAACGAGGTCGCCGGTGCCGGATCGGTCAAGTCGTCGGCGGGCACGTACACGGCCTGGACCGAGGTGATCGAGCCCTTGTTCGTCGAGGTGATGCGCTCCTGTAGCGCGCCCATGTCGGTCGACAGGGTCGGCTGATAGCCCACGGCCGACGGAATGCGGCCCAGCAGCGCCGACACTTCCGCACCCGCCTGGGTGAAGCGGAAGATGTTGTCGACGAAGAACAGCACGTCCTGGCCTTCCTGGTCGCGGAAATATTCCGCGATCGCCAGACCCGACAGCGCGACGCGGGCACGCGCGCCCGGCGGCTCGTTCATCTGGCCATAGACCAGCGCGACCTTCGAGCCCTCGCTGATCGCGTTGCCCTCGGCGTCCTTGGCGATCACGCCCGCGTCGAGGAACTCGTGATACAGGTCGTTGCCCTCGCGGGTCCGCTCACCGACGCCCGCGAACACCGAGGTGCCGCCATGGCCCTTGGCGATGTTGTTGATCAGTTCCTGGATCAGGACCGTCTTGCCGACGCCCGCACCGCCGAACAGGCCGATCTTGCCGCCCTTCGCGTAAGGCGCGAGCAGGTCGATGACCTTGATGCCGGTGACGAGAATCGCGCTCTCGGTCGACTGTTCGACGAACTCGGGCGCCTTGGCGTGGATCGGCGCGCGCAGGTCGGTCGCAACCGGGCCGCGCTCGTCGATCGGCTCGCCGACGACGTTCAGGATGCGGCCCAGCGTCGCGGGGCCGACCGGCACCTGGATCTGGTTGCCGGTGTCGGTCACGGTCTGGCCGCGCGTCAGGCCCTCGGTCGTGTCCATCGCGATCGTACGGACGGTGTTCTCGCCCAGATGCTGCGCGACTTCGAGCACCAGGCGGTTGCCGTTATTGTCCGTCTCCAGCGCCGACAGAATCGCGGGCAGGTTTTCGGGGAAGTGAACGTCGACGACCGCGCCGATGACCTGGGCGATCGTGCCGACATTGTTGGTGGCCGTGGTCGGCCGGATGTCCTCAGCGGCGGTTGCCATCATTGCTTCCTTGGTTCGGTAGAGCCCGACATAGCTTCGGGGCGGGTAAAGGTCACGACCAGACGGCGGCCACCGTCGATCTTGTCACGGGTAACATGGTAATCGGCGCCGGTCAGGTGGCCGGTGGAGGCGCTTTCGGTCTGGATCGCGGCCGCAACCGCATCCTTGCCGTCCAGACCGAGCTGATCCATCGGCTTGGTGACCCAGCGGATGAACTGGGTCTTGGCGAACGGGCTGGTGTCGAGATTGACGAGATCGAGCGAGAAACGGACTTCGTTCAACCGCTTCGCATCGCCCTCGACGATCAGATTGGCCATGTTGATCGGCGTCACCGACGGATCGGCCATCGGCGTGGCTTGCGCGATCGCACGGTACGTGCCCTGAACGGGGGCGTAACCGCTCATGCGAAAGCCCATCCGGTCGAGCAGGCTGACCGTCTCGGGCGCATCGCCCAGCACGGTCGCCCAGCCGCCCTTCACGAACGGCGTCGGCGTCGCGCGGGCTGCGTCCTTCGGCTGATCGGACGCCTGGCCGCATCCGGCCAGCGCGACCGTCAGGCCCAGAAGGAGCGCAAGACGCATCAGAGCGCCTCGGCGCCCGAGATGATCTCGACCAGTTCAGTGGTGATCGCCGCCTGGCGGGTGCGGTTATACTGGATCGACAGGCGACGGATCATGTCGCCCGCATTGCGCGTGGCATTGTCCATCGCATTCATCTGCGAACCGTAGAAACCGGCCTGGTTCTCCAGCAGCGCGCGGAAAATCTGCACCGCGACGTTGCGCGGCAACAGCGCGTCGAGAATGTCCTCTTCGCTCGGCTCGAACTCGGCGACTGCCTCGACCGACGCCCCCGCCTTGGTCGGCGCGGGCATCGGCACCGGGATCAACTGTTGCGAAACCGGATCCTGCACCAGCGCCGAGACGAACTTGGAGTAGAACAGGTGCGCCACATCGAACTCGCCCCGCTCGAACCGGGCGATCAGGTCGTCGGCGATGACCCGCGCGTCGTCGAACTTGGCCGCCTTGATCGCGCTCATGTCATGATCGGCGAGGATCGCGTTGGGGAAGAAGCGCTTCAGCACGCGCCCCTTCTTGCCCGCAATGTAGAACTTCACCGTCTTGCCCTGCGCGGTCAGTTCTTCGGCCTTGCGGCGCGCGGCGCGGACGATGTTCGTGTTGAACGCACCCGCCAGGCCACGCTCCGAGGTGGCGACGACCAGCAACTGGACGTCGTCCTTGCCGGTGCCCGCCAGCAGCGGCGACGCGCCGACGCCGCCGACGCGGGTGGCCAGGCCGGCCATCACCGCTTCCAGCCGCTCGGCATAGGGACGGCCGTTCTGCGCCGACTCCTGCGCACGGCGCAGCTTGGCGGCGGCGACCATCTTCATCGCCTTGGTGATCTTCTGGGTCGACTTGACCGAGTTGATCCGGATCTTGAGGGCCTTGAGGCTCGCCATCTAGTTTCCCACTTCGTCATCCCAGCGCAGGCTGGGATCTCTCACCTCGAGCGCGCGCTTGCGGCACGAGACCCCGGCTTTCGCCGGGGCGACGGACAATTATGCGAAAATCTTCGCGAACTGGTCGAGCGCGGCCTTGAGCTTGCCCTTGGCCTCGTCGCCCAGATCCTTGGTGTCGCGGATCATCGCCAGCACATCGGCATGATCGTTGCGCAGATACGCCAGCATCGCCGCTTCGTAGCGCACGACCTGCGCGACCGGCACGTTATCGATGTAACCGTTCGTCCCTGCGAAGATCGACGCCGTCTGCTCCTCGAAGGGCAGCGGGTTGAACTGCGGTTGCTTGAGCAACTCGGTCAGGCGCGCACCGCGGTTGAGCAGCTTCTGCGTCGAGGCGTCGAGGTCCGAGCCGAACTGCGCAAAGGCGGCCATCTCGCGATACTGGGCCAGTTCCAGCTTGATCGAGCCGGACACCTTCTTCATCGCCTTGGTCTGCGCGGCCGAGCCGACGCGGCTGACCGACAGGCCGACGTTGATCGCCGGGCGGATGCCCGCGAAGAACAGGTCGGTTTCGAGGAAGATCTGGCCGTCGGTGATCGAGATCACGTTGGTCGGGATATAGGCCGACACGTCGCCCGCCTGCGTCTCGATGATCGGCAACGCGGTCAGCGAACCGGCGCCGTTGGCGTCGTTCATCTTGGCGGCGCGTTCCAGCAGGCGGCTGTGCAGATAGAACACGTCGCCCGGATAGGCTTCACGGCCCGGCGGACGGCGCAGCAGCAGCGACATCTGGCGGTACGCGACGGCCTGCTTCGACAGATCGTCGAACACGATCAGCGCGTGCATCGCATTGTCGCGGAAATATTCGCCCATCGCGGTGCCGGTATAGGGCGCGAGGAACTGAAGCGGCGCGGGCTCGGACGCGGTCGCGGCGACGACGATGGAATATTCCATCGCGCCATTCTCTTCAAGCGTCTTGACCAGCTGCGCCACGGTCGAGCGTTTCTGACCCACGGCGACGTAGATGCAGTAGAGCTTCTTCGACTCGTCGGTGCCCGCGTTGACCGTCTTCTGATTGATGAAGGCGTCGATCGCGACGGCCGACTTGCCGGTCTGGCGGTCGCCGATGATGAGTTCGCGCTGACCACGGCCGACGGGAACGAGCGCGTCGATCGCCTTCAGGCCGGTCTGCACCGGCTCATGCACGCCCTTGCGCGGGATGATGCCCGGCGCCTTCACCTCGACGCGGCGGCGCTCGGTCGCCTCGATCGGGCCCTTGCCGTCGATCGGGTTGCCCAGGCCGTCCACGACGCGGCCCAGCAGGCCACGGCCGACCGGCACATCGACGATGGTGCCGGTGCGCTTGACGGTGTCGCCTTCCTTGATCTCGGCGTCCGAGCCGAAGATCACGACGCCGACATTGTCGGCTTCGAGGTTCAGGGCCATGCCCTGCACGCCATTGGCGAACTCGACCATCTCGCCCGCCTGGACATTGTCGAGGCCGTAGATGCGCGCGATGCCGTCACCGACGCTCAGCACCTGCCCGGTCTCGCTGACCTGGGCCTCGGTGCCGAAATTGGCGATCTGGTCCTTGATGACCTTGGAGATTTCTGCGGCGCGGATATCCATGGGAACGTCAGCCTTTCATCGCGCTGGCGAGCGCATTCAAACGGGTGCGGATCGAGCTATCGATCATCTGGGAACCGATGCGGACGACAAGCCCGCCGAGCAGGTCGGGATCGACCGACAGGTCGACCGACACGTCGCGACCGACACGGGTGCGAAGCTGCTGCTTCAACTCGGCGACCTGATCCTCGGTCAGCGGGTGGGCGCTCGTCACTTCGGCCGCGACCTCGCCGCGATGGCGGCTGGCCAACTGGCGGAACGCGCGGATGATCTGCGGCAGCGCCGACAGGCGCCGATTCTCGGCGAGCACGCCGAGGAAATTCTTGGTCACGCCGTCAAGGCCCAGCGTATCGGCGACCGCCAGGATCGCCTTGACCGCGGCGCCCCGCGCCACGACCGGGCTCTTGGTCAGCGCGGCCAGATCCTTGTCGGCTGCCAGCGCATCGCGAAGGGTCACGAGGCTCGCCTCGATCGTGTCGATCGAACGGCTCTCGGCGGCCGTTTCGAACAGCGCGAGCGCATAACGTCCACCCAGGCTCGCCTGGATGCCGCCTGTGCCGCTTATAGTACCGCCGGACATCTCCACGGATGCGAATTCCTCGAACAACGAACGGGTTGGCCCCATGGGGAACGGGGCGCGAAAAACGCGCCTCCGATGGGTTGGCGGGCGGTTAGCATCGGGAACCAATCGATGCAAGCTGCGTGGCGCATCTTGTGACAGGATGGTGACGCGAAGTTAACCGCTTTGGCCGCAAGCCGTGGGATGAATGCCACAGCGGCTTTGCTAGGATGGTCGCGCCCCGGCGGTTCGGGGCGATGGATTGTGCCTTTCATGCCCCACCCCGTTCGTCATGATATCGTGTCCGCCCTGGATGAGAATGCCGCCTGGGACGCCTTCTCCCGCCGCGACCGGGCGGCGGACGGGCGGTTCGTGGTCGCGGTGACCTCGACCGGCATCTATTGCCGCCCGAGTTGTGCCGCACGCCGTCCCCGGCGCGAGCATGTCTGCTTTCATCCGACGCCGGAAGCCGCACGAGCCGCCGGCTTTCGCGCCTGTCTCCGTTGCCTGCCCGATCAGGTCACCCGCGATCGACAGGCGGTGGCGCGTGCCGTGGCGCTGCTGGAGGAAGGCGACGCCGCCCCCTCGCTGACCGAATTGGCCGAGGTGGTCGGCTATGCCCCGCACCATTTCCACCGGCTGTTCAAGCGAGCGACCGGCGTGACGCCCGCCGCCTATGCCCGCAGCCTGCGCAACCGGCGTGCCGATGACGCGCTCCGGCAAGAGGGGAGGGTGACGGCGGCGGTCTATGAGGCGGGCTATGCCGCCCCCAGCCGCTTCTATGCCGATAGCGAGGCGCGGCGCGGCATGGCGCCCGGCCAGTGGCGGCGCGGCGGGGACGGGGTGGCGATCGGCTGGACGATGGTGGCGACGCCGCTTGGGGCCATGCTGATCGCCCTGACGGCAAGTGGTCAGGCGCGGCTGGCCTTCGACGAGGATGACCAGGCGCTGGCAGGGCATTTCTCCACCGCCCGGATCACGCCTCTGGCAGAAGGAGAAGCCGCCGCGATCGCGCGCATGGTCGCCGCCCTCCCGCTACCCGACCCCGCCCTGCCCGAGCAAACCCGGCGCCTCGCCCTGATCGAGGCGGTGACGCAGGGGCTGACCGCTCAGCGTGCCGAACGACAGCTATAGACCAGCTTTTCATTGGGCAGCGGCGGCAGTTGCTGGCGGATCTGAGCCTGTTCGCCTTCCAGATTCTGAAGCGCGGTGTCGGTCTTCACACAGCCCCTGGGCGTGGTCGGCTGGTGCAGCTTGCGGATCGCGTCCATCGTCGCGGCGGGCAGCAGATAGCGCGTCTGGGTATAGCTGCGCGTCACGGGATCGAAGCGCGCCACGGTCACGGTCGGTTCCTCGTCGGGAACGAGGATCCGCTGCCAGTTCCCCTCGCCTTCCAGGAACTGGGTGGTGCCGTCCGCGCAACCGTTCGCGCCCCAGTCGATGCGCGTTTCCGCCGTCGAGGAGATGGTGATCCGGCTGCGATCGGGTTGCAACGTGCAGATCATCGGCCCCAGCGCCTTGCCCGGCGGGGTCGCGCTGGGCAGTGCGGCGGTCTCGCGCGGCAGGGTGATCTCGCCCGAGGGGCGCAGCAGGAAGACGACCACCGCCGCGACGATCGCCACGCCACCGCCCGCGCCGGTCCAGATCGCCCGGCGCCGCTGCCCCCGCGATTCGAGCAGCCCCGCCCCGCCCAGCGCCAGCGCACCGCCGACCAGCAGCAGCGCGGCGATCGCCATGACATTCTCCCGCGTGCGCTCGGCCCCCGCGCGGGCGGCGTCGAGCGCCTCTTCCCGACGGATCGCGGCGGCATTGGCCGCCTCGCGCCTGGCCGCGGCGGCATCGGCGCGCGCGCGGGCATCCGCCGCGCTATCCTCGCGCAGCCGCTCCTCGATCGAGGTGCAGGGCATGCCGACCGAGGTGTAAGGCTGTTGCGCGGCCCGCAGGAATGCCATGAGTTCGGTGTCGGCGATCGCGAAGCCGAAGGTCGAATCGCCGTCATCGGCACGGGTCAGCGCGGAGTTGACCCCGATCACCCGCCCGCACGGATCGAGCAGCGGACCGCCCGAATTGCCCCGCGCGATGCTGGCCGTATGGAGCAGCACCTCGATACCCGTCAGCGCCCGGCGGCCCGAGGCGACACCCTGCGACCGGACGGGAGAGAGCGGGCGGATATAGTCTGCCGCCGATTGTGCCGTCGCCAGGTCGACATTGCCGGGATAGCCCAGTGCGATCACCTGATCGCCTTCGGTCACCGGACCGGTGAAAAGCGCGGCGGGCGGCAGCTTCGCCTCGCTCACCTCGATCAGCGCCAGGTCGCGGCGCGAATCATAGGCGACGACCCGGCCCTGATAGGATTTGCTGCCCTCCGACGGCACGACGCCGATCACGACATTGTCGGGATAGCGCTCCGCCAGTTCGACGACATGCGCGTTGGTGACGATCCGGTTGGGTGCGACGGCGAAGCCCGATCCATGGCCGAACCCCGCCACTTCGTTATCGACCATCGCGATGGTGACGACCCGCACGACGCCGCGCGCGGTCGCGGCGATGTCGTCGGCCCCGGCGACGGCGGGTACCAGTCCGACCAGGGTCAAAAGGATTGCGAGGACGAACCGGCTGAGCATCGGATCAGGGCCATATCCCGCCCTTTCCATCCCCCGCAACCGCGATCGGTTAGGCTTATGGTAAATCTTGGCATTTACTGACCGGGCGCATGTCATGGGAAATTGCGCGATGAATGCCTTTGGTCGTCGTCAGGGTTTGGGTAACGCAACGGGGAGCCGCCCGGCCTTCGGCGTCGCGCGACCGATGCACGGTCCCGGCCCCGCCCCCCGCCCCGAAAGCGAGGCAGGAGGCCCCGGCGGACAGCAATTTCCGCCGCTTGGCGCGCTGTCCGTGGCGGAACACGCGCTGCCCGCCACCGCCGCCGACGCGATGCAGCGGCTGGCCGACCGCCAGGCCGCCGCCGCCGAACCAGCCCCGGCGCGCGGGGAAGGGTTCGAGGCGTCGATCCACCGAATCAAGGAACAGGTGCTCCCCCGCCTGCTCGAGCGCGTCGATCCCGAAGCCGCCGCGACGCTGGGCAAGGACGAGCTGGCCGAGGAATTCCGCCCGATCATCGGCGAGGTGCTGGCCGAGCTGAAGCTGACGCTCAACCGGCGCGAGCAGTTCGCGCTGGAAAAGGTGCTGGTCGACGAGCTGCTGGGCCTGGGTCCGCTGGAGGAATTGCTCGCCGATGCCGACATCACCGACATCATGGTCAACGGCCCCGAGCAGACCTATGTCGAGCGCAAGGGCAAGCTGGAACTCGCCAATATCCGCTTCCGCGACGAGGAGCATCTGTTCCAGGTCGCCCAGCGCATCGTCAATTCGGTCGGCCGCCGCGTCGACCAGACCACGCCGCTGGCCGATGCGCGCCTGAAGGACGGCAGCCGCGTCAACGTGATCGTGCCGCCGCTGTCGCTTCGCGGCACCGCCATCTCGATCCGCAAATTCTCGGCGAAACCGATCACGCTCGACATGATGGCGGCGGGCGGGTCGATGAGCCAGGACATGGCGACGTTGCTGAAGATCGCGGGCGCGTCGCGGTTCAACATCGTGATTTCGGGCGGCACCGGCTCGGGTAAGACGACGATGCTGAACGCGCTGTCCAAGATGATCGACCCGGGTGAGCGCGTGCTGACCATCGAGGACGCCGCCGAACTCCGCCTGCAACAGCCGCACTGGCTGCCGCTGGAAACCCGGCCCGCCAATCTGGAGGGTCAGGGTGAGATCAGCATCCGCGACCTCGTCAAGAACGCGCTGCGCATGCGCCCGGACCGCATCATCCTGGGCGAAATTCGCGGCGCGGAGTGTTTCGATATGCTCGCGGCGATGAACACCGGCCATGACGGGTCGATGTGCACGCTCCACTCCAACTCCCCGCGCGAGGCGCTGGCCCGCATGGAGAATATGGTGATGATGTCGGACATCAAGGTGCCCAAGGACGCGATCAGCCGTCAGATCGCCGACTCGGTCGACATGGTGATCCAGGTCAAGCGCCTGCGCGACGGCAGTCGTCGCGTGACCAACATCACCGAAGTCATCGGCATGGAGGGCCCCGTCATCGTAACGCAGGAGCTGTTCAGCTTCGAATATCTGGACGAAGGCACCGACGGGAAGATCATCGGCGAGTACCGGTCCGCAGGATTGCGCCCCTATACCCTTGATAAGGCGAAGCAATTCGGGTTCGACAAGGCCCTGTTGGAAGCATGTCTGTAACGTTCCGCAACATGGGGAACAATTAATCCGCTATGCCTGCCGAACATTCGGTCCATTTACGACCAGAAGTAAATCGCCGCAATACAGAATGATAGAGAATAGTGTCCATGTGATGGCCATGACGGTGTTGCCGCAGCGTCATTTTTTATACTATTTTCCATCCACGCTTTCTATTTCCCTGGTCGACATTTCGCTCGTCGATGCAGGACGACAGCGGCTGGTCAGGCAGATATATGGAAGGAATGGCGCTGGTGACATATCGCGCGCCTCTGGCGGCCGTCGCAGCCCGGCACAGCGCGCGATATCGCTCGACGGAGGCAGGCTGGGTCGCCTGGCTGACCGCGCCGCTCGATCCGGCGGCGGAAACCCTTCGCCCCGAACTGACGGACCTTCTATTCGGCAACCGGGTCAGCATCCTCTTCGCCGCATTTTGCCTCAGCGCGCTGCTGCTTTGCTACGCTGTGTTCCTCGATGTCGAACTGGCCGTGCTTCTGCTGGCCTTGTTCGCGCCCGCCGCGATCCTGCGCTACGTGACCATCGGCGCGAGCCCCAGCCGCTCCTCGCTCAGGACGCTGTTGTTGGCCGGTCTGTTCTGGGCGGCCACGGTCGGGCTGTTATGCGGCGAGGGGGCCCGAACCGATAACGTCCTGTTGACGGCGCTCAGCGGCATTATCGGCGTCGCTGTCGCCTTTGGCGGCGCCTATAACAACGCTGGCGCGCCGCGCTTCGCGTTTATCCAGACCATTCTCTTTCTTGCGCCCTATTCGATCTTCGCCGCCTCGTCCGGCGTGCCGGGAATGCAACTCTTCCCGATCCAACTGCCGTTCTGGATCGTCGGGATATTCACCCTGATCCGCCAGATCCATGCCACCCATGTAAAGCTCATCCAAGCCCGGCATCTCGCCAGCCATCTGGCGTTGCACGACAGTCTCACCGGCCTGCCCAATCGGGCGCATTTCATGGAAGCATTGGCCGCCGAATGCCAGCGCGCGTCGCGCGACAGTACGAATCGCAGCTATATCCTCTATCTCGACCTGGACGGGTTCAAGCCGGTCAACGACACATACGGGCATCTGACCGGCGACGACCTACTGCGCGCCGTGGCCGATCGATTCCGCAAGGTCGTCCGGGGGCAGGACGTGATCGGTCGGCTGGGCGGCGACGAGTTCGCGGCGATATTGCGCGGCGTCAGCCAGAAGGAGGCCGAGCAGATCGGCGAGAAACTGATCGCGGCGGCACGCGACCCCTTTCATCTCGATGGCCATCCCCCGATCAGCATCGGGGTCAGCATCGGCGGTGTCGCACTGGGCCTGCCCCCCGATGTCCGTCGCACGCTCCATGCCGCCGACACCATGCTCTACGCCGCCAAACGCGGCGGCAAGGGCCTGCTCCGTATCGCCGAGGCGGCCTGAGCCCGATCCCTCCCCCACCGATTTGTCGCGCGCGCAGCTTCCGCTTCGGCTAGGCGTTGGGCCGTGATGCCTCGGTCGATCTACCTGCTTCCCCTGCCCTTGCTGCTTGCCGCCGCGATGATGGCGCCGCTCGCCTCGCGCTCGCCCAGACCCGCCCCTGCCACCGAGGAGGATGTCGTCGCCGCCGCCGCGCGCGATCCCGGCACCATGACGCTGGCCCCCGATGCCGAGGCCCGCTGGATCCCGTTCCAGCTGACGCCCGGCAACCAGGTCCGCTTCAAGATGACCATCGACGGACAGGCCGTCACCGCGATCCTGGATACCGGGGTCAGCTTCACGCTGTTGGCGCAAAATTCTCCCCTGGCGGCGAAGGGCAAGGTGCGCCCCGGCGGGCAGGCGAGCGCGATCGGCGGCGCGGTCGCGATCGGATGGATGCCGACCCGCACCCTGTCGCTCGGCGGATTGAGCCGCAAGGGCGGCGGAGTGGCGGTCGCGCCCCTGCCCGCGCTGGCGACGGGCGATGCGACAGCGGTGGACCTGCTGGTCGGGCGCGACCTGCTGGCGGGGCATGCGCTCGACATCGACTATGCCGCCAAGCGGTTCCGGCTGATCGCGTCGGGCCGGATGCCCTTCACCGGCGCGACCGCCCCCCTGGTCGTCTCGCCCGAGCGGCGCGTCTATGAAAGCGCGGTCGGGCTCGGCGCGGCAAAGCTGTCGCCGGTCATCGTCGATACCGGCGACGGCTCCGCACTGACCGTGACCCAGGCAGCCTGGCGGGCGGCGCGGCTGACCAGCCTGCCGACCACCACGGCGATCGGCTTCGGTTTGGCGGGTCCCTCGGTCAACGATCTCGCCATCGCGCCGACCGTCCGGCTCGGCAAGCTGACCGCACGCGAGGTCGAGGTACGGATCGAGCCGCCCCAGGGTTTCAGCGAGTCGGTGGGCGTCGCCGGGCGGATCGGGTCGGGCTTTCTCCAGCGCTATCGCGTGCTGCTCGACTCCGGCGCGGGACGGATGATCCTGGCGCCGGGGCCGCAGGCCGATGCGCCCGCGCCGCGATCCACGGTCGGGTTGCTGCTGGGCGTGGCGAGCGACCGGTTGCGGGTCCTGCACGTCATGCGCGGCGGCCCCGCCGACAAGAGCGGCTGGCGGGAGGGCGACACCATCTGCGCCATCGATGGACAGCCCATCCCCCGCGACTATGTCGACAGCCCGATGGCACGCTGGACGGTCGGCCAGCCGGGCACGCGCGTCACCTTGCGGACCTGCGACGGACAGGATCGCGTGCTGACCCGCGCCCGCTTCTACTGACGCCGCTTTCCCCATTCGCGCGCGACCGTATAGCCGAGATAGCCGGTGCCGAAGAGCGCGTAGAGCGGCTCGGGAATGGCGGCCAGATACGCCGCCATGCCCCGGATCATCGCCGCCGCCATGGCGGGGCGAAACCCGGCGAGCACCCCCATGGGCACGCTCCAGAGCAGCAGCGCGTACATGACATAGAGGAAGGTCGGCCGCGCCCGGCGGGTCCACGCATCGGCGCTGTCCTCGGCAGTCATGACAGGCGATCCGCCAGCCAGCCATAGAGGAAGGCTTCATTGGCCGGACGCCGCTCGGCCAGGGTCAGATAGCGTTCACCCTGCAACGCCTCGACCGCCTTCAGCAGCACCTCCTCCCCCGGCGGCCCGCGATGGCGCAGGAAGGCTTTCAGCGCGGCGAGCGTCGCCGGGCCGATCCGGCCATCGGGCACCAGATCGGCATAATCGCGCCCGCCGCGATTGAGCGCGTTCAGCGCGCGTTGCAGGAAGCCCGTCGCCACCGCCGGGCCCATATTGACCCCGGTATCGAACAATTCCTCGGCCAGCCTGGGGGCCAGCTCCGCCACTTGGTCAAAGCCCGGCGCGCGCCAGTAAAGCCGGCGATAGAGGGATTCCGCCCGCGCCAGCGGCAGGCGGCGCATCGGCCCGTCATAGCCGTCCGCCCGCGCCATCGCCTCGGTAATGCCGAAGCGGGTCGCGCCGCCGCGATCGGCGGGGTGGTCGCTATAGTCGCCCTCGCGCGCGATCACCTGCGCGATCAGCGCCTCCACCCGTGCCTCGTCCTCGTGCCCCATCTCATCCCTCCCCCATGACGGAGGAATAGGAACCATATCGGTTCGCTGTAGGACAGCGGATTCTGATCCTCCCCGGCACGGGGAGGTGGCAGCGCAAAGCGCTGACGGAGGGGGGCTTCCACCAAAGTCACCCCTGGCGGCGATCCCCCTCCACCATGCTTCGCATGGTCCCCCTGCCCGCACCGGGGAGGAATGGGTTTAGGGTAACACCGACCGCGCCAGCGCCAGCGTGCCCAGCGGCCCCGCCTGATCGCCGAGTTGCGCATGGACGATCCGGTTGGCGACCTGCGCCGCGTCGACGAAGGGCAGATAGCCCGACAACTTCTCGACGGTGGCGGTGCGCACCATGTCGAGCAGATGCGGCTGGCCGACGCCGACACCGCCGCCGATCACGATCCGGCCGCAAGCCAGCGTCAGGAACAGCCCCGCGAAACTTTCCGCCAGCGCATCGGCGACGAAGGCCCAGACGGGATCGTCCGCTGCCAGTTCCTGTGCAGGACGGCCCGCACGCGCGGCGATGGCGGGTCCGGCGACCAGCCCTTCCAGGCAATCGCCATGGAAGGGGCAGGCCCCGGCGAAATCGTCGCCCGCAACGCGGCGGACGCGGACATGTCCCGCCTCCGGGTGCATCCGGCCCGACACCGGCTGGCCGTTGACGATGATCCCCATGCCGACGCCCGTGCCGACCGTGACATAGACATGGTCGGCCAGTCCGCGCGCCGCGCCCCACTGCCCCTCGGCCAGCGCCGCGCCGGTCACGTCGGTATGGATCGCGACCCGATCGCCGAACCCGTCCGCCAGCGCGCCGACCACGTCCGCCCCCGCCCAGCCCGGCTTTGGGGTGGCGAGCATATGGCCATAATCCATGCCGGTCTTGTCGAGCGCGATGGGCCCGAAGCTGCCGATGCCCAGCGCCTCGGGCTTATACTGCTCGTGCCACTCGGCCAGCCGCTGCGCCAGCGCCGCCAGGGTGATCGCGGGAGTGGTGGTGGGCAGGCGTTCGGACACCAATATGTCCCGCCCGCGCCCGATCAGCACAATCGATTTCGTACCGCCCAGCTCGACGCCCGCGACGATCCGATCCTGTGCCTCGGTCATTCCATTCTCCCGCCAGATGCCTTGCGTTTTTGGTATGTCGCGCCTGCGCGAAACCGTGCATCCAGGTCAAGAGGAGCGTCGCAAAAAGCCGGACAGGCGGGTTATAGTGCGACCAGTGCCGCCAGCCGATCCGCGCGAAGGTTCAGGACATGTGCGGCGGCCAGAACCATGCCACCCGCGACGGTCAGCCACGTCCCCGCCGCGCCGCCCTCGAACACCACGCCGAGGATCAACAGGGTCAGGCCCAGTACGCCGCCGATGGCGGGGCCGACCTGACCATGCCGCCGCCACGCCCGCCATAGCGCGATGGTGCTGAGCGGCACGGCGATGGCCAGCATGACGATATGAAAGCCCTCGCCCAGATCGGCCCAGGCCGCGATCGACGGCAGGAAGGCGATCAGGACAGGCAGGACCAGGCAATGGATCAGGCACAGGGTCGAGGCGGAGATGGCCAGCCGGTCCAGTCCCCCATGCGCGCGCGGTGGCAGCGTCATCGCCGCCGTCTCGCCATTGCCTCGTCCGGTCATGCCATGCCTTTCCGTCACCTAGCCCACGCACATGATATTTTGTATCACTGATAACAAGGGGCAAATCGTGTCACCGTCACGCTTTAAATTGTATTCCGTATAATCTAGCATGGGTCGGATAGCGGAGGAGAGACGGCATATGGCGATGAAACGATGGGCCCTGTGGGCGAGCCTTTCGGCCATGCTGGCGCACACCGCATCGGCGCAGACGACCGAACCCCGGCCCGACTGGGAAAATCCCGCCATCAACCATATCGGCGCGGAGCCGATGCACAGCAGCTTTGCCGGGTTCGAGACGCGCGCGACGGCGCTGGCAGGCGACGTGGCGAAGTCGCGCTATCACCTCTCGCTCGACGGGAGGTGGAAGGTGCACATGTCGCCCAATCCCGAGGCGCGACCGGTCGGCTTCCAGGACCCGGCGCGCGACGTCTCGACCTGGCGCGAGGTCGCGGTTCCCGGCATCCTTCAGGCGCAGGGGCTGAGCCGCCCGGTCTTCGTCGGCAGCGGCTATCCCTTTCCCCGCAACGCGCCGTTCATCGAGCACCGGCTGAACGAAGTCGCCTCCTATCGCCGCGACTTCACGGTTCCCGCGCATTTCGCCGGACGTCGGCTGCTGCTGACCGTCGGCGCGGCGGGGGCGGCCTATTATCTGTGGGTCAATGGCGAGAAGATCGGCTATTCCGAGGACTCCAAGCTTCCCACCGAATTCGACATCAGCCGTGCCGCCAGGCGCGGCCGCAATGTCATCGCCATCGAACTCTACCGCCATTCGGACGGCAGCTACCTTGAAGATCAGGATTTCTGGCGGGTCAACGGGATCGAGCGGTCGATCACCCTCTATGCCGCGCCGCAGATCCATATTCGCGACCTGGGAATCGAGGCCGGGCTGACCAACGAGTATCGCGACGGCACGCTGTCGGCGGAGGTCGATCTGGCGGGCGCGGCGCAGGCCACCAGCGTGCGGGCGACCCTGCTCGACGGCAAGCGGACGGTGCTGACCCGGACCGCGACGCCCAGCGGCACCAGCGCGACGATCACGGCGCAGGTTCCGGGCGTGAAGACGTGGAGTGCGGAGGCCCCCAATCTCTACACCCTGCTGGTCGAACTGCTCGACGCGAAGGGCAAGTTGATCGAGGCGACCAGCCGCCGCATCGGCTTCCGCACGGTCGAGGTCGCAGGCGGCGAGGTCCGGGTGAACGGGAAGCGGATCATGATCCGCGGCGTCAACCGGCACGAACATGACCCGCACACATTCCGCATCGTGTCCGAGGAGACGATGCGCAAGGATATCGAGTTGATGAAGGCCGCGAACATCAACGCGGTCCGCACCTCCCACTATCCCAACGATCCGCGCTGGTACGACCTCGCCGACGAATATGGCCTGTACGTGATGGACGAGGCCAATATCGAGAGCCACGGCTATCTCAGCCTTACCCAGGAAAAGAACGACCCGACGCTCAATCTGGGGCACAAACCCGAATGGGCGGCGGCGCATCTCGACCGGGTGCAGCGCATGGTCGAGCGCGACCGCAACCACCCGTCCGTCATCTTCTGGTCACTGGGCAATGAAAGCGGTGTCGGGCCCAATTTCGAGGCGGCGGCGAAATGGATCCGCCAGCACGACAGGACGCGGCTGATCAACTTCCTCGGCTATAGCATGAGCGGCTGGCGACATCCGACCAACGCCTATGTCGATATCTTCGCGCCCATGTATGACGATGTGGAGAAGCTAGCCGACTATGCCCAGCGGCCCGAATTCACCCAGCCGCTGATCCTGTGCGAATATGCCCATGCGATGGGCAACAGTCTGGGCGACTTTCAGGGTTATTGGGACGTGTTCCGCAAATATCCGAAGTTGCAGGGGGCCTTCGTCTGGGACTGGGTCGACCAGACGATGATCCTCAAGGACAAGGACGGTCACCCCTATTGGGGCCAGGGCCTAGACTATGATCCCGATCCCAAGGATGCGGGGCTGCATGGCGACGACAGCCCCGTGGGCGACGGCGTGATCCAGTCAGACCGCACCCCCGACCCCGAATATTATGAGATGGCGCATGTCCAGTCGCCGGTCCACTTCACCCATGAGGGCGGCGGCTGGCAGGTGGTCAACCGCCACGACCATATCGACCTGTCGCGCTTCACGCTGGACTGGACGGTGCTGGAGAATGGCGTCGAGACGGCGCGGGGCAGCATCGCCACGCCATCGGTCGCGGCCGGAGCGAGCGCTCCCCTGTCCTTCGCCCTGCCCCCGGCGAAGGACGCCACGGCCGAACGCTCGCTGATCCTGCGCGCGCGGACCAGGGCGGGGGCGATCCCGCCGCTACCCGCGGGTCATGTCGTCGGCTGGGAGCAGTTCGCGCTCTCCGCCCCGGTCTTCGTCGCCGCCCCCGCCGGATCGGCCGTGCCGGAGGAAAGCCCCGATGCGATGACGCTGAAGGCTGGCAACGCCGTGCTGGAGATCGACCGCGAAACGGGCCTCGTTCGCCGCTATGCCCGTGACGGCAAGACCTTGCTGACCGGCGGCGCGCCCAATTTCACCCGCGCGCCGACCGACAATGATGTGGGTGCTGGCGTGCCCAAGAGCCATGCGATGTGGCAATATTTCTCCGAGCATCGCCGCCTCGACGATATCCAGCGCGACGGCAACGCCATCGTCGTCGATCACGACATGGGCGTGGGATCGGTCAAGATGCGGACCCGCTGGACCATGGCCCCGGACGGCAGCGCGACCGCGACGGTGCGCTTCACGCCGCTCCGCGCGACCTTGCCCGATCCCTTGCGCGTCGGCCTCGCCTTCGCGACGCCGGGGCAGCAATTCGGCCAGGTGAGCTGGTTCGGGCGCGGCCCCTGGGAAAGCTATGCCGATCGCAAGACCGGTGCGATCATCGCCCGCTGGAGCGGCGCGCTGGCGGACCAGTATCACGACTATGCCCGGCCGCAGGAGAGCGGCAACAAGACCGATGTTCGCTGGCTGCAACTGACCGGCACCGGCGTGGGGTTTCGCGTGACGGGGGCGCAACCGCTGTCGGTCAACGCCCTGCCCTTCCCCTATGCCGACCTCGCGATGAAGCCGCCGGGCAAGGCGCATAGTTCGGATATCCGCCCGCATGGCGACGGCACGCTGCTGATCGACGCCGCGCAGGTCGGGGTCGGGGGCGATACCGGCTGGAACCTCGATGGCCGCGCGCACATGCCCTATCGCATCGCGCTCCAGCCGCTGACCTACAGCTTCACGATCGGAGCCGCCCAGTGAAGCGACTTTCCCTCCTCGCCCTGTTGCTGACCACCTCGCCCTTGGCGGCGCAGACCGTGCCCGACCGTATCGCCACGTCGCTGGCGCTTCGCGACCGGTGGCAATGGCTGACCCGCGATATCGCCTCCCCCGCCGAATGGGATGCGGACGGGCGGCATTTCCATTATCGCAAGACGGTGGCGGGCGGCTTCGCCTTTGTCGATGTCGACGCCGCCACCCGCGCCAAGGCTCCCGCCTTCGACGCCGCCGCGCTCGCCCCCGCGCTGTCCAAGGTGACGGGCAAGCCGGTCGAACCTTCCCGCCTGCCCTTCGAGCATTTCGCCTATTCGCCCGACCGTTCGGCGATCCGTTTCTCGATCGGTTATGAGGAGACCGTCTATCGCTGCACTCTCGTCCAGCCGGTCTGCGCGGTCGTCCCGCCCGAGAATCCTGCCCGCCCGCGCGGCTTCGGCGTGGTGCGCGACCTGCGCGTTCCCGCCGACAACCATCCCCGCCTTTCCCCCGATGGCAGGCTGGAGGCGCTGGTCCTCGACGACAATCTGGTCGTGCGGACCGCGAGTGGCGGCAAGGAGGTCTGGCGCTCCCAGGACGGCAGCCCCGCCAATTTCTACGACCCCGAAACCATCGCCTGGAGCCCCGACGGTCAGCATATCGCGCTCCAACGTGTCCGCCCCGGCTATGCCCGCATGGTCACCCGCGTCCTCGCCGCGCCGCCGGGCAAGGTCCAGCCCGAGGTCGTCCAGCAACTCTATCCCAAGCCCGGCGATGCGGTGGATCAGGAATCGCCCGTCCTCTTCCGCGTCGCGGACGGCCAGCGGACCGAGATCGATCCGGCGCTGTTCGCGGGTGCCTATACCCTGTCCGCCCCCGAATGGCGCGCGGACAGCAAGAGCTTCGCCTTTGACGACCTGAAACGCGGCTTCGGCGAGGCCAAGATCATCGCGGTCGATGCCGACACCGGCGCGGCCCATGCCGCCGTCACCGAAACCGCGAAGACCTTCGTCTTCCGCGACCGCATCTGGTCGCACGACGTGAAGGGGCTGGGCCGCGAGATCCTCTGGGCGTCGGAGCGGGACGGCTGGCGGCATCTCTATCTGGTCGATGGCGCGACCGGGCGGGTGGTGCGCCAGATCACCAAGGGCCATTGGCTGGTCCGCGACATCGGACACGTCGATGACGAAAAGCGGCAAATCTGGTTCTCGGCCAGCGGCTTCGTCCCCGGCGAAGACCCCTATTACAAACACTGGTTCCGGGTCGATTTCGATGGCCGCAACCTGACCCGCTTGACGCGCGAGAATGCGACTCACGAAGTCCGCTTCTCTCCCGACATGACCACTTACGTCGACGTCTTCTCCCGCACCGACCTGCCGGAGACGATGGAATGGCGTGACGCCCGCGATGGCCACCTGATCCAGACGCTGGAAAAGGGCGACATCACCGCGCTGACCGCCGCCGGGTTCCGCCCGCCCGAACGCTTCACCGCCAAGGGCCGCGACGGCAAGACCGATATCTACGGCCTGGTCGTCCGCCCGCGCGACTATGACCCGGCCAGGCGCTATCCGGTGATCGAGAACATCTATGCCGGGCCGCACGACAGTTTCGTGCCCAAGGGCTTCTGGCCGTTCGGTGCCTTCTCCGGCGGCGACAAGGTCATGGGGATGCAGCAGCTCGCCGATCTGGGCTTCGTCGTCGTGATGATCGACGGCATGGGCACCGCCAACCGCTCCAAGGCCTTTCACGACGTCGCGTGGAAGAACCTGGCCGATAGCGGCTTTCCCGATCGCATCGCCTGGATGAAGGCGCTGAACGCCAAGGACCCCGCCGCCGATATCACCCGCGTCGGCATCTATGGCGGCTCGGCGGGCGGGCAGAGCACGCTGAACGCGCTGCTCTTCCACCCCGAATTCTACAAGGCCGGGGTCGCCTATGCCGGGTGTTTCGACAACCGGATGGACAAGATCGACTGGAACGAACAATGGCTCGGCTATCCGGTCGACCGGAGTTACCTGGACGCCTCGGGCGTGGTCCATGCCCACCAGTTGCAGGGCAAGCTGATGCTGGTCGTCGGCGAGCAGGATTCCAACGTCGATCCCGCCAGCACGACGCAGGTCGTCGATGCGCTGATCAAGGCGGACAAGGATTTCGACCTGCTGGTCGTCCCCGGCGGCGAGCATACCGCCGGGCGCTCCACCGGCCCGGTCGCGTATGCCATGCGGCGGCAATATGCGTTCTTCCTGAAGGCTCTGCGCGGCGAGGAGTGACTTTCTTCCGCATATCGTGCGCACCACCCCGGCGCAGGCCGGGGTCCAGTTTCGGCGCACAATGGAGCGCACCACATCGCGAACGGCGCCTGGACCCCGGCCTGCGCCGGGGTGGAAAAGAGGAGGAAGGGGCCGGAAGGAAAGAATTGCCTCCCCTCCTCCACACGCCTATCGCTCCTCCCGCGACAGGTTCCCCTTGGCGGGGGATGAAAAGGGAATGGGGTGCGATGCCCCGGCTGCCCCTGCAACTGTAAGCGGCGAGCCGTTCGCCATCACGCCATTGGGGGCAGAACACCCCCGAGAAGGCGGCGGACCGGCCCCGACCCGCGAGCCAGGAGACCTGCCCGTCGCGGTCGTCCTTCGACCGGTCAGGGTGTGCCGGACGGACGGGGGTTTCCCCTCGCGCGGGCGACGGCGCTTTGTGGAGAATGCCCCGTGACCGAGTCCTTCCCATGCTGAAACCCGCCACCAACGGCCCCGCCGTGGTCGCCTGCAACACCTGTCGCCTGTCCGACGACGTGCGCGAGAATGACGAGGGCAAGCGCGGCGGCGCGCTGCTGGTCGAGGCGTTGCGCCGCGTCCAGGCGTCCGACCCCGCTTATGCCGAGGTGGCGGTCGAGGAGATGCCCTGCCTGTTCGCCTGCCAGTCCTTCTGCACCGTCCATCTGCGCTGCCCCGGCAAGGTCGGCTATGTCATGGGCAAGTTCGCCCCCGATGACGATGCCGCCCGCGCCATCCTGGACTATGCGCGGGCCTATGCCGCCAGCGACTGGGGGCAGGTGCCGTACAAGCAATGGCCGCAAGGGGTGAAGGGCCATTTCCTCACCCGCACGCCGCCCGAAGGATTCGTCGTCGAATGAAGGCTTTCCCCACCGTCGCCGCGTTCGAGGCGACACTGGCCACCTTGCCCGAACCCGATGCGGCCGCCCGCGACGCCGCGACGGCACGGCAGGGCCAGTTGACCAAGCCCCCCGGCTCGCTGGGCCGGTTGGAGGAGATCGCGATCTTCCTCGCCGGATGGCAAGGCCGCGAGCGTCCCCGGATCGAACGGGGCCGCGCCGTCATCTTCGCCGGGAATCACGGCGTCGTCGCGCGCGGGGTCAGCGCCTTTCCGGCGGAGGTGACCGCGCAGATGGTCGCCAATTTCGCCGCCGGAGGGGCCGCGATCAACGCGCTGGCGGCGGCGGCGGGGCTGGCACTGTCGGTGGTGCCACTCGATCTCGACCGGCCCACCATGGACTTCACCACCGCACCGGCGATGAGCGAGGCGGAATGCCTCGCCGCGCTGAACGCCGGGGCCGAAGCGGTGGGCGATGCCGACCTGCTGGTGCTGGGCGAGATGGGGATCGGCAACACCACCCCCGCCGCCGCGCTCGCCGCCGCCAGTTTTGGAGGCGATGCGTCCGACTGGGTCGGCCCCGGCACCGGCGTCGATGCGCAAGGCCTGTCGCGCAAGGCTGTCGCCGTGGCCGATGGCCTGTCCCTGCACCGCGACCATCTGGGCAGCGCCTTTGAAATCCTGCGCCATCTGGGCGGGCGGGAGATTGCGGCGATCGCGGGCGCGGTGCTGGCCGCGCGGGCGAAGCGCGTACCCATCGTGCTGGATGGCTTCATCGGCACCGCCGCGATCGCCCCGCTCGCTTTCGCCAATCCCGGCATCGCCGCCCATTGCCTGGCGGGCCATTGTTCGGCCGAGCCGGGGCATGTCCGACTGCTCGACCGGCTGGGGCTGACGCCGATCCTGTCGCTCGACATGCGGCTGGGCGAGGGTAGCGGCGCGGCGGTGGCGGTGCAGGTGATCCGATCGGCGCTGGCCGCGCATGACGGCATGGCGACCTTTGCCGAAGCGGGGGTCGCCACCGCGTGACCGGGTTCCGCCTCCATCTGCTTCGTCACGGCGAGCCCGAACTGACGGGGCGGATGCTGGGACGCACCGACAGCCCGGCGACGGCACGGGGCATCGCCGCCTGTGTCGACCGGGCGCGCGGGGTGGAGGTCGTGCGGCGGATCGGCTCCGACCTGTCGAGAGCCCGCGCCTGCGCCGAGGCGATCGGCCCGGCCGAAATCGATCCCCGCTGGCGCGAACTGGACTTTGGCGACTGGGACGGACTGGCCCCCGACGCGATCGACCGGGCCGCGCTCGATCGTTTCTGGCATGACCCCGACGCCGCACCGCCCCCCGGCGGCGAGCGCTGGTCCGATCTGGTGGCGCGGGTCGCGGGAACCCTGGCCGAGTTGCGCCCCGAACCGACGCTGATCGTCACCCATGGCGGGGCGATGCGCGCCGCCTTGCATGTGCTGTGCGGCTTCGACTTCCGCGCCGTCTGGGCCTTCGCCCTGCCCTATGCCAGCCTGTTGACACTGGAAGTGTGGGACGGCGTGCCGCGCACGGCGCAGGTGACCGGGCTGGTCACGACATGAGGACGCTGGTCGTCGCGCTGGGCTTCCTGACCCGCCTGCCCATGCCGCGGGTGGAGGCGGATTCCGAGGATTTCGCGCGGGCGATCCGGCTCTATCCGGTGGCGGGCTTGGCTATCGGGGTGATCGTCGCGGGCGCGGGCTGGCTGGGGGCGCGGGTCGATCCGTGGATCGGGGCACTGGCGGCGCTGATCGCCTGGGTCTGGGTGACGGGGGCACTGCATCTGGACGGGCTGGCGGATGTCAGCGACGGGCTGGGCGCGGCGCATGGCGACCGGTCGCGGCTGCTGTCGGTGATGGCCGATCCACATATCGGCAGCTTCGGGGTGGTGGCGCTGGTGATGCAGTTGCTCGCCAAGCTGGTGCTGCTCCACCGCGTGCCGCCCGAAGGCTGGACATGGATCGCGCTGATCCCGGCGGCGGCGCGGATCGGGCCGTTGGTCTGGGCCCGGTTCCTCCCGCCGCTCCGACCCGGCGGCCTGGGGGCGATGGTGGCGCGGGCGGTGCGTCCCTTCGACCTGATCCTCTCGGGCGTCGTCGTCACCGCGATCATTGCCTTCTGGCCGCCGCTGGCCGCCCTGCCGCTCGCCATCGGTGCGCTCTTCCTCTGGTTCCGGCGCAAGCTGGGCGGGATGACCGGCGACGTGCATGGCGCGGGGATCGAATGGACCGAGACCGCCCTCCTCCTCGCCGCCGCGCTCTATTCCCTGCCCTGAGCGATCCGCAGCAGCGCGTCGCCATCGACATGCGCCTCCAGCGTGGCGGCGATGGCGTCGAGCGCTTCGTCCATATCGGCCCGGTGATCCGGCCCCGCCCCCTCCACCCCGATCCGCGCGAGCCACGCCGCGCGCTGCGCCGCTTCACCCAGCAGACCGTGGATATAGCTGCCCGCAACCAGCCCATCGGCGCTCATCGCGCCCTCCGCCCGGCCATCGGCCAGATGCCCGATGGGCCGGAGGGTGTCGGGGCCGTTCGTGCGCCCCAGGTGGATCTCATATCCCGAAAAGCCCGCCCCGAGCGCCTCGCCGGTGACGGGGCGAACGGTCTTCTCGCCGGTCAGCACCGTCTCCACGTTCAGCAGCCCCAGGCCATCGACCCGGCCCGCCGGCCCCTCGATCCCGTCCGGGTCCGCGACGCTCCGCCCCAGCATCTGGTATCCGCCGCACAGCCCCAGCACCGGCCGCCCGCGCCGATGATGCGCCGCGATGTCGATATCCCAACCCTGCGCGCGGATGAAGGCGAGGTCGGCGATCGTCGCCTTGGACCCCGCCAGCACGATCATCGCCGCATCGGGGATCGGCTCGCCGGGGCGGACCATGACGAGGTCGACCTGCGGCTCCAGCCTTAGCGGATCGAGATCGTCGAAATTGGCGATGCGCGGCGTGATCGGACAGGCGATCACCACCTGCCCCCCGGCCCCGGCGCGCGACCGTTCCAGCACCACCGCATCCTCGCTGGGCAGGCGCGCGGCATCCGCCAGCCACGGGATCAGCCCCAGCGAGCGCCAGCCGGTATGCTGCGCGATCACGCCCAAGCCATCGGCGAACAGCGCCGGGTCGCCGCGAAACTTGTTGACCAGGAAACCCCGGATCATCGCGGCATCCTCTGGGTCGATCACGGCTTTCGTCCCGACCAGCGAGGCGATCACCCCGCCCCGGTCGATATCCCCCGCCAGCACCACCGGCACCCTCGCCGCGCGCGCGAAGCCCATATTGGCGATGTCGCCCGAACGCAGGTTGACCTCGGCGGGCGAGCCCGCGCCCTCCACGATGACGAGGTCGCACTGCACCTCCAACCGGCGATAGCATTCGACCACCTCGGGCAGCAGCCCGATCCGCCCCTCGCGCCATTTCGACGCAGGCAGCATCCCCCGCACCTGCCCGCGCACGATCAACTGTGAGGTGCGGTCGCCCTGCGGCTTCAGCAGCACCGGGTTCATGTCGACATGCGGAGGCACCCGCGCCGCCAGCGCCTGGGTCGCCTGCGCCCGTCCGATCTCGCCGCCATCCGGCGTGGCGGCGGCGTTGTTGCTCATATTCTGCGGCTTGAAGGGGCGGACGCTCAGGCCCCGATTGGCGAAGAGGCGGCACAGCCCCGCGACCAGCACCGACTTGCCGACGTCCGAGCCCGTGCCCTGGATCATCACGCCAGCCATGCGACACCCCCCGCGATCACCCAGAGGAGCAGACACGCCCGCGCATAGATTTGCAGCGCGGTGACGATATCCTTCGGAGACGCCGCCCGCCCCTCGCGCCCGATCCATGGCTTGATCTGGGTCACGCCGTCATAAGCGACCGGCCCCGCCAGCGCGACGCCCAGCGCGCCCGCCATCGCCGCTTCCGGCCAGCCCGCATTGGGCGAGGCATGGGCGCGTGCATCCCGCCGCATCACCCGCCAGCCCCGCGCGCCCGCAACGCAGACCAGCGCTCCCGCGATCCGGGCGGGCACCCAGTTCGCCCCATCGTCGATCCGCGCCGCCGCCCAGCCGAACGCCCGCCAGCGCGGCTCCTTATGCCCGATCAGGCTGTCGGCGGTGTTGATCGCCTTATAGACCCACGCGCCCGGCAGCCCGAGCAGCAGCAACCAGAATAGCGGCGCGACGATGCCGTCGCAGAAGCTCTCCGCCAGCGTCTCGATCGCGGCGCGCGAGACGCCCGCCTGGTCCAGCCGCCCGGTATCGCGCCCCACGACCCGAGCGACCAGCGATCGGGCGGCAGGCAGGTCGCCGCGAAGCAGGGCCTCGGCGACGGGCCGGACATGGATGTACAGGCTGCGCTGTGCGAGCGCGGGCCAGGCGAGGACGGCGCTGGCGATCCACCCCCAGCGACCGAACAGAAGGTGCGATTCCCGGTCGAGCCACCATGCCACTCCGCCGGTCAGGGCGATCAGGACCACCATGGTCAGGACGCCCAGCCCCCGCCGCACGCCCTCCGGCCGCTTGGGGGAATTGCCCAGCCGCTCGGCACAATTCAGGAACCGCGCGAACGCTCCCACCGGATGCCCGACCCGCGCATAGAGCCGATCCGGCCAACCGATCGCGGCGTCCAGCGCCAAGGCCGCCAGCGCTACGGGGTCAGCCATGGTGCAATGCCCTATCGAGCCGGTTCAGGTCGTCAGCGACCGGCACGCCGAACCGCAACCGCTCGGGTGCGTCGGCAAAGGGCCGGACCAATATCCCCGCCGCCGCCAGTCGCGCGAAGATCGCCGGGGCGTCGGGCGTCTCGACCATGCGGAACAGCGGGCACGCGCCCCGTGCGGTCAGTCCGTGCCGGGCCAGCACCGCGTCCAGCGCGACCGCCCGCGCGGCCAGCGCATCGCGGGTCGCGGCGATCCAGCCGCGATCGGCATAGGCGGCGCTACCCCAGACGATGGCATGACTCGCCACCGGCCAATCGCCCAGCAGGGCGCGCAACCGCGCGAGCCACTCTGGCTCGGCGATGACGAAGCCCAGCCGCAATCCCGCCAGCCCGAAGAACTTGCCAAAGGAGCGCAACACCACCACCCGCTCGCCACCCGCAAAGCCGGGTCCGAGCATGGCGTCGGCGAAGGCTTCGTCCAGGATCAGCCAGCCGCCCGCCCGCGCCTGTGCGTCCGCCAATTGGGTCAATTGCTCCGGTGAGCGATGGACGCCATCGGGATTGTTGGGATTGGCGAGCAACAGGCTCCCCGCCCGCCCCGGCCATTCCTCCAGCACGGCGTGATCGACCCGTGCCGTCGCCACCGCCCCATGCGTGCCATAGCCGGGCCGCACCGCGACGATCGGTTGCGCCACGCCCAGCAGGGGCAGCAACCGAAGCGCCATCTCGCTCCCCGGCACCGCTGCCACCCGTTCCGGCGCCGCACCGAAATGCGCCGCCGCCAGGGCCTCCAGCCGGGCGAGCGTGCTTCGATCCGGCAGCGGCGCGGCATCGACCGCCAATCCGGCAGGCGGCTGCCACGGCACCGGGTTGATTCCGGTCGACAGGTCCAGCCAAGGCTCGGTGACGTGCGGGAACAAGGCCTTGGCCGCATCGATCCGCCCGCCATGATGGGTCAGCGCACCCATTTCCGCTTGCGTCACAGCCCCGCTCCCGCGATGCGGGCGGGCATGACGAAGCCCCGCACCCTATTGGTTCTCGGCGGTGCCCGGTCGGGCAAGAGCCGCCACGCCCAGGCGCTGGCCGAGGCGATGACGCCCACCGGCTGCTTCATCGCCACTGCACAGGCCTGGGATGACGAAATGCGCGAGCGGATCGCACGCCATGTCGCCGACCGCGATGCGCGCTGGACGACGGTGGAAGCCCCGCTCGCTTTGCCCGAGGCGATTGCCAAGCACACCCGCGCCGATCGGGTGGTGCTGGTCGACTGCCTGACGCTCTGGCTCACCAACCTGTTGCTAGGGGAAGCGGACATGACGGCGGCGGGCGAGGCGCTGGTTGCGGCGCTGGAGGGGGCCCCCGGCCCCGTGGTGCTGGTCAGCAACGAGGTCGGCTTCGGCATCGTGCCCGACAATGCGCTGGCGCGGCGCTTCCGCGATGCGCAAGGGTCGCTCAACCAGCGGCTGGCGCGGGTGTGCGACGCGACCGATCTGGTCGTGGCCGGCCTTCCCTTGCGGCTTTCAGGAGAGAAATGATGCGGACCGACGCCGAACATGCCGAGCGCATGGCCAAGAAAAAGGCCGCGCAGGACAAGAAGGTCGCCGCGCGCGACGTGGAAAAGGGCCTGCTGATCGTCCATACCGGCAAGGGCAAGGGCAAGACCACCGCCGCGCTGGGCATGGTGATCCGCGCGGTCGGCCATGGGATGCGCGTCGGCATGGTCCAGTTCGTGAAGGGCGCGATGACCACCGGCGAGGCGGCGGTGCTGGCCCGTTTCCCCGAAGTCGATTTCCACGCGATGGGCGAGGGCTTCACCTGGAACACGCAAGACCGCAGCCGCGACATCGCCACCGCGCGCGCCGCCTGGGACGAAGTGAAGCGGATGATCGCCGATCCGTCCTATGACCTGATCGTCGCGGACGAACTCAACATCGTGCTGCGTTACGAGTACCTTCCGGTCGACGAGGTGCTGGAGGTGCTGGCGACCAAGGGGGCGATGACACATGTCGTCATGACTGGCCGCAATGCCCCCGAGGCGCTGGTCGACGCGGCGGACCTGGTGACGGATATGACACAGGTGAAGCACCCCTTCCGCGAACAGGGCGTGAAGGCGCAGAGGGGGATCGAATTTTAGGCTGCGGCTGGGAAGGATACACCACAAAGCGTTTGGCGTGGGGCCCTGCCCTCCCCCACCCCCTCCCGCCTGCGGGAGGGGAGATGCTTGTGGCGCGGCGATCGGCATTAAGCCCCTCCTCCCGGCAGGGGGGAGGGGTTTGGGGTGGGGGCTATGCCACAAGCAACACCGCTCGGCGCAAAACCCTCCCCCACCAAATCCCCGCCCCGCCGCAGCAGGTACACATCCATGATCCACCCATGCGCCCGCCGCAGTTCGGCCCGGCGCGTGACGATCCGCTCGGCGATATCCGCCAGCCGCCCCGCCTCGACCGCCTGCTGCGCCATGCCCAGATACGCCCCCCACCAGATGACCGCATCCGGCTGATCCAGGGTCGTAAACGCACATCCCCCGTCCAGCATCACCGCGACGCTGTCCGCCCCCTCGGGCCAGCCACCCTCACGCAACCGCCGCCCCGTCGTCACCATCACGGGCGCGGCCACCGCGTTGAATGGAATGGCATGCGCGGCACACAGCAATTGCAGGCTGGTGATCCCCGGCACCACCGTCACCCGCTCCACCGCGATCAGCCGCCGGGCGATACGGATCGTGCTGTCGTAGAGCGACGGATCGCCCCAGACGAGCAACGCCACCCGCCCGCCTTGCGGCAACGCCCGCGCGATCTCCGCCGCCCAGCATTGGGCGATCGCGTCATGCCAACGCTCGACATTGTCGAGATAGTCGCCCTCCCCCGCGCGCACCGGCAGGTCGAACTCCACCACCCGCGTCGCGGCCCCCGCCAGCACCTGCACGCAGATGTCGCGGCGCAGGTCGATCAGTTCGGCCTTGTCCTCTTTACGGGGCAACAGGATCAGGTCGGCGGCGCGCATCGCGGCTTCGGCGGCGCGGGTCAGGTGATCGGGATGGCCCGTGCCTATGCCGATCAGGTCGAGATGGATCACAGATCCTCCATCAACGGGCCATAGAGGATCAGCGCCGCCTTGTCCGACACGCCCTCCGACAGTTGCGCCGCGAGGTCACCTACGGTCGAACGGGTCAGCCGCTGGTCGGGACAGCCGACATGCTCGGCCATCAGCGCGGGCGTCTGCGGCGACAGGCCGTGCGCGATCAAAGCCTCCGCCAGCGCGGGGAAGGTCCGCTTGGGCATGAACACCACGGTCGTCGCGCCCGCATCGGCCAGCGCGGCCATGTTGCGGTCGGCAGGCAGCGCGCCGGTGACGTCGTGGCCGGTCACGAACTGCACCCGCCGCGCCGCGTTACGCCGGGTCAGCGGGATGCCCGCCGCCGCCGCCGCCGCACTCGCCGCGCTGACGCCGGGGACGATCTCATAGGCAATGCCCGCCGCCTCCAGCGCGACGATCTCTTCCTCCAGCCGCCCGAAAATGCCGGGATCACCCGACTTCAACCGCACCACTTGGCTGCCGCCCAGCGCATGATCGACCAGCAGCCGGTCGATCTCCCCCTGTTTGGGCGAGGCACGCCCCGCCCGCTTGCCGACCGCGATCAACTCGGCATCGGCGCGACAATGGCTCAGCATCGGCCCGGCCGCCAGGTCGTCGAACAGCACGACATCGGCCTCGGCCAGACAGCGCACGGCCTTCAGCGTCAGCAGTTCGGGATCGCCCGGCCCCGCGCCGACAAGGGAAACGAACCCCCTCACCACCAGCGCGCCACCAGATGGAAGAAGGTGCCCGTCACTTGCGCCCGTCGCGATCCGGTTTCGGGCACCGCTTCACCCTGCGCATCGACGACATGGGCGAGCGGGGCATCGGGCTGTTCGAGGACGGTCGAGTAGTGAAACTCATGCCCGCCCAGCACCGCGCCCTCGGGCATCCCCGCCACCTCGCCGAGCAGGGTCGCGCGGCGATAGCCGAGGTGCATTTTCCGCCTGGCATAGCTGGTGACCAGCCCGAGCAGCCCGGCCATGCGGTGGCTGACGCCCTCCGCATCGACCAGCGCCTCGCCCAGCGCCATGTACCCGCCGCACTCGCCATGGATCGGTTTCGTCGCGGCATGCGCGATCAGCCCCGCACGGAACCGCTCCGCCGCCGCCAGCCGCCCGGCATGAAGTTCGGGATAGCCGCCGGGCAGCCAGACCAGATCGGCCGACGCATCCGGCGCTTGGTCGGCCAGCGGCGAGAAGGGCAGGATTTCCGCTCCCGCGCTCCGCCAGCCTTCGAGCATATGCGGATAGACGAAGGAAAAGGCCGCATCCTGCGCCAGCGCGATCCGATGTGCGGGCGGCGGCGGCAGGTTACCGGGTGCAGCGGCCACGGGCTTGCCATAGGCCGCCGCGCGCACCGCCGCCAGATCGACATGCGCCGCCAGGAACGTCGCATAGTCGCCGATCAGCCGGTCGAGTTCGGGGTGCTCCACCGCCTGCACCAGCCCCAGATGCCGTTCGGGCAGCACCAGATCGCCGCGCCGGGGCAGCGCGCCGAAGACCGGCAGGCCGATCTCCTCGAAGCCGAGTTTCGCCAGCCGCTCGTGACGCGGGCTCGCCACGCGGTTCAGGATCACCCCCGCCACCCGCAATTCGGGGTCGTAGCGCGCGAAACCGAGCGCGGTGGCCGCCGCCGATTGCGCCTGTCCCGATACGTCGATGACCAGCACCACGGGCCAGCCCATGCGTTTGGCCGTCTCCGCACTGCTGCCCATGCCGGTCGCACCGGGCCTGGCGACGCCGTCGAACAGCCCCATCGACCCTTCCGCCAGCATGAGGTCGGCATCCGCCCCCCGCTGCCCCAGCGTGTCGAACATTGCGGCAGGCATCGCCCAGCCGTCGAGGTTGAACGACGACCGCCCGCAGGCCGCGCGGTGAAAGGCCGGGTCGATATAGTCGGGGCCGCTCTTGAACGGCTGCACCGCCACGCCCGCATCGCGAAACGCGCGGAGCAGGCCGAGCATCACCGTCGTCTTTCCGGTGCCCGAAGCGGGCGCGGCGATCATCAACCCTGAGGTCATTCGACGCTGTTCCCCGGACGATAGCGACGGTCATAGCCCTCGGCATATAAACGGCTCTCGGCGAAATCGCTCTGGGAGAGGACGCGGCCGACCAGGATCAGCGCGGTCCGCTCCGGCCCGTCGGCGGCGGCCTGCTCGATGGTGGCCAGCGTCGCCCGGACGATCCGCTGCTCGGGCCAACTCGCGCGCCAGACGATCGCGACCGGGCAGTCCGCGCCATAATGCGGGGTCAGGTCGGCGACCACCTTGGCCAGATTGTGGATCGACAAATGGATGGCCAGCGTCGCGCCGGTCGTGGCAAAGGCGGATAGCGACTCCCCCTCCGGCATGGCGCTGGCGCGGCCGGGGGTGCGGGTCAGCACCACCGACTGGGCGATGCCGGGCAGGGTCAACTCGCTTTCCAGCACCGCCGCCGCCGCCGCGAAGGCGGGCACGCCCGGCGTCACCGAAACTGGAATGCCGAGTTCGCGCAACCGCCGCACCTGCTCGCCCATCGCCGACCAGACCGACAGGTCGCCCGAATGGAGCCGGGCGACGTCCTGGCCCTTGGCATGTGCTTCCGCGATCTCGGCCATGATCTCGTCGAGCGTCATGGGCGCGGTGTTCACGATTTTCGCGCCCGGCGGGCAATGCGCCAGCACCGCTTCCGGCACCAGCGACCCGGCATAGAGGCACACCGGGCAAGCGGCGATCAGGTCGCGGCCCCGCAAGGTCAGCAGATCGGGAGCACCGGGTCCGGCACCGATGAAATGAACGGTCATAATCTAAGTCCCTGAGCAATGGCGCAGGTCGCCATGCGGTCGGAGGAAATGACGCGAGTCACGGTGATCCGCGCGCCCGGCCCGGCGGCGGCGAGCGCGACGGCTTCGGCGACGCTGCCGACGCCGCGATGGGTCAGGCTAAGGTCGGATTGGGTGGGTGTGTCGATACCGCTCAACTGGTCAGCGGTTATGGCGGTGACGGACAACCCCTCCCCTTCGGCGAAACCGGCGATCAGCGCGGCGCGGTCCTCCGGCACGGCGAGGCCATCGGGCCGAACGCCCGTCGCCGCCAGCGCGCTGCGGAACGACGCCACCGTTGCATCCGCCCGGCATCCGAACCCGGCGATCACCATGCGACCCGCCATTGCACGATGGGATAGCTCGCCTTCCACCCGCGCTTGGTGCCCAGCGGCCGAGCCCGCGCCAGTTCGATGCGCAGCAACTCGCCGCCGAAACGCGAATGGCACTGGGTCAGCAGCGCCTCGGTCTCCAGCGTCACGCCGTGCGCGACCAAGCGGCAATGCGGCAGGGTGCGCAGCGCGTCCACCAGTTGCGGCGACAGACCGCCGCCGACGAACACCGCATCCGGGTGCGGGCGGTCGGCAAGGCTCATGACCGCATCCCCCTCGATCAGGTCCAGCCGCTCCACGCCCAGCCGCGCGGCATTGGCGGCGGCGCGGGCCAGGCGGTCGGGGTCACGCTCGAAGCCGACCGCGCGGGTGGTGGGGTCGCTCAGCAGCCATTCGATGGCAACCGATCCCGATCCCGTGCCGATGTCCCATAGCAACTCGCCCGGACGCGGGGCCAGCGCCGACAGCGCCAGTGCGCGGACGGGGCGCTTGGTGATCTGTCCGTCATGATCGAACCAGTTGTCGTCCAGACCGCTCGCACGGGGAAGGACGCGGCCCTCTCCGGCGGGCTCGATCGCAACGGCCACGGGATGCGCGATGTCGGTCCAGTCGAGCGCGCGCGCCGTCACCCGCCGCACTCGCTCACGCGGGCCGCCCAGCGCCTCCAGCACGGTCAATGCGCTGTCGCCGAACCCGTGCTCGGCCAGCCACGCCGCCAGCCCCGTGACCGAGGCCCCGTCGCGCATCAGCGCCAGCACCCGCTGTCCCGGTGCCAGATGCTGGCGCAGCGTCTCGACCGGGCGGGCGTGGAGTCCAACGCTTCGGATCGTCTCGACCGGCCAGCCGAGCCGGGCCGCCGCCAGCGACAAAGTGGACGCCGCCGGATAGGCGACCCATTCGCCCGGCTCCAGATGACGGGTCACGACCGACCCCGCCCCGAACCAGAAGGGATCGCCCGAAGCGAGCATCACCACCCGCTCCCCCCGCCGTTCGAGAAGCATCGGCACGCCATCGGCAAAGGGCACCGGCCAGACGATCCGCTCCGCACGGCCTTGCCGGGGCAGCAGCGACAGGTGACGGGGTGCCCCCATCACGCTATCGGCCGTCTCGATCGCGGCACGGGCGGGGGCGGTCAGGCCATCCCAGCCATCCTCGCCGATGCCGATAATCGTCAGCCAGGGTTCGGAGTCAGCCATGCGCCATATCCTTCTGCTCGGCGGCACGACCGAGGCCAGCGCCCTGGCCACCGCGCTGGCGACGCGCGGCGAGCGGGCGGTGCTGAGCTATGCGGGCCGCACCGAGGCTCCGCGCGCGCAGGCGATCCCGACGCGCGTCGGCGGGTTCGGCGGCGTCGAGGGGCTGGCGGAGTACCTGACCCGCGAAGGCGTGACCCATCTGGTCGACGCGACCCATCCCTTCGCCGCGCGGATCAGCGCCAATGCCATCGCGGCGGCGGAGCGGGCGAGCGTAAAGCTGCTCGCCCTGACCCGTCCCGAATGGGTGGATGGGCCCGGCGATCGCTGGACCCGTGTGGCGGATACGGCGAAAGCGGTGGCCGCGCTCGGCACCGACCCCGCGCGCATCTTCCTGGCGCTCGGTCGCCAGACCATCGCCGATTTCGTTCATGCTGCGCAGCATTTCTATCTGTTGCGCTTCGTCGATGCCGCCGAGCCGACCTTGCCGAACCATCATCTGGTGGTGGATCGCGGTCCCTTCACGCTGGCGGGCGAACTGGCACTGCTGCGGGAACACCGGATTCAGACGATCGTCGCCAAGAATGCGGGCGGCTCGGGCGCGCGGGCCAAGCTGGATGCGGCGCGCGAACTCGGGCTGCCGGTGGTGATGATCGACCGGCCCTTCATTCCCGACCGGCCACAGCTGGGCAGCGTCGCGCAGGTGCTGGACTGGCTGGATCACGGCGTCGTCCGGGGGGTGTAGAGGATCGGCCGCCCTGCGTGCGGGATCGTCCGCGTGCGGCCGGACCCGATGATGACGACGGTGCGCATATCGGCCATCTCGCCGCGCGCCTCCGTCAGCGGCACGATGCGCAGCGACTCCTCGGGCGTCGAGACGGCGCGGGCGAACAGCACCGGGCGGTCATCGCCGCACACCTCCCGCAACAGCGCGAAAGCGGCGTCCAGCGCATCGGGCCGCGCCTTGGACCGGGGGTTGTAGAGCGCGATGGCGAAGTCCGCCTCCGCCGCCAGCTTCAACCGCCGCTCGATCAGCGCCTGTGGCTTCAGGTTGTCCGACAGGTTGATCGCGCAGAAATCATGCCCCAGCGGCGCGCCCGCCCGCGCGCTCGCCGCCAGCATCGCGGTGATGCCCGGCAGGACCCGGATGTCGAGATCATGCCAGCGCGCAGGGTCTTCCTCCACCCGCTCGAAGATCGCCGCCGCCATCGCGAACACCCCCGGATCGCCCGAGGAAACGACGACCACACGGCCCCCCGCCTCCGCCATCTCCAGCGCGTGAAGCGCCCGGTCGCGCTCGACCCGGTTGTCGCTGGCATGGCGGGTCAGGCCCGGCCGCTCGGGCACCCGCGCGACATAGGGGATATAGCCGACCACGTCCGTGGCCTCGGCCAGCGCCGCCGACACCTCGGGCGTCACCATCGCCTCCGCCCCCGGCCCCAGCCCCGCGACGATCAGCCAGCCGCTCATGGCCGCCGCCCCTGGCCATGGATCAGCGCGATCGAGAAATAGGGGGCGGGGGCATCCTCCACCTCAACCAGAGGGCGCACCCGCTCCCCGGCCTGGGCGGCATGTTCGACCAGCCACGCTTGATCGGTCCGCCCCGCCGCCGCGATGGCGCGGCGCAGCTTGGGGAGGTGGCGGCCGATCTTCATCACCACCAGCGCATCGGTCTCGGCGATACGCCGCGTCAGTTCTTCCTCAGGCAGCGTCGCCATCGCGACGGTCAGCACATCGTCGCCCCAGGTGATCGGCGCGCCGCTGGCCGTCCAGGCCCCCGACATGCCGGTGATGCCCGGCACCACCGCGACGGGGGCATGATCCTTCAACCGGCTGTGCAGGTGCATGAACGAGCCGTAGAAGAACGGGTCGCCCTCGCACAGCACGACCACATCCTCCCCGCCCCGCACCAGCGACAGGATATGCGCGGTGCATGTCGCATAGAAGGCCGACAGGCATTCATTATAGCGCGGGTCGGTGAAGGCGATCTCGGTCGTGACCGGATAGTCCATCGGATATTCGACCACATCGGGGCGCAACATGCCCTCGACGATGGTGCGCGCATGGCCCCGCCGCCCGCTTTTACGGAAATAGGCGACGTGGCGAGCGCCTCGAACCAGTCGGTCGGCGCGGACGCTCATCAGGTCCGCCGCGCCCGGCCCCAGGCCGACACCATGAACGGTCCCCGTCATTCGGCGCGGCTCGCCAGCGCGTTGATCGCGGCCACCGTGATCGCGCTGCCGCCCGGACGCCCCTTCACGATGGCGCAGGGGACGGGCTGGGCTTCCCATAGCGCATCCTTCGATTCCATCGCGCCGACGAAACCGACCGGACAGCCGATGATCGCCGCCGGGCGCGGGCAGTCGGGGTCTTCCAGCATGGTCAGCATATGGAAGAGCGCGGTCGGCGCATTGCCGATCGCCACCAAGGCCCCCGCCAGATGCGGCCGCCACAGTTCCAGCGCGGCGGCGGAGCGGGTCGTGCCCATCCGCTTGGCCAGTTCTGGAACCGAGGGATCGCGCAGCGTACAGATCACCGGATTGTCGGCGGGAAGGCGCGCGCGCGTGACGCCTTCACTGACCATATGCGCATCGCACACGATCGCGGCTCCGTTCGCCAGCGCCTGCCGACCCGCCACCGCGAACCCCGCTGAGAAGTGGATCGACGGCGCGAGTTCGACCAGCCCGGCGGCATGGATCATGCGCACCGCGACCGGTTCCTCCTCCGCGTCGAAGCGGGCCAGCTCCGCCTCCGCGCGGATGATGGCGAAGGACTGGCGATAGATCGCCGCGCCATCGGTTTCGTAAGTGTACGGCATCAACAGGCTCCGAGAAGCGCGACCGCCCGCTCGGGCGTCAATCCGGTGTGAAGGGGCGCGGCCCCGGCACGGGCGTGTCTGGCCAGATCGAAAGCCCCCTCCCGCCCGGTCAGCACCCAGTCCGCCGCCCGTGCCCGCGCGCAGCCCTTCGCGCAACCCGATATGTGCAGTTGGCCGTCGATCAGGGGCGCGAGCCGGGCGGCCAGTTCGCGCGTTTCGACGCTGGCCTGCGGACAGGCGGGCGCGCCGACACAGGCGTCGACATGGAGGATGGGGGTGTCTTCGAGCACCATCCCGGCGGCCGGTATCGGAGCGACACCCTCGGCCAGCAGCATCCGCCACGGGGTCAGGCGGATAGGGGCGCGTCGGTCCACCAACGCCTGAGCGTCGAGGCGACCAAAGGGCAGACCATAGACCGCCCCCATAGGATGCGCGCCGGGGCGCATCGGCGGCGCGGGCATGGCGGGCATGGCATCGCCGCTCGCCCAATCGGGCAGATCGGCCTTGTGCCGCGCCATCCGCCGGGCGTCGCGCCCATCGCTATCGACGAACCACTGCGCCAGCCGGATCAGCGCATCGACCGCGGTTGCGCGCGAGATGGCGACACCGGCACTCCGCCCATCGGCGCGCACCAGCAACGTGCCGGTCGCGGCCCGCTCGATCCGAAAATCACCCGGCGCATCGAACAGCATCGGGGCCTGTCCCGCATCGACCACGAAGCCGACCTTGCCCGGCAGGTCGGGCAATTCGCTCAGCCGCGCGCGCAGTTCGGTCGCGATGGCGTGGCTATCCTCCCCCTCGCGCCAGTCGGGGTTGATGAGGATCACCCCGCGCCCTTCCCGCATCGGATCGGGATCGACCAGCCCCAGCGCCTGTAATTCGGTGAGCAGCGCGGGCCAGCCTTCCTCGCTGACACCCCGGATTTGCAGGTTCGCGCGTGACGTCAGGTCGATCTGGCCATTGCCATGACGGATCGCCGCCCGACCCAGCCCCTCGACTTGGGGGGCTGTCAGCCGCCCCAGCGGCGGCCGGACGCGCACGAGCAGCCCGTCGCCCGCCATCATCGGCCGCCACGCATCGGGGCACCAGTCCTTGACGACGAACCCGCTCATGCCACGCCGTCCAGCATCGCCAGCACCGAATTGCGCCGCGTCCGCCACAGTCCCGCCTTGTGAAGCGCTACGAACCGCGCCTGCATCGCCGCGAGCGCCGCTGGGTTCGCCTGCGCCATGAAGTCGCGCACCGAATCCTGCGCCAGCGTCGCCTCCCAGTACAGGTCGATCAGCGCGGCGGGCACTGCGTCCGCCAGATGCGCGAAACTGCCGAGATGGTCGAGCGTCGCGGCGATCTCCGCCGCGCCGCGAAAGCCATGCGCCAT
This sequence comes from Sphingomonas sp. SORGH_AS_0879, assembly GCF_030819175.1. Classification (NCBI taxonomy): domain Bacteria; kingdom Pseudomonadati; phylum Pseudomonadota; class Alphaproteobacteria; order Sphingomonadales; family Sphingomonadaceae; genus Sphingomonas; species Sphingomonas sp. SORGH_AS_0879. The sequence continues at coordinate 3,651,905 of NZ_JAUTBJ010000002.1, forward strand.
CATCCCCTCGACCCAGCGCGGGTTGGCGGCGCGGGCATGGACGGTGCGGGCGATTTCCTCGGCCAGCGTCCGCGCCTTGGGGTTGGCGGGGTCGCGCGTGTCGAGATGATAGAGCGAGGCCGCCCCCGCCCCCAGCGCCGCGCGCGCCGCCGCGAAGCCCGCCTGATGTGCGGCATAATCGGCGGCGAGCAGCAGGTCGCTTTCGGGCAGGTCGTGCAGGTGGACGAACGCCTGCGCCCCCGCCACCCGCGCGGCGATTCCGTCCGCATCGCGCCGGTCGCCATCGTCGAGCGCGGTCGCCGAGGCGGCGAGCCAGCTCTGCCCCGCCTCGATCCGCGCGGCTTCGTCATAGCCCGCATTCGGGTCCAGCCCGATGCCATAACGGCCCGGCGCGGGACCATAGACGCGTGGGGTCGCCTGGCCGACATAGGGGTTCCAGCCCGGCTCTTCGTCGCGCTGGCCCAGCGCGCGGACCGCCTGCCCGAACAGCGCGACCAGATGGGGAAAGGCATCGCGGAACAGCCCCGACACGCGCAAGGTCACATCCACACGCGGCCGGTCGAAGCGCATCAGCGGCATCACCTCGAACCCCGTCACCCGTTCGGAGCGGGGGTCCCAAGCCGGCTCGACCCCGATCAGGTGCAGCGCCATGGCGAACTCCTCGCCCGCGGTCCGCATCGTCGCCGAGCCCCAGAGATCGACGATCAACGTACGGAGGTGATCGCCCTCGTCCTGCATATGGCGGCGGATCAGTTCTTCGGCGAGCTTGATTCCCTGAAGATGCGCCGCCCGGCTCGGCACCGCGCGCGGGTCGATGGCGTAGAGGTTACGCCCGGTCGGCAGCACATCGGCGCGGCCACGATAAGGCGACCCCGAAGGCCCCGCCGCGACACGCTTTCCGTTCAATCCGGCGAGCAACCCGGCCCGTTCGGCCACGCCTTGTTCGCCGCGCCCGAAGACGTGCAGCCCCTCGCCGAACTGGCTGTCCTTCACGTCGCACACGAACCCGTCGATCCGGGCGAGCGGATCCTCCGCCCCCGCCAGCCCCAAAGTCTCGCCCAGCCCGACGCTCTCCGCCTCCTCGGCGATGCTGGCGCGCAGCCGGTCGCGGCGCGCGGGGTCGAGGCCATCGGCATTGGCATATTCGTCGAGCAACGCCTCCAGCTGCCCCAGCCCCGCGCCAGTCCCGGCCTGCGCCAAAGCCGGGGGCACATGGCCGATCGTCACCGCCCCCAGCCGCCGCTTCGCCTGCGCCGCCTCGCCCGGATCGTTGACGATGAAGGGATAGAGGACCGGCCAGTCGCGCGTCAGCGCCTCGGGCCAGCAGGCATCGGACAGCGCCACCGCCTTGCCGGGCAACCACTCCAGCGTACCATGCGCGCCGACATGGACCAGCGCGTCGATCCCTTGCGCCCGCAGCCAGAGATAGAAGGCGACATAGGAATGGCGCGGGCAGCGGGAGAGATCGTGATAATCGTCGGCCCGCGCGTCTTGCCGCCCGCGCTCGGGCTGAAGCGCGACGATGGCCTTGCCCAGCGCGAGCGCGGGGAAATGGAAGGCGTCACCCTGAACCAAGGGATCATCCCCGACCGCGCCCCAGCTTTCCAGCAGGTCGGCGCGCAAGGGTTCGGGCAAGGCAGCCAGCGCTTCGCAATAGGCCGCGACCGGCCAGGCGATCCGGTTGGCGAGCAGGGCGGCGGGAAGATCGGCCTGCGTCTCCACATCATATCCGGCCTCGCGCAGATCGCTCAGGATCGCCTCCGTCGAGGCAAAGCCGTCCAGCCCGACCGCATGGGCAGCCTGCCAATCCTTGCCCGGATAGGTCGACAGGAGGATCGCCAGCCGCCGCTCCGCCGCCGGGGTCGCGGACAGCTTCGCCCAGCCCGCCACCTTGTCCACCACCGCCGCGATGCGTTCCGGCTCGGCGCGGTGGAGGCGTAGCGCCACGTCGAAATCGGGGTCGCGCGTCCCCGCCTGCTTGAAGCTGACCACGCCCGCGAAGAGGCGTCCGTCGATCTCCGGCAGGACGACATGCATGGCGAGGTCGGCGGGCGACAGGCCGCGTGGCGAGCCCTTCCAGCCCTCGCGATCGCTGGTGGCCAGCGCGACCTGGAACACCGGCATGCCCGCGCCGTCGAGCGGGGTGGTGTCATCCTCGCCCCGCGCGGAAAAGGCCGTGGCGTTGACGATGGCGACGGGGGTGAGGGCCTTGGCCCAGCGCGCGATCCAGGGGCCTGCGCCCTCGGCTTTCAGCGAGGGGATGAACAGGGCGACGGGGTCGAAGCCGCGCTGGGTCAGAGCCGTGTGGAGGGCGGCGATGGGTTCCAGATCGGCGGCGGCGAGATAGGCGCGGTAGAAGACAATCAGGACGCGGGGGCGGGAGGATGTCAGCGGGGTTGCAGCGGGGCAGTGCAAAACGTCTGGGGTCCAACCACCAACCGGCGCCAATTCAAAGCCCCTCTCCCGGCAGGGGGAGGGGTTGGGGAGGGGCGAGGCCGCAGGCGACATCGCTTGGGGCGAGGGCCCTCCCCCATCCCCTCCCGCCTGCGGGAGGGGCGTGCTTGTGGCGAACGTACCAGCGAAAAGCCCCTCTCCCGGCAGGGGGAGGGGTTGGGGAAGGGCAAGAGCCACGGGTGACACTGTCGCCAACGCCGCCAAAGCCACCGCGGCCGCATCCGCCCCACCCGCATCGCACAGCACCGTCAACCGCCGCACCACCGCCTCGTCGACAGTGGATGCCGCCATCAACCGCCGGTCCTCGCGCCCATCCGCCGCCAGCACGGCGAGCGCGATACCCCGCTCGCGCGCCAGCCGTTCGACTTCGCGCAGGCCGTAATCCCAGTACGCCGCCCCGCCGATCAGCCGGATCAGGATCGCCTTCGCATGGACCAAAGTCCGCTCGACATAGGTGTCGACCGACAGCGGATGGACCAAAGCCGCCAGATTGGCGAGCCGCAGCGACCAGGGAAATCCCCCCGCCCGCCAGCCCGCCGCAAAGGCGCTGAGGTCGCTGTCCGAGAAGGACAGCACGACCACGTCGCCGGGGCGTTGCCCCAGATCCTGTGGAACCGCCTGTTCCTCCAGCCCATGGCTCTCGCGAAAGACGAGATGCACCGCGTTCAGCCCTTCAGCACGGCCTCGATCGCAGGCCGGTCGATCCGGTCATGCTCGGCGATGACGACAAGCTGCGTGCCGCGCGGCTCGCCAGCGCCCCAGGGTCGGTCGTAAGTGGTCCGCACCCGGCGACCGACCGCCTGGACCAGCAAACGCATCGGCTTGCCCGCGACCGCCGCATAGCCCTTCACGCGCAGGATATCCTGCTGTTCGGCCAGCGTGACGATGCGCGCGGCGATCACTTCGGGGCTATCCACCTCGCCCAGCATCACCGAGATGCTGTCGAAATCGTCATGCTCGTGATCGTCCGCGCCGTCATGGTGCGAAGGGCGCGCGGCGATGTCGTCCTCGGCGGCGGCTTCCAGCCCCAGCACGATCTCGGCGGAGACGATACCGTCCACCGCCTCGACCATCGGCAGCGGGCGGGGGGCTTCGGCGGCGATGATTTCGCGCGCCCTGGCGACGCCTTCCGGCCCGGCGAGATCGGCCTTGGTCAGGAGGACAAGGTCGGCACAGGCCAACTGGTCCTCGAACACTTCCGACAGCGGCGTTTCATGGTCGAGGCTGGGATCGGCGGCGCGCTGGGCCTCCACCGCGTCCAGATCGGGGGCGAAGCGGCCCGCAGCCACGGCCTCCGCATCCGCCAGCGCCACCACGCCGTCCACCGTGATCCGCGAGCGGATGGCGGGCCAGTCGAACGCCTTGAGCAGCGGCTTGGGCAGCGCCAGCCCCGACGTCTCGATCAGGATATGATCCGGGCGCGGCTCCATCGCCAGCAGCTTTTCGACCGTCGGGATGAAGTCGTCGGCGACGGTGCAGCAGATGCAGCCATTGGCCAGTTCGACGATATTCTCCGCCGGGCAGTCGGGAATCGCGCAGCTTTGCAGGATGTCGCCATCGACGCCCAACGTGCCGAACTCGTTGACCACCACCGCCAGGCGACGGCCGCCCGCGTTGCGGATCAGATGGCTGATAAGCGTGGTCTTGCCCGCGCCCAGAAAGCCGGTGACGATGGTGACGGGAACCTTGGAAAGGTCGCGCATAGTGTTTCTCCGACGCGCCGGACGAGCGAGCGCGGACGGGACCCATCGCCGGAGCGGTGACGAACGGGCGCTGTCGAATGCGTCCGCCCCGCTTGTCGGCGACCGATGCGGCCCCGGCCGCATGGCTTCGTCGCTCCCCGACGGAGAACCGTGCCCCGACCATCCCCTGGGTCCAGGCAAGAGCGACCATGACGCCGGCAGGTCTCCTGGCTCGCGGGTCGAAGCAAGGGGATGCGCCTTCCCGGATCACTCCAGTGGCCGTGCCTCAATGGGCACCAGCATCGCTCGCTCACCGCTTACAGTTGCAGGGACAGCCGGGGATTTGCACCCCATTCCCGTTTGAAGCCCTTGCGGGCACCGGCGCGATCTTCGGAGACTTTCGCCCCCGATGTGCGGCATTTATCCCGCCGCGCCGGGCTTGGCAATTCGCGCCTCCATCGCCGCGAACCCGCGCCAGCGATAGAGGAGGAAACTCGCGCCCCAGCACAGAACGAACAGCCCGACGATCGCAAAGCCCAGCACGTTGAAATGCTCGGACAGCGCGCCCGCATAACGGAACGGCCCCGCCGTCCAGCCGAACCGCTCGGCCAGCAGGGCGGTCGCCTGAATCCCCCCGATCACCAGCGCCACCAAGGCAGAAACCAGCGTGATCGTCATATTATAGTAGAGCTTGCGCAGCGGATGAACGAACGCCCACTCATAGGCCCCCAGCATCACCAGCCCGTCGGCGGTGTCGATCAACGCCATGCCGACCGCGAACAGCACAGGGAAGACCAGGATCGTCGCCAGCGACACGCCATCGGCGGCATGTGCCCCGGAAAGCCCCAGAATGGCCACCTCGGTCGCGGTGTCGAAGCCCAGCCCGAACAGAAAGCCGAGCGGGGCCATATGCCAGCTTCGCCGGATCAGGCGGAACAGCGGGCGGAACAGCCGCGACAGCGGCCCCTGTCCGGAAACACAGCATGTCGGCGTCGGCCTCCGCCATCGGCTCGCCGCGCGCCACCCGGCGGAACCGGGTCCAGACGTCGCGCAGGATGATGAGGTTCATGATCGCGATGGCGAACAGGAAACTGGCCGAGACGATGGTGGCGATGGTTCCGCCGCTCTGCCCGAACGCCTCGAAATCGGCGAGCGTGCTGGCGGCGAGCGCCACCGTGGTCGCCGCGATCAGTACGATGGCGGAATGGCCGATCGCGAACCACAGGCCGACCGCGATGGGTCGCTGGCCATCCTGCATCAGCTTGCGGGTGACATTGTCGATGGCGGCGATGTGATCGGCATCGACCGCGTGGCGCAGCCCCAGGCTATAGGCGAGCAGGGCGGTGCCCAGCATCAGGCTGTTGCCCGCGAACACGCCCAGCGCCCAGCCCCAGACGGCGATATTGACGATAATCAGCGCGCCCATCAACAGCGCGACCCGCTTTTTCAGCGGCGACCGGGCGCGGGGCGCTCCGGCAGGATGGTCGGACATGGGTGATACCCCTGGCGTCATTGCGACAAAGGCCGAACTCCGCGATCGCGGTCGCCATCCCGCCCCACGGACGCACGCCGGGCAAGATGGCCGATTCGTATCGGCCGATGGGCGTCGCTCGCATGATACAATATATCCTGGCCATGACCATCCCCTGGATCGCGGCAAGAGCGACTCGCACCGGCAGGTCTCCTGGCTTGCGGGTCGAAGCGTCGGCGATGCGGCCTTCCCGGATGGCTCCAGTGGCTGTTCCCCGTTGGCAGGAACCGGCATCGCTCGCTCACCGCTTACAGTTGCAGGGACAGCTATGGATTTGCACCATATTCCCGTTTCAAGCCCCGAAGGGCACCGGCGCGAAAGACCGGTCTGGGCTGAAAGCCCGTTCCGGTCGTCATGGGGATAGTCTGCGGCGGATGGAGGCGCAAACGGCTTTATCCGGCGGCGCGCGCGGCTTAATCGACATCCATGATAAGGAAAGCGATGCGCCGATGGACACCGGTGGCGGCCTGTCTGGTCGCGGCCTGCTCCGGCGGGAACTACCGGCCGGTCAGCGACTATCCGGTGCGGATCGGCAAGCCCTATTCGGTGCGCGGCGTCACCTATGTCCCCGCCGAGGACGCGACCTATGACATGTTGGGCTATGCCAGTTGGTATGGCGGCGAATCGGGCAAGCGCACCGCGAATGGCGAACGCTTCCGCCCCGGCTGGGCGACGGCGGCGCATACCACTTTGCCGCTGCCCAGCTATGTCGAGGTGACGGCGCTGGACACCGGGCGGCGGATCATCGTGCGGATCAACGATCGCGGGCCGTTCGCCGGATCGTCGCGGATCATCGACCTGTCGCGCGGCGCGGCGGAGCAACTGGGCCTGCGCGCGGTGGGCAAGGCGGCGGTGCGGGTCCGGCGGGTCGAGCCGGACGAAAAGGACCGCGAACGCCTGCGCCACGGCAAGGCGGCTCGGCCATTACCTCCGGTATCGGATGCGGTGCGGGCGAATTTGCTGTCGCAGATCGCGGCGGCCGGGATGACGGTGCGGTAACCCATTCCTCCCTGCGCGAGAGCGCGGGGAGGGGGACCGCCGCGAAGCGGTGGTGGAGGGGCATTCGCCCCCGCCCCTCCACCATTCGGCTGACGCCGAGCGGTTCCCCTCCCCAAGCAAGCTTGGGGAGGATAGAGCACAACGAAAAAAGCGGGCTTCCGCCCGCTCCGCCGTCATCCGCCCATGTAGGAAGAAGATTGGTCGGGGCGACAGGATTCGAACCTGCGACCCCCACACCCCCAGTGTGATGCGCTACCAGGCTGCGCTACGCCCCGACCGAGCGGCGGCCTCTAGGCGGGTTTTCCGTGGGATGCAAGCCTTGATGTTGCAATGGTGCCGACACCACATCCGGCTCTCCATTGCGCCTGTCCGCCTGCGATGGTAGCGGGCAGGCTATCCGACATGGGGGCTTGTCGATCGTCATCGGTCGGCCGGTGCCCGTGCCCATTCAGCATAGACGGGTCCGAATGTTCATTCCCTTCACCGCCCAGGCAACCACCGGGGCCGCCGCGTCCAGCGGCGCCGCCTCGTTCCTCAGCCTCGCGCCGCTGCTCCTCGTCTTCGTCGTCTTCTATTTCCTGATGATCCGCCCGCAACAGCGCCGGATGAAGACGCTGCAAGCGGCGGTCGAGGGGGTCAAGAAGGGCGATCAGGTCACCACGGCGGGCGGCATCGTCGGCAAGGTGACCCGCGTCGAGGACACGCTGGTCGAGGTCGAGATCGCCCCCAATGTCCGCGTCCGCGTGGTCAAGGCGACGCTGACCGACGTGGTCGATCCCACGGCCAAGCCCGCGAACGACTGATCCACCGATGCTGGATTTCCCCCGCTGGAAGGTCGCTTCCATCGTCGCGCTGCTGGCGGCCCTGTGCCTGCTGGCGATCCCGAGCTTCCTGCCCGAGAGCATGACCGACAAATGGGGGGCGATCCCCCATCCGCGCGTCAACAAGGGCCTCGACCTGGCGGGCGGCAGCTATCTGCTGCTGGAGGCGGACACCGCCGACCTCGCCAATACCCGGCTGGAGACGATGCGCGATCAGGTCGCGGCCGAGATGCGGCGCGGCAATCCGCGTATCGACATCGGTGACATCTCGGTCCGTGGCGGCCAGCTCAGCTTCATGCTGCGCGACCCGTCCCAGGTCGATGCGGCGCGCGAGCGGCTGCTGACGATCACCGGCGGCGGGGCGGGCATGACCGGCCAGCGCGAATGGGATATTCAGGTCGTCGACACCTCGCGCTTCGTCCTGAAGCCGACCCAGGCCGGACTGACCCAGGCGGTCGATACCGCGATGAAGACCGCGACCGAGGTCGTGCGTCGCCGCATCGACGCGCTGGGCACCAAGGAGCCCACCATCCTCCAGCAAGGCTCCAACCGCATCGTGGTGCAGGTGCCCGGCCTGCAAAATCCGCAGGCGCTGAAAGACCTGATCGGCAAGACCGCCAAGCTGGAATTCAAGCTGGTCGACACCACCGCCAACCCGGTCGAAGTGGTCAAGGGCAATGCCCCCGCCGGCAGCCAAGTCCTGCCCTATCCCGGCAACCCGCTGGGCGCGCCGGTGATCGCGGTGAAGCGCCCCGTCATCATCTCGGGCGACCAGTTGATCGACGCGCAACAGACCTTCGACCAGCAGACCAACGCGCCGCAGGTGGCGATTACCTTCGACGCGCAGGGCGGCCGCAAGTTCGCGCGGATCACGCAGGAAAATACCGGCAAGCCCTTCGCGATCATCCTCGACGGCCAGGTGCTGTCGGCCCCCAACATCAACGAACCGATCCTCGGCGGTCGCGCCCAGATCAGCGGCAACTTCACCGTCGATACCGCCAACCAGCTTGCCATCTCGCTGCGTTCGGGCAAGCTGCCGATCGACCTGAAGGTCGTCGAGGAACGCACCGTCGGTCCTGACCTGGGCGCCGACTCGATCCGCGCGGGCATTCTCGCCTCGGCGATCGCGGCGGTCGCGGTGATCGTCTTCATGACCCTCACCTATGGCCGGTTCGGCATCTATGCGAACATCGCGGTCGTCATCAACGTGCTGGTCATCCTGGCCGTCATGGCGATGCTCAACGCGACGCTGACCCTGCCGGGTATCGCGGGCTTCATCCTGACCATCGGCACCGCGGTCGACGCCAATGTACTGATCAACGAGCGGATTCGCGAAGAGCGACGGCGCGGGCGCAACGTCGTCCAGGCGGTCGAACTGGGTTACAAGGAAGCCAGCCGCACCATTTTCGAGGCGAACGTGACCCACGCCATCTCGGGCGTCATCATGCTCGTGCTCGGCTCGGGCCCGGTGAAGGGCTTCGCGGTCGTGCTGCTGATCGGCATCGTGACCAGCGTGTTCACCGCCGTTACCTTCACGCGGATGCTCGTGGCGCTCTGGTTGCGCCGCGAAAAGCCCAAGACCATCAACATTTGAGGCAGGAGAACAGATCATGCGCCTCCTGAAACTCGTCCCCGACAACACGAACATCGACTTCGTCCGCCTGCGCGGCTGGGCGTTCGGGCTGACGCTCGCGCTCACCCTGCTGGCGGTCGGCGTCACCTTCGCCAAGGGCCTCAATCTGGGCGTCGACTTTGTCGGCGGCCTGATGATCGAAGAGAAATTCCCCACCCCGCCCTCCGCCGACCGGGTTCGCTCGGTCGTCGATGGGCTGGGCGTGGGTGAAGCCAATATCCAGACGGTCGGCGACGGCCGCACCATCAGCATCCGCCTGCCGGTGCCCGCCTCCAAGGACGAAGGCGCGACCAACGCCGTCGTGCGCAAGGTCGAGACCGCGCTGGGCCAGCAATTCCCCGGCGCGACCTTCAGCCGTTACGACACGGTGTCGGGCAAGGTATCCGACGAGCTGATCAAGCACGGCGTGCTGGCGGTGGTGCTGGCGATCCTGGGCATCGGCCTGTTCGCCATCTTCCGCTTCGAATGGCAGTTCGGCGTGTCGACCATCGTCGCGATCGTCCACGATCTGCTGGTCACGCTCGGATTCTTCGCGGTGACCCAGTTCGAACTCGACCTGACGATCATCGCGGCGTTCCTGACCATCATCGGCTATTCGATCAACGACAAGATCGTCATCGACGACCGCATCCGCGAGAATATGCGCCGCTATCGCAAGATGGAGATGCGCGAGATCATCAACCTGTCGGTGAACGAGACGCTGCCGCGCACGGTGATGACCTCGGTCACCATCCTGCTGGCGCTGATCGCGCTGCTGCTGCTGGGCGGCCATGTGCTGCGCGGCTTCACCGCGGCGATGATCCTGGGCATCGTGGTCGGCACCTATTCGTCGATCTACGTCTCGTCCTCGCTGCTCATCACGCTGGGCCTGCGCGCCGAGCCCAACCGCGAGAAGCCGGGCACCACCGACAAGCGCAAGGTCTCCGATGCCGAGCGGATCACCCCGCGCGAGCCATGAGCGATTCGATCCGCATCACGCGCGATCCGACCGCGCCCGGCCCGATCGTCCGTGGCTTCGCCGCCACGGGCTTTCGGGTCGGCGACATCGCCTATCCCGCGCTGCTGCTCTCGCCCGACTGGCATGAGCCGTGGAGCCCGCCACCGTTCGAATCGCTGACGGCGGATGTCGTCGCCGAACTGGTCGATGAAGCGCCGGAATTCCTGTTGCTCGGCACCGGCGCGACCCTGCGCCGCGCCCCCGCCGCCTTCGCCGCCGCCCTGGAAGCGCGCGGCCTGGGTGTCGAAGTGATGGACAGCCGCGCCGCCGCCCGCGCCTGGGGCGTGCTGCGCAGCGAAGGCCGCAAGATCTGCGCGGCGCTCTACCCGCTCGACGCCTGACGCTTCGGCGCGGGCGGCGACCCCTCATCTGACGAAGCGTGACATCCGCCGAGTATCCCGGCTTTCGCCCGGATAGCGGCGCATCGTCATTTATCGCGAAGAGCGGAAGATTTTTGTTCGCGCAGAGGCGCAGAGGACGCAGAGATGGCTCGCAAAGGGCCATGCCCCACCTCACCAACAGCCGATAATCGCAGGTTGAAGGCGCAGCAGGCGAAACCCCTCTGCGTCCTCCGCGCCTCTGCGCGAACAGCCTTTAAGACCGCATGCCGACAACGTTACGCGACACCAGTTCCGCCAGATGCGAGTGTAGCGCCGCCGCGTTGGTCGGCCAGGTGAAGTCGCGCACCGCCGCCCGAACCGCCCAGGGATCGGGGGCCTGGTCCAGCACGTCGCGGATCGCCACTGCGAAGGCTCCCGGCTCGGCCTGGGTGATCCGTCCGGCGGTGCGGCTGGTGACGACGTCCCCCGCTCCGCCCGCCGGCGTGATGACGATCGGCGTACCGCAGGCGAGCGATTCGACCCAGGCATTGGCCAGCCCTTCGGATGCCGATGCCAGCGCCATCACGTCCGCCGCGCCCAACAGTCCGGGCAATTCGTCATGCGGGATCGCCCCGATCAGACGAACCCGATCCGCCACCCCCAGCCGCTCGGCCCGCGCCTGCAAGGCGGTGCGATCGGCCCCCTCCCCGACGATCATCAGCGTGACGCCGGGCAAACGCGCCACCGCGTCGATCACCACGCCATGTCCTTTACGCGGGATCAGCGCCCCCAAGGACAGAATAAGCGGCCCGGAAACACCCAGCCCAGCCTTGGCCTCGCCCCGGTCGATCGGCTGGAAGCGCGCCTGATCCACGCCGGTATGATGAACCCGGATACGCCCGCGCGGGACGCCCAGCGCGGCGATGTCGTCCGCCATCGCGTCACTGACCGCCAGCAGGCCGTCCGCCGCCGCCGCCGCTCGCGCGACCTGGTGACGGGTCGCGGGCATATGGCCCCAATGGTGGATGTCCGCTCCCCGTGCCTTGATCGACACCGGCACGCCGTAACGCCGCCCCAGCGCCACCGCCGCCGGGCCGTCGGGGAAGAAGAAGGACGCGTCGATCACGTCAAAGGCCCGTTCGTCGCGCAGCCGGTCCAGCACCGGGACCAGCGCACGGATCAAAGCGGGGACATGAAACCGCCCCCCCGTCCCCGGCAGGGTGGTGAAGCGCGGACGGCTGACATCCAGCCCGCGCCATACCTCCCGCAACGGCAAGGCCGCCTGGGCCCGGAAACGATCCGATCGCGCCAGCGGCCAGACAGGCAGGCCGATCGGCGCCACCACGCGCACCCCGACGCCCGGTCGCATCGCCAGCGCTGCGGTCTGCCGCTGGACGAAGATGCCGAAATTGGGCCGAGTCGAGTCGGGAAACAGGCTCGACAGGGTCAGCACATTCAGCATGGATGCTCTTAGCCTCTACCGACCGGCAAAATGCATGTCGATCGACAGTGTTTCTGGAAGCATCGTGTCCGGATGTCTGCAACATTTGTCCGGATCGAGGGCGTTTCACCATAAGCTTAGCGAAATTAACGACAAAGACGGGATTCATTCATGCCCTCGACAGATGCGTCCTGACAGATTTGGGCCGTTGGGCTATCCGATGGACGGCTTCAGGGGGCGAGGATGGCGATGGGGCGATTCGGACGTTGGGGTGCTGCGCTGGCGCTGGCGGCGACGCTGGCGGGATGCGGTGACGGGGGCGGCAGTGCCACGGGATCGATGGCCACCGGCGGCGGGAATTCGCCCAACGGCACCACGGAATCGGCCTGCTCGCTACGCAATCGCCAGAACTGGGTCTCGGCCCAGATGAACGAATGGTATCTCTTTCCCGAAACGCTGCCCGCCTCGCTCGACCCGTCGCCCTATGCGACGGTCAGCGACTATATCGACGCGCTGACCGCGACCGCGCGGGCGCAGCGCAAGGACCGGTATTTCACCTACATCACCTCCATCAAGGAGGAGGATGCCTATTACAACTCGGGCGCGGATGCGGGCTTCGGCTTTCGCCTGACCACCGATGCGACGCAGAGCAAGCTGTTGATCGCCGAGTCGTTCGAAAGCGGCGTGGCCCTGGCGGCGGGGATCGATCGCGGCACCGAGATCCGGGGGATCGGCACCACCGCCTCCGATATCCGGTCGATCCAGGCCATCGTCAGCGCCGATCCCAATAACGGCATCTCCGACGCGCTCGGCCCCGATACGGCGGGAACCACGCGTTATTTCACGGTTGCTGATACATCGGGCGCGGTGCGCACCGTCGCGCTCACCAAAGCGGCCTATACGCTGCAACCCGTATCGCCCAATTACGGGACGCAGATCATCACCGACAACGGCCAGCGCTATGGTTATATCAACCTGCGCACCTTCATCGGCACCGCCGACCCGCAGCTTCGCGCCGCCTTCGCGACCTTCAAGCAGCAGGGCATCACCCAGGTCGTCGTCGACCTGCGCTACAATGGCGGGGGCAGCATCGACATCGCCGACCTGTTCAACAACCTGCTCGGCGGGACGCGCCAAACTTCGGACGTGATGGGCTATATCGCCTTCCGCCCGAGCAAGGCGTCGAACAACCGGACCACCTATTTCGCGCCCCAGCCCGAATCGATCGCGCCGACCCGGATCGCCTTTATCGGCACCGGCGGCACGGCCTCGGCCAGCGAACTGGTCCTCAACCGGACCCTGCCCTATCTGGGATCGGCCTCGGGGCTGATCGGTGCCAACACCTATGGCAAGCCGGTGGGCCAGATCGCGCGCGACAATGCCCGGTGCGACGACCGCCTGCGCGTCATCGCCATCTCGCTTCAGAACGCCAACCGGCAGGGTGATTATTATAATGGCCTGGCCGGGATCGTCCCCGCCAGTTGCCGTGCCAGCGACGACCTGACCCGCCGGATGGGCGATCCGCAGGAAGCCTCGACCCGCGCCGCGCTCGACTTCCTGCAGGGCAAGAGCTGTACGCCGATCAGCGTCGGCGCTTCGGGGCAGTCGGCAGGCGACGGCCCGCGCAAGCTGGTCCAGCCCCCGCGCCCCTCGGCCGCGCAGCGGGATGTGCCTGGACTGTTCTAGGACCTGTTTGATTCCTCCCCTGCAAGGGGAGGGGGACCGCCGCGAAGCGGTGGTGGAGGGGTGTTCCCGCTGATGGTGACACCCCTCGTCAGTCCTTCGGACTGCCGCCTCCCCTTCCCGGGGAGGAATAGGCGCTTACTTCCGCTTCGTGCCCGAATAGGCGAACAGCGCGTCGCCGTCCGCCGACAGGGTGATCGTCTCGGCTCCCGTCACGGTCAGGCACTGGCCCGCCTGGAACGCGACGCCCGCGACCTCGCCGCTGCCGGTGATCGGGATCAGCCAGGCGGTGCGCCCCTCGGGCAAAGCGACGGCGTGGTCGCCCGCCGCCCAGCGCTCCAGCACGAATTTGGGCCCTTCGACCAGGATATCGCGCCCCTCGCCCGCCGGTCCCGGCGAGACGATCGGCTGATACGGGGTCAGATGCGCGACATCGACGCCGTCCTCCAGATGCAGCTCGCGGTCGCTGCCGTAATCATAGAGGCGATAGGTCGTCTCGCTGTTCTGCTGCACCTCGATCACGGTCAGCCCGGCGCCGATCGCATGGATGGTGCCCGAGGGCGCGTAATAGAAATCGCCTTCCTTCACGGGCACCCAGTCGAGGTCCGCCTCGACAGAGCCGTCCAGCGCATCGGCCCGCAGTTGCTCCTTGGTCATCGGCGCCTTGGGGCCCAGCGCGATGGTCGAATCGGGCTCGGCGGTCAGGATCGTCCAGCATTCGTCCTTGCCGCGCGGCAGGCCACGGGCATGGGCCTGTTCGTCATCAGGATGGACCTGCACCGACAGCTTCTCGCTGGTGAACAGATATTTGATGAGCAGGTCGGGCGAGGTGTCGCCGGGTTCCTGGAACCAGACCTCACCGATCGGCGCGCCGTCGGGGGCGGCATCCTCGAACCCCGGATACAGCGTGTGGCGACCCCAGGGCTTTTCGACGCGGTGGGTGTGGAGCATCGTGGCGGGCATGGTGGCGTGATTCCTTCCGATCGGGCGGCGGTTCAACCGCTTGGACGGGCGGGCCGTTCCGCCGCCCGTACCTTCGCCACCCCCATGCCGCGCGCATCGCGGCGAACGCAATAGGGCGCGCGCATCTGGGCGATGGCAAGCCGTCTGTCGCAAAGCGGGTGCGCGGAGGGACTGTTCCCCGCCCTCATGCTGCGCTAAGGACATGCGCGATGCGTAACCCCCGTTCCCGTGCGCTGTCGCTGGCGCTCATCGCCGTCATGGCCCTTCCGATCGCGGGTTGCGCCCGCAACCGTACCCGCACCGACCTGCCCTATGTCGCCCGCGACGTCGGCACGCTGTATACGGCCGCCAAGAACCGGCTGGACCAGCACCGCTACAAGGAGGCGGCGCTGCTGTTCGACGAGGTGGAGCGTCAGCACCCCTATTCGATCTGGGCCCGCCGCGCGCAGTTGATGAGCGCTTTCAGCTATTATCTGGGTCGCGACTATACCCAGTCGATCCAGTCGGCGCAGCGTTTCATCTCGGTCCACCCCGGCAATCGCGACGCGCCCTATGCCTATTATCTGATCGCGCTCGGCTATTACGAGCAGATTCAGGACGTGACCCGCGACCAGAAGATCACCCGCCAGGCGCTGGACGCGCTGGGCGAGTTGATGCGTCGCTATCCCAACACGCGCTATGCCGCCGACGCGCGGTTGAAGGTCGATCTGGTCAACGACCACCTGGCGGGCAAGGAAATGGAGATCGGCCGCTTCTACGAGGATCGGCACCAGTGGCTGGCCGCGTCGATGCGCTTCCGCACCGTCATCGACAAATACCAGACGACCAGCCACACGCCCGAGGCGCTGTTGCGGCTGACCGAAGCCTATCTGGCGCTGGGCGTCCGCCCCGAGGCCGAGCGCGCCGCCGCCGTGCTGGGCGCCAATTATCCAGGCAGCGACTGGTATAACCGCGCCTACAAGCTGATGCGCGAATATCCGGTCCAGCCGATCCCCGCGATCCAGCCGGGCCAGCCCGTGGTGCCGACCGGCACGCCGGGATCGGTCAATATCGGCCTGCCGGGCACCGGCACCGCCACCCCCAGCGCGGCGGCACCGGGCCGTCCCACCCCGACCGGCAACAACAGCTCCCCGACCAGCTGAGCCCAGCGCGACGCTTCCTTCCCTCTCCCCTCCCTGAGGGGAAAGGGAAAGGATAGCCACCCGAACAAATCGGGATCATTTTCGCGCGTGGGGGATAACATCGCGCGGCGTTTCGCTCTATATCGCCCGCCATGCTGACCGCGCTGTCCATTCGTGATGTCGTGCTGATCGAGGCGCTCGACCTCGATTTCGGCCAAGGCCTGGGCGTTCTGACCGGGGAGACCGGCGCGGGAAAATCGATCCTGCTCGATGCGCTGGGTCTGGCGCTGGGCGGACGCGGCGACAGCGGACTGGTGCGGCATGGCGCAGGGCAAGCGATCGTTACCGCCAGCTTCGAGCCGCCTGCCCCCGACAGCCGCCTGTCCGCCATCCTGGACGAAGCGGGTATCGAGATCGAACCCGGCGAACCCCTGATCGTCCGGCGACAGGTCAAGGCCGATGGCGGCAGCCGGGGCTTCGTCAACAACCAGCCCGCCTCCGCCGCCTTGCTGCGCGAGATCGCGCCCTTTCTGGTCGAGATCCATGGCCAGCATGACGATCGCGGCCTGCTGAACCCGCGCGGGCATCGGACGATGCTCGACAGTTTCGGGCGGATCGACACCCAGGCGGTCGCCGCCGCCTGGACGCGCCTTCGCGAGGCGGAGGCGGCGCTGACCAGCGCACGCGAGGAGATCGAGACGGCGGCGCGTGATCGCGAATGGCTGGAACATGCGGTGGCCGAACTGACCAAGCTGGCGCCCGAGCCAGGCGAGGAAGAGGCGCTGGCCGATCGCCGCCGCACCATGCAACGGTCGGAGAAGATCGCGGGCGAACTCGGCGCGATCGAGGAGCATCTTCAAGGATCGGACGGCGCACTGGCGGGCCTGCGCCAGGCCGCTCGGGTGCTGGAGCGGATCGGTGAGGACCATCCCGCGCTGGCCGACGCGCTGGCGGCGATCGATCGCGCGGTGATCGAGGCGTCGCTGGCCGAGGAACGGCTGGTCGAGGCGCAGCGCGAACTCGCCTATGATCCGCGCGCGCTGGAAGAGGATGAGGCACGACTGTTCGAATTGCGCGGCATGGCGCGCAAGCATCGGGTGCAGCCCGACGATCTGGCCGAACTGACCGAACAGCTTCGCGGGCGTCTGGAACGGCTGGACGCGGGCGAGGAAGGCATCGGGCGGCTGGAGGCGGCGGTCGCGACCACGCGCGCGGCCTATGACAAGGCCGCCGCGCAGGTGTCGAAGGCGCGCGCTGCCGCCGCCGAACGCCTCGACCAGTCGGTGAAGAGCGAACTCGCCCCGCTCAAGCTCGACGCCGCCCGGTTCCGCACCACCGTCGCGCCGGTCGAACCTTCGGGTTGGTCGGCAGCGGGCAAGGACCGGGTGGAGTTCGAAATCTCGACCAACCCCGGCGCGCCCTTCGCCCCCCTGATGAAGATCGCCAGCGGCGGCGAATTGTCGCGCTTCATCCTGGCGGTGAAGGTCGCGCTGGCCGAGGAGGGCGGCGCGACCACCATGATCTTCGACGAGATCGATCGCGGCGTCGGCGGCGCGGTGGCCTCGGCGATCGGCGACCGGCTGCACCGGCTGGCGGGGCGGACGCAATTGCTGGTCGTCACCCACAGTCCCCAGGTGGCGGCACGGGGTGCGGCGCATCTGCTGATCGCCAAGAGCCATGACGGCACCGTCACGCGCACCGGGGTTCGCGCGCTATGCGAGGCGGAGCGGCGCGAAGAGATCGCCCGGATGCTGTCCGGCGCGACCATCACCGATGAGGCACGCGCCCAGGCGGACCGTCTGTTGGAGTCCCAGTGACATTGATAGAAATCAATTTTATATCAGATACGGACCCGATACGCTTCCAGGACATTATGTATCCCATAGCCTGAACTTCGGATGCGCCGCATGCTTGCAAAATTCACCTCGACCGTGTTGCAAGACAATACAAACGATATGACGCAACTCGTCGCCGGACTTCAGTCCTGTCTTGCCCTGACGGACAAGCTCGATCTGGCGATGGTCGCCATCCATATCGAACAGGCCCGATCATGGCTGATCGAGCATGGTCTTGACGGCCCGGTTGGGCCTGAGCCGTTTTCCGATCCTCATGCCGACCCCGTACCCTGAGCGATCGGCATACATGCCGCCCTGCGGCTTGATCCAGTTATCGGTCCACCATCTTGATCCCCGAGCGGAGGGTGGACTAGCACGGTCGGCGTGACGCCCCAGACCCTCTTGCCGCAAACCGATCTCGAAGCCGCCGCCGAGCTCAACACGCTCGCCCGCGAGATCGCCCATCACAACCGCCTCTATCACAGCGAGGATGCGCCCGAGATTTCGGACGCCGATTATGACGCGCTAGTCCGCCGCAACCGGGCGATCGAGGCCGCCTTTCCGCATCTGATCCGCACCGACTCGCCCAGCACCCAGGTCGGTGCCGCCCCCGCCGCGCATCTGGCCAAGGTCGCCCATGCCCGGCCGATGACCAGCCTGGACAATGCCTTTTCGGACGAAGAGGTCGAGGACTTCGTCGGTCGCGTCCGCCGTTACCTGAAGCTGCCCGAGGACGAACCGGTCACCCTGACCGCCGAGCCCAAGATCGACGGCCTGTCCTGCTCGCTGCGCTATGTCGATGGCCATCTGGTCCAGGCGCTGACCCGGGGGGACGGCATGATCGGCGAGGATGTGACGGAGAATGTCCGCACCATCGCCGACGTGCCCAAGACCCTGCCCCATCCCGCCCCCGCCGTATTCGAGGTGCGCGGCGAGGTTTATATGAGCAAGGTCGACTTCGCCGCGCTCAACGCCCGGCTGGCGCAGGAAGCGGCGGAGACGAACAAGGAGGCGCGCCAGTTCGCCAATCCGCGCAACGCCGCCGCCGGTTCGCTCCGCCAGAAGAACCCCGCGATCACGGCGGGCCGTCCCTTGCGCTTCCTGGCGCATGGCTGGGGCGAAGCGAGCGAGGTACCTGCCGAAACCCAGTTCAACATGGTCGAGACATGGCGCCGCTGGGGCTTTCCCATCGCCGACGCCTTCGCCCGCGTGCCCGATGCTGCCGCCGCTTTGGACATCTATCGCACGATCGAGGCGCAACGCGCCGACCTGCCCTTCGATATCGACGGCGTCGTCTACAAGGTCGATCGGCTCGACTGGCAGGCGCGGCTGGGGATCGTCGGGCGGACCCCGCGCTGGGCGATCGCGCACAAATTCCCCGCCGAGCGGGCGCAGACCACGCTGGAAAGGATCGATATCCAGGTCGGCCGCACCGGCGCGCTGACCCCCGTCGCGCGGCTGGAGCCGGTGACGGTCGGCGGTGTCGTCGTGACCAACGCCACGCTGCACAATGCCGACGAGATCGAGCGGCTGGGCGTCCGCCCCGGCGACCGGGTCGTGCTGCAACGCGCGGGCGACGTCATCCCGCAGATCGTCGAGAACCTGACCCGCGAGACGCCCCGCGAACCCTTCGTCTTCCCCGATCACTGCCCCGAATGCGGCAGCCTCGCCACCCGCGAGGAGGGCGAGGTCGTCATTCGCTGCACCGGCGGCCTGATCTGCCCGGCCCAGCGGGTCGAGCGGCTGATCCATTTCGTCTCGCGCCATGCCTTTGACATCACCGGGCTGGGGCTGGTGCGGATCGAGGAGTTCTTCCGCGATGGCCTGATCGCCTCGCCCGCCGATATCTTCCGGCTGCACCACCACCGCGACGCGCTGATCCAGCGGGAGCGCATGTCGGAGCTGGTGGTCGACAAGCTGCTCGCCGCGATCGACGCACGGCGGCGGATTTCGCTCGACCGCTTCCTCTTCGCGCTCGGCATCCGCCATGTCGGCGAGATCACCGCGCGGGACCTGGCCCGCCGCTTCGTCTCGATGGCGGGCTTTCGCGCGATGATCGACGCCGCGTTGACCGTGCGAGCCGAAACCGTCCCCGCCCTGGGCGAGCCGGACCGCAAGTTCGAGCTGCGGCGCCAGCGCGCCATCGTCGCCGCGATTGACACGCCCCAGATCGGCCCCGAGGTCGCCGACGCGCTGCTCGACTTCTTCGCCGAGGAGCATAACCGCGAGGTCGTCGACGACCTTCTGCGCGAAGTCACGCCGCAGGACGTGGTGCACCGCACGCGCGAATCGGAGGTGAGCGGCAAGACCCTGGTCTTCACCGGCACGCTCGAAACCCTGTCGCGCGACGAGGCCAAAGCCCAGGCGGAGGCGCTGGGCGCGCGCGTCTCGGGTTCGGTGTCGGCCAAGACCGACCTGGTCATCGCCGGGCCGGGCGCGGGGTCGAAGCTGAAAAAGGCGCAGGATCTGGGGATTCCCGTGATTGACGAAACCGACTGGAACGCGCTGGTCGCGGGCGGCTGAGCCATGGCGGATGCATCCTGAACGTCTTCTCCATCCCGCCCGCAGGCCCGGACGTCACTAGACCCCAGAATTTCCGACGCCTATTGAATGCGATAGAGCCGTTACCGTGTTTGAAAGCGTTGCCAAACTGCAACGCCCGCCAACCGAGTGAAACACCCCCTGTCGGCGCCCCGCCCTTTGTAACATAACGGCAATGTTCGGAGCGCAGGGGCACGCCTAACCGAGCCGCACGAGCGGTCGGAACGCGCCGCCCGGTGCGAAAAGGGGACCATTGATGCGTACTACTCTGTTCTTGAGCACGGCTGTTGCTGCGCTCGTGTTTCCGACCGCTGCCTTTGCTCAGTCTACTGGCACGGTCGACGTCGAAGAAGAAGTCGTCGTCACGGGCGAGCGCGGGCCCTCAAGCGTCAACGGGATCCAGATTCCCGATTCGCCCAAGGCGAAGGCCGTCATCACCCAGGAGCTTATCGAACGCAGGGCGCCCGGTCAGACCATCCTGGACACGCTCAACCAGATTCCGGGCGTGAGCTTCACCAACTCCGACGCTTACGGTTCCTCAGGTGGCCAGATTCGTATCCGCGGCTTCGACGGCAATCGCATCGCGTTGACCTTTGACGGCATTCCCCTGAACGACTCGGGGAATTACGCCATCTACTCGAACCAGCAGCTCGATCCCGAGCTGATCGAGCAGGTAAACGTCAATTTCGGCGCGACCGACGTCGACTCGCCGACGGCCGCGGCTTCGGGCGGCACGGTCAACTACCGCTCGCTGACCCCGACCGACGATCGCCATGCCGCCGCCGTCTATTCGCACGGCACCAACAACATGAATCGCGTATTTGGCTTGGTGAACCTCGGTGAGCTGACCTCGTTCGGCACCAAGGCCTGGGTGTCGGCCAGCAACCAGCGTTACAATCAGTTCCGCGGTCCCGGCGAGATCCACAAGACCCAGTTCAACGGCAAGATCTATCAGCCGATCGGCAGCAATGGCGACTTCATCTCGCTGGCGGCCCACTACAACCAGAATCGCAATAATTTCTACAGCAACCCCAGCCTCGGCAACATTCGCACGGTGCTGGGAACAGGCGTGGTGCCGTCCACCGGCATTTCGCCCGCTACCCCCTATACGCTGGATCTGAACCGCGATCAGTATGACACGGTGTTCAACAACACCTCGTCGCTCTATCGGTACGACGCCAACTGCACCTTGCCCTCGGGCAATGCGGCAGCGGGCAACAACAGCTCGCAGGACGATCGCAACGCTTGCGGCAACTATTATGGCTATAACGCCAATCCGTCGAACACCGGCAATGTCCGCCTGAACTCGCGCTGGACGCTCAGCGACAAGCTGCTGTTCACCTTCGATGGCGCCTATTCTTTCACCCGGGCGAACGGCGGCGGCACGGCCGTGTTCTCGGAACGCGATGCGTTCCTGTCGAACGTCTATACCAACCAATATACCCGTGTCGGCGCGGGCGTCGCGGCAGGTGCCGACCTGAACGGCGACGGCGATACGCTGGACTATGTCCGCGTCTACTTTCCGTCGAACACCCGCACCCAGCGCTTTACCGCGATCGCGGGCCTGCGTTACCAGATCGACGACAATAACCTGATCCGCATCGCCTATACCTGGGACCGCGCGCGTCATCGTCAGACCGGCGAAGCCAGCCTCCTAACCCCATGGGGCGATCCACGCGAGCCGTTCAGCGCGCTTGACGGCGAAGGCCCCTATGCCGTCAAGGACGCCGCAGGCAATGTGCTGAACAAGCGCAACCGCCTGTCCTACGCAATCCTGCACCAGATTTCCGGTGAGTATCGCGGTTCCTTCTTCGAAGACCGCTTCAAGATTGCGCTGGGTCTGCGCGCGCCCTTCTTCCGCCGCAATCTCAGCAACTATTGCTGGACGATTGCCGGCAGCTCGAACGACGCCTATTGCACGTCGCAAACGGTGGCACAGGTTCGCGCGCTGGACACCTCTCTTGCCAGCGTGCAACTGGCCGCGCCGTACAACAACCGCATCGAAACCTATAGCGCAGTACTGCCCAATGTCGGCTATACTTATAACTTCACCGATAAGGTCAGCATGTTCGGCAGCTATTCCAAGGGTTACTCGGTGCCGCGCACCGACAACCTTTATGGCTTCGATGACGTCGAAGTTTCGCCGGTCGCGGCGGTGAAGCCGGAAAAGACCGACTCGTTCGATCTCGGGCTGCGCTACACCTCGCGTTTGATCCAGGCACAGGTGGCCGGTTGGTACATCAAATATGACAACCGGATCATCTCTTCGCTGGTGCAGCTCGATGGCGGCGGCACGCTGAACATCGACCGCAACGTGGGCGCGACCAAGACCAAGGGCATCGACGCCAGCCTGGGCATCAACCCGAGCCGCCACTTCTCGATCTATGGCTTCGTGTCCTATCTCGATTCCGAACTGCTTTCGGACGCGGTCAATCCGTCCAATGGACAAGTCCTCGCCGCGACCAAGGGCAAGTTCGTGGTCGAGACGCCGAAGTGGCAATATGGTGGCCGTGCGCAGTTCAACTTCGAACCGCTCTCAGTCGGCGTTCAGGCTAAGCACACCGGCGACCGTTTCGTAACGGACGTCAATGACCTGATCAGCAAGGGCTACACCTTGGTCGATCTGGACGCGCGGTTCAGCATGGCATCGCTGGGCCTGAAGGACAGCTTTTTCCAGTTGAACGTGTCGAATCTGCTCAAGGAGCGTTATTTCGGCAACCTCAGCACCGGCACCACCAACACCAGCACGACGCGCTATACCTTTGGTGCGCCGCGCACCATCATCGGGTCGATACACTTCGGCTTCTGATCGAAGCCAAGCAAACGCATAGTCGGGGCCGCCCCTCCTTCGGGAAGGGCGGCCCCTTTTTTTGCCCTTCCGGGCCCAGCCGTGTAGATGTCGCCCGGCCATGGCCACCCATTCGCCCGTCGCGTCGTTCGTCGCTTCACCTTCCGCATCCGATCAATTGTCGGTGCGGCCGTTTTTCGAGAACAAGGCGCGCGCCTTCTGGATCCTCCAGGCGGTCGGCTGGTCGGGTTATCTGGTCCAGCGGTCGGTCGTCGGCATCTCCAACGGCTTTTCGCTGGAGAAGATCATCCCGGTGATCATCGAGGCGATCCTGGGCTATTGCATCACCCTGCTGCTCTCGACGCTCTACGGCTATTATCGCCGCCTGCCGCGGATCATGGGCGTGTTCCTGACGCTGGCAACGCTGGCGGCGGCTACCTTCCTCTATGCCGCACTCAACGCCTTCTCCTTCTCGTTCATCACCACGACCCAACCGGGGGTGACGGTCAGCCTGCTGATCGGCAATTTGTTCATCACCTTCAACGTGTTGGCGGGATGGTCGGCGCTGTATTTCGCGATCAACTATTATCTGATCGTCGAAAGCCAGATCGACGAGATGCGCGCGCTGGAGCTTCAGGCCTCGACCGCGCAACTCGCGATGTTGCGCTATCAGTTGAACCCGCATTTTCTGTTCAACACGCTCAATTCCATCTCGACGCTGGTGCTGCTGAAACAGACCGAGCGGGCGAACGCGATGTTAAGCCGGCTGTCAGCCTTCCTCCGCTACACCCTGGCGAACGAGCCCACGGCGCATGTCACCGTGGCGCAAGAGGTTGAAACGCTGAAACTCTATCTTGAAATTGAGAAGATGCGCTTTGAGGATCGCCTGCGCCCGAGTTTCGAGATCGACCCGCGGGCCGAGCGGGCCCGGCTGCCCTCGCTGCTGCTGCAACCGCTGGTCGAGAACGCTATCAAATACGCCGTCACGCCGCAGGAAGAGGGCGCGGAAATCCGCGTCGATGTGCGACTGGTCGGGCAACGGGTGCGGATCGCCGTATCCGACACCGGCCCCGGCTTGCACGAAATCCGTCATTCCTCAAGCGTTTCGACCGGCGTTGGACTGTCCAATATCCGCGAAAGGCTGGCCCAGGCTTACGGCCCGGACCATCGTTTCGAATCCCGCTCCGCGCCGGCTGGAGGGTTTTCGGTCGAGATCGAGATCCCCTTCCAGCTTGAGAATGTGAACAGAGAGGCCGCATGACCATCCGCACCATCCTCGTCGACGACGAGCCCCTGGCGATCCAGGGACTGGAGATCCGTCTCCAGGCGCACGAAGACGTCGAGATCATCGAGCGCTGCTCGAACGGGCGCGAGGCGATCCGCGCGATCAAGACGCACAAGCCCGACCTCGTCTTCCTCGACATCCAGATGCCGGGTTTCGACGGCTTTTCGGTGATCCAGGGCCTGATGGAGGTCGAGCCGCCGCTGTTCGTCTTCGTCACCGCCTATTCCGACCACGCCCTGCGCGCGTTCGAGGCGCAAGCGGTGGATTATCTGATGAAGCCGGTCGAGGAGGCGCGGTTGGCCGACACGCTCGACCGCGTGCGCCAGCGCCTCAGCGAGAAGCGTGGCGCGGGTGAGATCGAGAAGCTGAAGGAAGTGCTGGCCGAACATGCGCCCGAGGCGGTGGCCGAGTTGAACGAAGGCGGCGAAGTGGCCTCCAGCCGCTTCGAGAAGCTCATCAACATCAAGGATCGCGGCCAAATCTTCCGCGTCGATGTCGACACGATCGAGATGATCGAGGCGGCGGGCGATTACATGGTCATCAACACCGGCGACAACTCGCTGGTGTTGCGCGAGACGATGAAGGACCTGGAAAAGCGGCTCGACCCGCGCCGGTTCCAGCGGGTCCATCGCTCCACCATCGTCAATCTGGACCTGGTCAAGCAGGTCAAGCCGCACACCAATGGCGAGTGTTTCCTGCTGCTCGAATCGGGCGCGCAGGTGAAGGTATCGCGCAGCTATCGCGACGTGGTGGCGCGGTTCGTTCACTGATCTGAGGTCCGTCCCTAACCTTCGCTCAGGCTGAACGGAGGTTGGGATTTATCTCAACAGCCGTTCACGCTGAGCGAAGTCGAAGCGCACACGACAAGTTCAGCCGAACGAACTTATCGCAATCCCAGCATCTTGTGCGTTTGAAGCGTCAACCGCCAACGCGGGCGCTCCATCACCATGGCGATACACGCTTCGCGATTGTCCTCCGCGCGGGGATCGTCCAGCGGCTGGAGCAGATGGTTCGCGAACGCCCAGCCTTCGACGTCCGCCGGATCGATCCCCGCCTGAGGCCAGACCAGCTTCAACTCCTGCCCCGAACGCTGGATGACCTCCGACCCCGCCTTGGGGCTGATGCACACCCAGTCGATGCCCGGATGTGCCGCGATCGTCCCGTTGCTCTCGATCGCGATGAAGAAACCGGCGGCATGAAGCGCATCGACCAGCGCATCGTCGACCTGGAGCATCGGCTCGCCCCCGGTCAGCACGACGAAGCGCTCATCCCGCGACTCGCCCCAAAAACCCTCGACCGCCGCGACCAGCGCCGCCGCATCGGCGAATCGCCCGCCACCCAAACCGTCGATCCCGACGAAATCGGTGTCGCAGAACCGGCAGATGGCGGTCGCCCGGTCCTGTTCGCGGCCCGACCACAGGTTGCACCCGGCGAAGCGCACGAATACCGCCCGCCGCCCGGCCTGCACGCCCTCGCCCTGGAGCGTCAGGAACATCTCCTTGACGGCATAGCTCATGCGCTTAGTCCTGCGGCTTGACCGCATAGGCGGTGGGATCGGGAATCCCGGCCTCCTCGAACCCCTTGGAGCGCAGGCGGCAGCTGTCGCATTCGCCGCAGTGCAGCCCCTCCGGCGTCGGATCGTAGCAGGACCAGCTCAGCCCCATATCGACGCCCAGCCGCGTACCTTCACGCACGATATCGGCCTTGGTCATGTGCTGGAGCGGCGCGTGGATCTTGAACGGCTGGCCCTCGACGCCCGCCTTGGTCGCGATCTCCGCCAGCCCCTCGAAGGCGACGATGAATTCGGGGCGGCAGTCGGGATAGCCCGAATAGTCGAGCGCATTGACCCCGATGAACAGGTCGCGCGCGCCCGCCGCCTCGGCCCAGCCCAGCGCCAGGCTGAGGAAAATGGTATTGCGCGCGGGGACATAGGTGACGGGGATGCCCGGCTTCACCCCGTCCTTGGGCACGTCGATATCGGCGGTCAGCGCCGATCCGCCGAACGCGGACAGATCGAGCGGCAGGACGATATGCCGCTCAGCCCCCAGCGCCTCTGCGACTCGCGCGGCGGCGGCGAGTTCGACCTTGTGGCGTTGGTTATAATCGACCGAGAGCGCGAGCACACGATAGCCTGCGGCCTTGGCCGAAGCAGCGGAAATCATCGAGTCCAGCCCGCCCGAAACGAGCACGACCGCCATGGGAGCAGAAGATGTCATGATGGGTGGGACCGCTACGCCGATTGTCGCGGTGTTGCAACCCGACGCTAAGGCGACGGCGTCGGGTAAAGGTCGGGACCGCGACCGGCCTGCCGACAGGCGGCACTGAATCGCGTTCCCGAAAAGGACCTGACCGGGCATGCTGAAACCCGGCACGAGGGAGTCTCCGCTACTGCAGAGACCCGTTCATAGACCCAGGTGGGTGAAAATCGGGTTAAGCGGCCCCGGCTTAATTCTTCAGCTTCCAGCCCTTGCGCAGCAGAACATAGCAGAGGATCGCCATCGCCGCATCGATCGCCAGCACGATGACTCCGCCCAACGTCACCGGCGAGTCGGCCAACCCCAGGAAACCATAGCGGAAGCCCGAGATGACGTAGAAGAACGGGTTGGCATGGCTGATCGCCCGGAACGCCGGAGCAAGGCCATCGACCGAATAGAAGGTGCCCGACAGCAGCGACAGCGGTACGACCACGAAATTGGTGACGGCGGCGGCATGGTCGAACTTCTCTGCCCAGATCGAGGTCAGCACGCCCAGCAACGCCAGGAACACCGATCCCAACAGGCCGAACCAGACGACCGCGAAAAAGACGTGCGGCGTGACATGCACGCCGGGCCAGATCGCCATCGCGACCCAGACGGTCAGGCCGACCAGCACCGCGCGCGTCACCGCCCCACCGACCAGCGCGGCGAGCAGTTCGGCGGTCGAGAGCGGCGGCATCAGATAATCGACGATCGTACCCTGGATCTTGCCGACCAGCAGCGAGAAGCTGGCATTGGCGAAGGCGTTGTTCATCATGCCCATGACGATCAGGCCCGGCGCGATGAAATCGGCAAAGGGCACCTGCATCCCCGCCACCGGCACCGCGTGACGTCCGCCCAAAGCGGTGGTAAAGATGATCAGATAGAGAAGCGTCGTGACCGATGGTGCCCAGATCGTCTGGAGCTGCACCTTGAAGAACCGGCGCACCTCCTTGATATAGAGGGTTCGAAGGCCGCCCCAGTTGATGTTCCGGATTACGGGCTCACCGGGGGCGGCGCGCACCGCCGGGGGAATTTCTCCGATTGGGGGCTGGCTGCTCATCGGCATAGCGCGTAACCGTTGCCGTGGCCGCCCGCAAGCCGGTACAATCACTGGCCGGTGCGATGATGAAGTGAGGAAAGGTTTCGAATGTCGTGGACCGATGAGCGGATCGATACGCTCAGGACGATGTGGGAGGCGGGACAGACCGCCAGCCAGATCGCCGAAGCACTGGGCGAAGTCAGCCGCAACGCGGTGATCGGCAAGGCACATCGCCTGGGGCTTCAGGCGCGTCCGTCGCCGGTGAAGGCCAACGAGCCCGCCGCCGCTCCCGCCGCCGAGCCGATCGTGGCCGCCCCGCCACCGCCACCTCCCGCGCCGGAACCGCAGCCCGAGCCCGTACGTGCCGCGCCAGTCGTCGAGGACGAGCCGGAAGCCGCGCCTGTGCGCGAACCGCAGCCGATCCTGCGCTCGGTCGGCCCCGGCGGATTCGTACGCCAGTCGCCCGGCGAACAGCAGCCCCCCCCCTCGCCCGCGCCGCCGCGCCGCCTGGTCCCCGCCAAGCCGAGTGCCGAGATCGCGGGCAAGACCTCGCTGCTCGACCTGAACGACCGCATCTGCAAATGGCCGATCGGCCATCCGGGCGAGCCGGACTTCCACTTCTGCGGCGAGAAGGTGAATCCGGGCTTCCCCTATTGCGTCGCGCATTGCGGCCATGCCTATCAGGCGCAGATGCCGCGTCGCGACCGCCGCCCGCCGCCGCCCCTGCCCTTTGGCGGCCCGCGCGTCCGCTGATCGGGATCGATGAAACAAGCCCGCCGGTTTCGCGACCGGTGTGTTTTTCGTGGGTGGAGGCGCGTGGCCTTCGACTGCGCTCAGGCTGAACGGCGTTCAGGACCAAGCCTCCGTTCGCACTGAGCGAAGTCGAAGTGCACGCCCCAACACTTAGCGAGAAGGGCGGCCCCGACAGGAACCGCCCCCATCGTCAGAACCGGAACGCCGCCGTCGCGCGCAGCGAATGCCAGCGGAATTTGTCGTCCGACCGCCGGATATCCGTTCCCGCCGTATTGGGCGCCAGCACGAACGGATTGGTCGCCAGGGCCGTCCCCTGGGTCACGCGGACGCGCGTGTCGTCGTCACGATACTGGTGGTACATATATTCCATGCCGATCGAGACATTGCGCCCGATCTTTTGCTCGATGCCGCCGCCGCCGAGGAAGCCGAACTGGTTGCGGTCACCGCTCAGCGCGAAGGCGTTGGCGGTGTTCGAGGTGGTGAAGCTGCGGTTGATCCGCGCATAGCCACCGCCGAACGTGCCGTAGAACAGGGTGTTGTTCGCGGCATAGCCCGCGCGTCCCCGGACCGAAGCTTCCCAATCGACGCTGCGGGTCAGGGTGTACCAGGCGGGCGTGGTCGAGAAGGCGGAGACGCTGTCGTTGATCTCGGTCTTGCCGAATTCGCCAACGACACCGTACACGATATTGCCCGCCTGATGGTCGAGGCCGACGCGACCATAATAGGCGATGCCGTCCTTGTCGTTGTTGCACCCGGTCGCGGCATTCTGGGGCGAGAGCGTGCTGCGTGCCGCGCCGTTGCAGAAGCCCGGCGAAAAGGCATTGCCCCCGGCCGAGGTGGTCACGGTGTCACCGAACCGCCCGTCCAGATTGCGGTCGAACAACATGCGCGACCCGGCGTCGTTGCCCTGCACGTCATAACCGAAGCTGCCGCCGACATAGACGCCCGAAAACGGCGCGCGATCGGTTTCGGCATAACTGTCCTGCGCCATGACCGGCGAGGCGAAAAGCGCCGAGGCCGCGGCCCCCGCCATCAAAAACTTGACCATAAATACTCCCGTGTCCCTTGGCTTAAGGTTCCGGGCAAACGGGTGGGCGGGCCGGAAATATCCCGCGACTTAACCCAAGCAAAGTTTTGTCGCATTCGCGCCCTGCGCCGGGGCGCTGGCGCGGGGGGCCGGAAGGCCCTATGGTTCCCGTTATGTCCAATGATCTGTTCGCGGGCGCGGCCCGCACCCAGCCCGCCTATGACGCCTCCTCGATCGAGGTGCTGGAGGGGCTGGAGCCGGTGCGCCGCCGTCCGGGCATGTATATCGGCGGCACCGACGAGCGTGCGCTGCACCATCTGGCCGCCGAAGTCCTCGACAATGCGATGGACGAGGCGGTGGCCGGTCATGCCAACCGGATCGAGGTCAGGCTGGAGCCGGGCAACCGCCTGACCATCGTCGACAATGGTCGCGGCATCCCGGTCGATCCGCACCCCAAATTCCCCGACAAGTCGGCGCTGGAGGTGATCCTCTCGACGTTGCACTCTGGCGGCAAGTTCACGGGCAAGGCCTATGCCACCTCGGGCGGTCTGCACGGCGTCGGCATCTCGGTGGTCAATGCGCTGTCGTCGGACACGGTGGTCGAAGTGGCGCGCGAGCGGGTGCTCTATCGCCAGCGTTTCGCGCGCGGGCAAACGCTGGGCGCGCTGGAGACGGTGGGCGCCGCCCCCAACCGGCGCGGCACCAGTGTCGCCTTCACCCCCGATACCGAGATTTTCGGGCCCGAACTGATCTTCAAGCCCGCGCGGTTGCACAAGCTGGTCCGCTCCAAGGCCTATCTGTTCGCGGGCGTCGAGATCCGCTGGCACTGCGCGCCCGAATTGATCTCGGACGACACGCCCGCCGAGGCGGTGTTCCAGTTCCCCGGCGGTCTCGCCGATCATCTGAAGGAACAGATTGCCGGCCGCGAATGCGCCACGGCCGATTTCTTCTCGGGCAATCAGGACTTTCCCGCCGAGCAGGGCCGCGTCGAATGGGCGGTCGCCTGGCCGCTATGGAGCGACGGCAGCTATAGCTGGTATTGCAACACCATCCCGACCCCCGATGGCGGAACGCACGAACAGGGCCTGCGCCAGGCTTTGGTCCGGGGCTTGCGCGCGTTCGGCGAGTTGGTGAACCAGAAAAAGGCCAAGGACATCACCGCCGACGACGTGATGGTCGGGTCCGAACTGATGCTCTCGGTCTTTATCCGCGAACCGCAATTCCAGAGCCAGACCAAGGACCGCCTCACCAGCCCCGAAGCCGCCAGCCTCGTGGAAAAGGCGGTGCGCGACCATTTCGACCATTATCTCTCGGCCAATATGGATCGCGGCAAGGCGCTGCTCGGCTATGTCCTCGACCGGATGGACGAGCGCCTGCGCCGCAAGGCCGAGCGCGAGGTCAAGCGCAAGACCGCGACTTCCGCACGCAAGCTGCGCCTGCCCGGCAAGCTGACCGACTGTTCGGCCGACAGTCCCGAGGGGACCGAGTTGTTCATCGTCGAGGGCGACTCGGCGGGCGGCTCGGCGAAGCAGGCGCGTGACCGCAAGACGCAGGCGATCCTGCCGATCCGCGGCAAGATCCTGAACGTCGCCAGCGCCACCTCTGCCAAGATCCTGCAAAATCAGGAGATCGCCGATCTGACGCTGGCGATGGGTTGCGGCACCCGCAAGGATTGCGACCCGACGCAGTTGCGCTACGAAAAGATCGTCATCATGACCGACGCGGACGTGGACGGCGCGCATATCGCCACGCTGCTGATGACCTTCTTCTTCCAGGAAATGCCCGACCTCGTGCGGCGCGGACATCTCTATCTCGCGCAACCGCCGCTCTATCGGCTGACGGTCGGGGCCAAGTCGCTCTACGCCCGCGACGACGCCCACCGCGCCGAACTGGAGCGCACCGCCTTCAAGGGCAAGAAGGTCGATGTGGCGCGCTTCAAGGGGCTGGGCGAGATGAATCCCGGCCAGTTGCGCGAAACCACCATGGACCCCGCAACCCGCAGCCTGATCCGCATCACCCTGCCCCAGGAATATGAGGAACGCGCGGGTGTGAAGGATCTGGTCGATCGGCTGATGGGCAACAACCCGGCCCACCGCTTCGCCTTCATCCAGGAAAATGCGGCGCGCCTCGACGAAGAGGTGATCGACGCCTGACCGGGCGGGTGTTGTTTCGCTTTTTGCGATCGGCTAACGTGCCATCGGGCGGCCCTTTGAGCCGCCCTTTGCTGTTTGAAGGAGACGTTCCGTGACCATCACCGCCCTGATGCCCGTTTACCCACGGTGCGGGGTGCGTCCGGTCCGAGGCGAGGGCGTCTACCTCTATGGCGAAAATGGCGAGCAATATCTGGACTTTGCCGCCGGGATCGCGGTGAACGCGCTGGGCCATGGCCACCCGAAGCTGGTCGAGGCGATCGCCAAACAGGCCGCCACCCTGATGCACGTGTCGAACCTGTACGGCAGCCCGCAGGGTGAGCATTTCGCGCAGCGGCTGGTCGATTCGACCTTTGCCGATACGGTGTTCTTCACCAATTCGGGTGCCGAGGCGGTCGAATGCGCGATCAAGACCGCGCGTCGCTATCATTTCGCGAACGGCAATCCGCAGAAGCATACGCTGATCACGTTCAACAACGCCTTTCACGGGCGGACGCTGGGCGCGATCTCGGCGACGAACCAGCCCAAGATGCGCGACGGGTTCGAGCCGCTGCTGCCGGGCTTCGCCTATGCGCCGTTCGACGATCTGGAGGCCGCGCTCGCGCTGATCGACGAGAACACCGCCGGTTTCCTGGTCGAGCCGATCCAGGGCGAAGGCGGCCTGCGTCCCGCCAGCATGGAATTCCTGCAAGGGCTGCGGAAAGCGTGCGACGAGCATGGCCTGTTGCTGGTTCTGGACGAGGTGCAGTGCGGCTATGGCCGGACGGGCAAGTTCTTCGCGCATGAACTGTACGGCGTGACGCCCGACATCATGGCGGTCGCCAAGGGGATCGGCGGCGGTTTCCCGCTGGGCGCGTGCCTGGCGACCGAGGAAGCGGCCAAGGGCATGGTGATCGGCACCCACGGTTCGACCTATGGCGGCAACCCGCTCGCCATGGCCGCCGGTGAGGCGGTGCTGGACGTGATGCAGGAACCGGGCTTCCTCGAGCATGTCGAGGCGATGGGCCAGCGCCTGCGCTCGACGCTGGAGCAGATGATCCCGAACTTCGACCATCTGTTCGAGGAAGTGCGCGGCCACGGGCTGATGCAGGGCCTGAAGATGAAGAGCGACAGCCGTCGTTTCGTGGCGCATTGCCGCGACAATCACGGGCTGCTGCTGGTCGCGGCTGGCGAGAATGTGATCCGCATCCTGCCGCCGCTGACCATCGAAGAAAGCCACATCACCGAGTTCGCGACGAAGTTGTCGGACGCCGCGCGCGTCTATGTCCCCGCCGCCGACGATTGATGATCCCTGCCACCCCGGCGACGCCAATCGCCGGGGGACGGAGTATTGCCCCATGACGATCCGCCACTTCCTGAACCTCGCCGACGCCGGTCCCGAGGGTGTGACCGCCATTCTTGCCGATGCCCAGGCCCGCAAGGCCGCCCGCGCCGGTTTCACCAAGGGCCGCGCCGATGCCGATGCCCCGCTCGCCGGTCACACGCTGGCCATGGTGTTCGAGAAGAACTCGACCCGCACCCGCGTCAGCTTCGACATGGCGATCCGCCAGTTGGGCGGAACCTCGATCGTGCTCGATGCGGGCACGATGCAGTTGGGCCGCGGCGAGACGATCGCCGACACCGCGCGCATCCTGTCGGGCTATACCGATGCGATCATGATCCGCACCGACGACCATGCCAAGGTCGAGGAGATGGCGCATTATGCCAGTGTCCCCGTCATCAACGGCCTGACCGACCTGTCGCACCCCTGCCAGATCATGGCCGACCTGCTGACCGTGATCGAGGCGGGCAAGACCCTGTCGGGCCTGAAGGTCGCCTGGCTGGGCGACGGCAACAACGTGCTGCACTCGATCGTCGAGGCGGGCGGGCTGCTCGGCTTCGACGTGGTCGCCGCCTGCCCCAATGGCTATCACCCGGCACCGGGTACGCTGGAGCTGGGCCGGGGGCGTGCGACCTGCACCACCGATCCGCGTGCGGCGGTCGAGGGCGCGGACATCGTCGTCACCGACACCTGGATCTCGATGGGCCAGGCCCATGCTGAGGAAAAGCTGGCCGCGATGATGCCCTATCAGGTCAATGCCGACCTCATGGCGCTGGCCAAGCCGGATGCGAAGTTCCTCCACTGCCTGCCCGCGCATCGCGAGGAGGAAGTGACGAGCGAGGTGATCGACGGTCCGCAGTCGCTGATCTGGCCGGAAGCGGAGAATCGGCTCCATGCACAGAAGTCCGTCCTGCGCTGGTGCTTCGGCCAGATCGGTTGATCGCGGGCCGACCCATCCTATCTAAGGAAAGGCCGGCGGGTTCGTCGGCCTTTTCTCTTTCCCTGCCAGACCGGCACCATATCGCCCGGCCGCCAACCGGAGCGTAAAGGCACGAGCATGACCGACATCACCCTGCCCGAACTCGACCGTGCGATCGGTTTCACCATTCCCCAGCAGAATGCGCGCGGGCGTCTGGTGCGGCTGGGCCCGGTGTTGGACGAGATTCTGACGGCGCACGCCTATCCCCCGGCAATCGAGCGGTTGCTGGCGGAGGCGCTGACCCTGACCGCGCTGATCGGCACCACGCTGAAGGACGCGGACGGCCAACTTACCATCCAGACGCGCAGCGATACGGGCGTGATCCAGTTGCTGGTGTGCGACTATCGCGGCGGCGAGCTTCGCGGTTATGTCCAGTTCGATGCCGACAAGCTTGCCGAGTTGCCCGCCGACCCGACGCTGTTCGCGCTGTTCGGCCAGGGCTATCTGGCGATCACCTTCGACCTGGCGGTGACCGGCGAGCGTTATCAGGGCATCGTGCCGATCGACGGCGAGACGCTGTCGGCGGCGGCAGAGAGCTATTTCACCCAGTCGGAGCAGATCCCCAGCCTGTTGCGCGTCGGGATCAGCAAGGGGCCCGACGGGCGCACCGTCGCGGGCGGCCTGTTCCTCCAGCATCTGCCCGAGGGCGAGGAAGGCCGCGAGCGGCTGCACGTCAAGCTTGACCATCCCGAATGGGAGCATGTCCAGGCGCTGGGCCAGACCATGGAGGCCGAGGAGCTGGCCGACGCCGCACTGCCGCTGGAGACGTTGGTATGGCGGCTGTTCAACGAGGAACAGGATGTCCGCGTGACCCAGGCTCCGGCGATCGTGCGCGGTTGCCGCTGCTCAGCGGATTACATCGCCAGCGTCATCACCAAATTCTCGGTCGAGGAACGCCGCGACATGGCGGACGCCGATGGCCTGATCCAGGTGGATTGCGCGTTCTGCGCCAAGAAGTTCCCGGTTCGCTACGACGCCGAGGCGACGGCCTGACCGCCCTTTCCGACCGGTAGGGCGGTATCTTAGTCAAGGGTTGCCCCGCCGACGACGTCGCCTGCCCCTCCACTATGCTGCGCATGGTCCCCCTCCCCAAGCGAGCTTGGGGAGGAGTGGGGGTGGTCAGATCATCGCAGGATGGCCGCCGGTCAGGTCGTTGGCCAACCGCATATTATGGCTGCGTGCGATGCCGGGTACTAGGAACAGGTCGACAAACAGCCAGAGCCAGGCAAAGCCGAGCAAGATCAGCCCGACACCTAGCCAGACCGTTACCCATCCGAACAAGTTCAGCAACAGCATCGCCACCGCTGACCCCGTCCTTCCCAGGTAGAAACGATGCGCGCCGAATCCCCCAAGGAAGATCAGCAGCAGATACGCGACTCCCACCGATTTTCGGTTGGCGTCGTACATCAGTTGCGACCTGGCGATCTCAGCACGGTTCAGGTCTGACATGAATTCTCTCCCCCTCTGCTAAGGGAGGATCAAAGCGCAATTTGGCGACGATGACAATCGGGCTTCGGAAACGTCCGCAATTCCGTTCGCAATCCCATCCATTTCGGAGAGGATCGGTGCGGCTAGCCCCCCAAAGCCTCGACCAACGCCTTGACCTTCTGCTGCCGCCATTGGGGTAGCGGCGCGACCAGCCAATATCCCATGCGCGAGGGCACCGCCTCGCCTGTCGCAACGACCCGCCCCTCGGCCAGATCGCGCTCGGCGAGCAGTTGCGGCACGACCGCGCGGCCCAGCCCCGCCGCGACCGCATCGATCGCGAGACCCGCATCGGTGACGCGGACCAGCGGTGTGCCCTCCTCCGGTGCGCCCGGCCAGGCGATCAGCGGCGCATCGGCGGGGCCGATGGGGATCATCCCGTCGGACTCGATCGCCTCGCCCTCCAGCCCGCCGGGTCCGTCGCCCCAGCGGATGGCGAGGTCCAGATTGGCCTCGGTGAAGTCCAGCCCTTCGTCCGATGCGATCAGCGAGAAGCGCAAATCGGGATCGCTCGCGGCGATCGCGGCGAGGCGCGGCATCAGCCACTTCTCGGTCACGTCGCGCGGGGCGGCGATGGTCAGCGACTTGGACGACTGGCCCGCCTGCATCGCGCGGACCGCATCCTCGAATTGCAGGAAACCGGCGCGAAGCGGCGCCAGGCCCGCCTCGGCCTCCGGGGTCAGCTCCAGCCCGCGCGTGGTGCGGCGGAACAGGACGACGCCCAGCGTATCCTCCAGCGCGCGGATCTGCTGGCCGACCGCCGCCGGGGTCACCGCCAGTTCGTCGGCGGCGCGGGTGAAGCTCAGGTGACGGGCGGCGGCGTCCAGCACGCGCAGGCCATTGAGTGGAAGATGCGTCCGCTTCATGATTCCACCGCCGGGGCGACCAGCGCGAACTGGGGAATGGCCGCGTCGAAGGTCATGCCGTCGGCCCCGACCATGCGATAGCTGCCCTGCATCGCACCGCTGGTCGTCGCCAGCGGACAGCCCGAGACATAGTCATAGGACGCGCCGGGCTGAATCACCGGCTGTTCGCCGACCACCCCTTCGCCTTCGACCGAGTGGCGCGCGCCGCGCCCATCGGTGATGATCCAGCGGCGGGTGAGCAACTGCACCGGTTGCTCGCCATCATTCTCGATACGGACATGATAGGCCCAGAACCAGCGCCCGCGCTGCGGCTCGGACTGTTCGGGCAGATAGCTGACCGACACGCGGACCGTCACCGGACCGGTGGTCAGCGCATGGGAGAAGAGCGCCTTCACAGACCCACGGCGCGGAGCGCCTGGTCGAGATCGTCGATCAGGTCGTCCGCATCCTCCAGCCCGACATTCAGGCGCAGCATCCCCTCGCCGATGCCCATCTCGATCCTTTTGTCCTCGGCGACCCCGGCATGGGTGGTCGAGGCGGGATGCGTCATCAGCGAACGCGAATCGCCGATATTGTTCGAGATGTCGATCAGTTCCAGCGCGTCGAGCAGGCCGTGCGCCTGGGTCCGTCCGCCATCGAGTTCGATCGCGAAGATGCTGCCCGCCGCCTTCATCTGGCGCATGGCGAGGTCATGCTGCGGATGGCTGGGCAGGCCGGGGCACAGCACGCGCGGCACGCGGGTTTCGAGGAACTTGGCGACCTTGATCGCCGATTCCGACTGGCGATGGATGCGCAGGTCCAGCGTCTCCAGCCCCTTCAATACCACCCAGGCGTTGAACGCCGACAGCGTCGGCCCGGTGTTGCGGGTGAAGGGCAGCAGCGTGTTGGTGATGAAATCTTCCGTACCGCACACCGCACCCGCCAGCACGCGGCCCTGCCCATCCATCATCTTGGTGGCGGAATAGGCGGTGACGTCCGCGCCAAACTCCATCGGCCGCTGGAGCGCGGGCGTGGCGAAGGCATTGTCGACGACCGTGGTGATGCCGCGCTCGCGCGCGATGGCGCAGATCGCCTCCAGGTCCGCCACGTCCATGGTCGGGTTGGCGGGCGTCTCGAAGAAGAAGACCTTCGTCTCCGGCCGCACCGCATCCAGGAACGCCTGCGGATCGCGCGCATCGACCACGGTGGTCGCGATGCCGAATTTGGGCAGCAGCGTGTCGGTCAGCCAGCGGCACGATCCGAAGGCCGCGCGCCCGCCGACCAGATGGTCGCCCGCCTGCAACTGGCAGAGTAGCACCGCCGTCATCGCCGCCATGCCCGATGCCATGGTCCGGCACGCCTCGGCGCCCTCGAGCAGGGCGATGCGCTGTTCCAGCATCTCGACGGTCGGGTTCTGGAGGCGGGAATAGGTCATCCCCTCCTGCTCGCCCGCGAACCGTGCCGCCGCGTCCCCTGCCCGATCATAGCAATAGCCCGAGGTCAGGAAGAGCGCCTCGGACGTCTCGCCATATTCCGACCGCGCGGTGCCGCCGCGCACGGCCTGCGTCGCGGGGCGCCACTTGGTGGTGATCGAACGGTCCTGGCCAGTCTTGCGCTTCATATCCGCCCATTTGCCGGTCCGGGGAGCGGGGTTCAAGGATATTCCGACGCCCGCCCCATGTGTCACCGTTACCCGAGCGGAACGGAAATGCGCCCGATCCGGTTATGTCGGCCTGTTCCAACAGGGAGGAAGACCATGAAGACCCGCATCACTCTATTGCTGGCCGCAGGCCTCGTGTCGCTGTCGGCATGCAACAGCAAGGGCACCGACAATCTCGCCGAGAATGTCGAGAAGGCCGCCGACAACCGCGCCGGCGGCATGGAAACACAGGCGGACGCGCTGCGCAACCAAGCCAAGATGCTCGACAAACAGGCCGAAAAGACCCGCGACTATGCCGAGGACCGCGCCGATGCGATCAAGGCGGCCGACGTCAACGCCAGCGCGATGAGCCCCGAACAGCGCGAAGCGATCGTGGCGAACCAGGCGGCGGCGGTTCGGTAAGTCCGGACGGGGGGGCATGCCCCTCCACCACCGGGCGTCGCCCGGCGGTCCCCCTCCCCAAGCGCAGCTTGGGGAGGAATGGGCTTCACAAATCCTCCCCATTTCCGATGGGGAGGGGGACCGCCCGGCGTCAGCCGGGTGGTGGAGGGGCATGCCCCCTATTTACTGGGCCTCACGATGATTGGTGACCTTGCCCCAGATCGGCTTGTTCACCGTCGTCAGCTTGTTGCTGGCATCCCCAGTCAGGTCGAAGAACAATATCCGGTTCGCCCCCGCCTTCAACCAGGGCGCGGGGGTATAGAGCGTATGAACCGGCCCGATCGCCCAGAAACGACCCAGATTATGGTCGTTCAACCATAGCTGCCCCTTATGCGCCCCGCGCATGTCCAGATAGGTGTCGCCGGGCGTCGAGACGGTCATGCTCGCCTCGTAGAAGCAAGGGCCCGTGCACGGCTTGGCCGACAGCTTCAGCCTGGCCAGATCGTCCATCGGCAGGCGGAACATCTGCCAGTCGCGCAAGGGCGAGCCCGACAGCGTCACCGCGCCGGTCAGCCCGGCCTGCTCGGTGCGGATCGCGTGGGAATAGTTCACCCGGCCGGTATTCTCGACTAGGATGTTCAGCACGGTCGGCCGGGTCCGCGCGGGCAGTTCGACCGTCTCCTGGTCCAGCCGCCGGTCGAGCGTCCCGACCAGCGTCTTGTCGAGGTACACCTGGGCATAGCTGTGCATGCCCTTCAGCGTCAGCGGCCCCGCTGCACCCGCAGGTGCGGTCACGCGGTAGAGGACATAGCCGTAATTCTGGTCGAGTTCCTCGAACGTCATCGGCTGGGCCGCGCGCACCGGGGTCGGGAGATTGTCCCACAGCGACGCGCTGCGGCGTACCGCCGACACCGGGAAGGTCGTCGCCACGGTCGGCGCGGGCGTGGGCGCAGCGGGCTTGCCGGTCACCTCGGCGATGGCGGCGGCGATCAGGCCATATTTGTAGCGGGGATTGCCCGCCTCATCGATCGGCGCGTCATAGTCATAGCTGGTCGTATCGGGGTGATAGTCCTTGCCGGTGTGCGAATCCGCACCGTTCATCCAGCCGAAGGTGGTGCCGCCATGCACCATGTAGAGCGAGATCGAATAGCCGCGCTTGAGCATATAGGCCATTTCCTCGGCCTCTTTCCTGCCGTCGGTTTCATGGTGCTCTTCGCCCCATTTGTCGAACCAGCCCGCCCAATATTCGCCGACCATGCGCAGGCCATCGGGGCGATAGGCCTCCAGCTTGGCGACCGAGCTTTGCGCCCCGCCCGACCCAAAATTGACGACCGAGGGCAGGCCCGGCAGCGAGCCCTTGGCCAGATCGCCGCCCTGGTTCGAGGTGAACAGGACACCGTCGGCAAACCCGGCGCGCTTATAGGTCGCCTCTAGCCCGCGCAGATAGGCCTGATCGTCGCCGAACGCGCCATATTCGTTTTCGAGCTGCACCGCGACGATCGGCCCGCCATTCTTGAGCAGCAGCGGCTTCACCTCCTGCCCCAGCCGCATCAGCCAGCGATCGACCGCGGCGGTATATTTCGGATCGGTCGAGCGCAGCACGAGGTTGCGGTCCTTGAGCAACCAGGCCGGATAACCGCCCAACTCCCATTCCGCGCAGACATAGGGACCGGGGCGCAGGATCACGTCCAGCCCCTCGGCCTGGGCATCGCGGATGAAGGCGACGATGTCGTTCTGGCCACTGAAATCATAGACGCCGGGACGCGGCTCATGCGCGTTCCAGAAAGCATAGGTGGTGATGGTATTCAGGCCCATCGCCTTGGCCTTGCGCAGCCGGTCGCGCCAATAGGCGCGCGGAATGCGGACATAGTGCATCTCGCCCGAGATCACCTGATGCGGCTGGCCGTTGCGCAGGAAGCCCTTGCCCTGCACCGAAAAGCTGCGGGCGGGGCCGTCATTGGCGGTCGGGGCCTGTGCGTCGAGCGGGGACAGCGCCGTCGCCGCCAGAATCCCGCCAATGACCGTGGATCGAACCGCCTGCCTCACATCACTCTCCCGAAACGCCTTGATCGTGGCGGATAGGGTCGGCGTCATTCCCACGCCTGCCCCGCCGCTTTCCCCATGGGTGCCATGGGCGAGCGGCTTCGTCAAATTGTCAGACCATTTGACAGCGACGTTCCCCCACCGCGATGGAACCCCATTGCCCCGCCCCCGCTCCGCCGCCATGACCATGGCATGCGCCGTCTGCTCGCCCCCTTTCGTCGTCCGGTCCCGGCGCTGCTCGCGATTCTGGTCGCCGCGCAGGCGCTGTTCTGCTGGCGGCTGACGACACCGCACATGCTGGTGTTCGACGAAATCCATTACGTCCCCGCAGCGCGCACGCTGCTGGCGCTGGAGGGGCCGGTAAATGTCGAGCATCCGCTGCTGGGTAAGGCCCTGATCGCGCTCGGCATGATGATCTTCGGCGACAATCCGCTCGGATGGCGGGCGCTGTCGACGCTGGCGGGGACGGCGATCGTCGGGGGCGTATTCGCGATCGTCTGGCTGATGACCGGGCGGACGCGGGCCGCGGCGATCGGTGCGGTGCTGACGCTCGTTAATTTCATGGTGCTGGTCCAGGCGCGGATCGCGATGCTCGACGGGTTCATGGCGGCCTTCGTCGTGCTGGCGGTCGCCGCGATGGGCTGGGCAATGCGGGGAACCCCCACACAGAGCCGGTGGCGCTGGGGGCTGGGCGCGGTGTTGCTGGGGCTGGCGGTCGGGGTGAAGTGGGCGGCGGTGCCCTATCTCGGCTATGCGGCGATCGGTTTCGTGCTGATGAAGCGGGGCGATACCAGCCGCTGGCCGGGCCTGCGCTGGTGGTCGGCCTGGGGGTTGCTCGGGCTGGGAGCGGCCATCGCCTATGCCGCGACCTTCGCGCCCGCTTTCTTCTATGCGCGCGAGCCGATGACATGGGCGAACCTCCTGCCCTTCCAATGGGAGATGTATGCGCGCCAGACCCAAATCCTGCCGCCGCACCATTACCAGTCGATCTGGTGGAGCTGGCCAGTGATCGGGCGGCCGATCTGGTATTTCTACGAGGTCGCGGACGGAGCGCGGCGGGGCATCTTCCTGCTCGGCAATCCGGCGGTGATGTGGGGCGGGCTGATCGCGGTGGCGGCGTGCGCGCTGGGCTGGTTGCGGACGCGGGAGGTCCGGCTGGGCGTCGCGGCGGGCTTGTGGATCGGTGGGTTCGCAGTCTGGGCGATCATCCCCAAGTCGCTGGGCTTCTATTATTATTACTTCCTACCCGCCATCTGGCTGTCGATCGCGCTGGCGGTGGCGATCGACCGGTGGCGAGCGCGGATGCGGGATTGGGACGAGGCCTATCTGGTCGGGGCGGTATGCCTGTTCGTCTATTTCCATCCGATCCTGACGGCGGGCGCGCTGGCGGGACCAGCCTCGTTTTCGCGCTGGACGTGGTTTGCGGATTGGCGGTGAGGTTTTCCCTTGGCCTTCGACTTCGCTTAGGCTGAACTAACGTCCGTTCGCACTGAGCGAAGTCGAAGTGCACGCCCCAAAATCAATACCGCCCCCAGACGAACCGCGACGACAGCGCGTAATTCCACACCGCTCCGATCAGCACCCCGATCAGCGCCGACACCGCCCACTCGTTCGCGCGCGCATCGTGCAGGAAGGCCGCGACGCCGACATTGGCGATCGCCCCCACCGAGCAGACCAGGCAGAAGGACACCCATCCGTCGAGCAACGGCTTGAACCCGCGCAACCGCCGGTCGCGATAGGTCAGCGCATTGTTGAGGAA
Organism: Sphingomonas sp. SORGH_AS_0879; assembly: GCF_030819175.1. Classification (NCBI taxonomy): domain Bacteria; kingdom Pseudomonadati; phylum Pseudomonadota; class Alphaproteobacteria; order Sphingomonadales; family Sphingomonadaceae; genus Sphingomonas; species Sphingomonas sp. SORGH_AS_0879. The sequence goes on from NZ_JAUTBJ010000002.1 coordinate 3,693,678, forward strand.
GAAGTTGAACGTCATCGCCGCCGCCACCGCGACGATCTGGCTGGCGAGGAAACTCGCGCCCAGAGCGACGAAGAACAGGCTGAGCACCGCCATATGCACGCCCACGCCCAGCACCCCGATGGCCGAGAACATGGCGAAGCGCACCGGCACCACCTTGCCGAAGCGGCGGTCGTACAGCGCGATCAGATATTCCATCGCCACGACATGATCGAGCTTCGACTCGCCCTCGGTCCGCAAACGGAAGACATAGGGCATCTCGGCGGCGCGAAGCGGGCGCGGCGAGGCGCTCATGATGTCGAGCAGTATCTTGAAGCCGATTCCCGACAGATACGGCACCGTCTCGCGCGCGACGGCGGTGCGGACCATGAAGAAGCCGCTCATCGGGTCGGACAGATCGACGTTCAGCACCCGCTGCGACAGCTTCGTGGCGAAGGCCGACTTGGCCACCCGGTCGCGGTCCCAGTCCCCGGTCCCGCCGCCCTCGACGAAGCGGGAGCCCACCACCAGGTCGAGATCGGGCTCCGCCTGCAACCGGTCGAGCATTTTCGGCAGCAGCGTCTCGTCATGCTGCAAATCGCCATCGATCACCGCGACGACGGCTGCGGCGGTGGCACACATCCCCTCGATACAGGCGGAGGACAGGCCGCGCCGCCCGATCCGCTGGATCACCCGGACGCGGTGATCGACCTTCCCCAGTTCGCGCGCAGCATCCGCCGTGCCGTCCGGGCTGTTGTCGTCGACGAAGATCGCTTCCCACCGCCGCCCGGCCAGCGCCTGGTCGAGCTTGGCGATGAGCACGGGCACATTGGCGCGCTCGTTGAAGGTCGGGATGACGACCGCGAGTTCGAGGAGCGCACCCATACGTGTCAGAGGCGCTCGAGGATCGCGTCGGCCATGGCGCGGGTCGACAGGCTGCCGCCCAGGTCACCGGTCCGCGCACCATCGCGGATCGCGCCCGCGACCGCCGCATCGATCCGGTCGGCAGCCTCGCTCATGCCCAGCGAGTGGCGCAACATCATCGCCGCCGACAGGATCGCGGCGCACGGGTTGGCCTTGCCCTGCCCCGCGATATCGGGGGCCGAGCCATGGATCGGCTCGTACAGCCCCTTGCCGGTCGCGCCCAGCGCGGCGGAGGGCAGCATTCCGATCGACCCCGCGCACATCGACGCCTGATCTGACAGGATATCGCCGAACAGATTGCCGGTCAGGATCACGTCGAACTGGCCCGGATCGCGCACCAACTGCATCGCGCAATTGTCGACATACATATGGTCGAGCGCGACCTCGGGATAATCCTTGGCAACCTCGATCACCACGTCGCGCCAAAGCTGCGACGTCTCCAGCACATTGGCCTTGTCCACCGACAGCAGGCGGCGGCGGCGGCGCATCGCGGTCTCGAAGCCGACGCGGGCGATCCGCGCCACTTCCTCTTCGTCATAGCGCATCAGGTCATGGCCTTCGCGCAGGCCCGCATCGGTGGTGCCACGCCCCTTGGCTCCGAAATAGACATCGCCGGTCAGTTCGCGCACGATCACCATGTCGATGCGCCGCGCGATCTCGGGACGGAGCGAACTGGCATCCTCCAGCCCCTCGAACAGCCGGGCGGGGCGCAAATTCGCGAACAGGCCGAACGCTTTGCGCAGGCCAAGGATCGCCTGTTCGGGCCGATGCGCGCGCTCAAGGTTATCGAAGCGCGGATCGCCAACCGCACCGAACAGCAACCCATCGGCGCGCTCCGCCACCGCCAACGTCTCCTTTGGAAGCGGATGGCCCGCCGCCTCATAGGCCGCCCCGCCGACCTTGGCCTCCTCGAAGGTCAGGCCCAGATCCAGCGCCTCCAGCACGCGCCGCGCTTCCGCCGTTACTTCCGGCCCGATACCGTCACCGGCGAGGATCGCGATCAATGCCATGGCTGGCCCCTTGTCTTGTCTGTGTTCGGAGCGCCCTTTGCCTTGAGGGGTCAGATCACGCAACCGCCCTTTTGAACCGATCGAATAACCGCGCACGGGCGGGCATGGGATCATGGCGCAGACCGACCAGAATATCCCGCGCCAGGAAATGCGCGGTGATCCGCCCGGCGGCGAAGATGTCGGGCCAGTCCCCCGCCCCACCCTCGCGCAGGAAATCGGGCAGCGGGAACAGCCGCGCCTCATAACCGAACGCAGCACCCACCGACACCGCCGCGCCGCTCTTGGGGCTGACAAAAGCGAGGTCCTCGGCCCCGCCGGTTACGGTGCACCGCTCCAAATCGAGCCCGAACCCGAGTTGCCCGAGCAGCAGCAGTTCGTACCGCACCAGCGCCCCCGCCCAGCCGCGCGCGGAGGGGGCCGATTCGATCGCGGTCAGCACGGCGTCGAGCGCGTCGTACAGCACGGGATAAGGCTGTTCCTCGGGCAGCGCTGCGGCCGTCAGCGCGCACAGCCACTCGATCCCGGCAGCGGCCAGCGGCTCGCTATGCAACCCCGCCCGGCTATGCCCCGGCTCGATGGTCAGCGCGGCGAGTTGCTCAGGCGTCCGCGCCCGCCACTCACCGATGATCCCGTTCCCCGGTTGCAGCACCGGCCGAAGCGCCCGCGACCGCCCGCCCCGGACATAGCCCGGCTGCACCCCATCCTCGCGGGTCAAAGCCCGCACGATCGCCCCATGCTCGCCATGCGGCCGAACCGACAGGATGATGGCGGGGGCGACCCGGTGCATGGGGCAGGATGTAGGGGGGATTGGGGCGGGATGCCATGGATGGCGACGACATGCGCCGGAAGACATGGCCGCCGCCGAACGTTATGAGCGCGGCATGGCCCAGCTGCTCCTGTTCAACAAACCCTTTGGGGTCTTATCGCAATTCACCGACCGCGGATCTCCAACGGTTCGGTCGACCTTGTCGGACTTCATCCATGTGAAGGGCGTCTATCCCGCCGGGCGGCTCGATCGGGACAGTGAGGGCCTGCTACTGCTCTGCGATGACGGACGGCTACAGGCGCGGATCGCCGATCCCCGCTTCAAAATGCCCAAGACCTATCTCGTGCAGGTGGAAGGCGATCCGCAGGAGCCGGAACTGGAGCCCTTGCGGCGGGGCGTACGGCTCAACGATGGCATGACCCTGCCCGCCGACGTCACGCGTATCGACGCGCCCGACCTGTGGCTGCGCGATCCACCGATCCGCCAGCGCAAATCCATTCCCGACAGCTGGCTGAAGCTCACCATTCGCGAAGGACGCAATCGACAGGTGCGCCGCATGACGGCAGCCATCGGCTTGCCGACCCTGAGGCTGGTCCGCTGGTCGATCGGCGACTGGTCCGTCGCCGGGATCGCGCCGGGCCAGTTCCAGGAGATTTCCAGCCCGGGCAAGGCTCCCGGCTCCAGATAGCGGCTTCGTCGCCCCATAACGCCTTCAAAGACATATCGGCAGGGTTCCGCACATCCATGAATTATCGCCATTCCTTCCATGCCGGCAACAGCGCCGATGTCGCCAAGCACAGCCTGTTGATCGCGCTGGTCCGGGCCTTGCAGCAAAAACCGGGCGCGCTGACGCTGATCGACACCCATGCCGGTTGCGGGCTCTACGACCTGGGCGGTGAGCAGGCGCAACGCACCGGCGAAGCCGCACAGGGCGTGGTCCGGGCCTTTGCCGACACGAACCCCTTGCTGGACGACTATCGCGCCGCCGTCCGGGCGGTGAATGTCGAGGCGGAGCCCCGCCTCTACCCCGGCTCGCCAAGGTTCCTGGTGCAGCTTCTGCGGGAGCAGGATCTGCTGATCGTCAACGAAAAGCATCCCGAGGACGCCCGTGCCCTGCGCGGCGCGATGCGCGGGACCCCTGCCGCCGTGCATGAGCGCGATGCCTATGAGCTTTGGCTGGCCATGCTTCCGACCCGTACGCCGCGCGGCGTGGTGGTGGTCGATCCGCCCTATGAGCAGACCGACGAACGCGAACGCATCACGGCCACCCTCGCCGCGGCGCACCGCAAATGGGCACATGGCGTGACGGTCATCTGGTATCCGCTGAAAGACCGCGCCACGCATCAGCGGTGGAAATATGAGCTGCGCAAGCTCGGCATCCCGAAATTCCTGGTCGTCGAGCATTGGTTATATGACGCCGATCAGCCCGGCATCTATAACGGCGCGGGCCTTTTCATCGTCAATCCGCCCTATGCCTTCGTGCAAGGCCTGCCGCCTTTGCTGGAAGCCCTCCGCGCCGCACTGGCGCCGGAGGGGCATAGCGGCGAGATCACTGCGGATTGGTTGAACGACTGAAGAGGAGCAAAGGCACGCCCCCTCACCGGCTATGATAGAAGTCGTACACCTGCTGTGCGACGGCCTGGCTAACCCCCGGCGCCTTCCGCAAGTCCTCCAGACTGGCATTGCGCACCGCCCGCCCCGTGCCGAAGTGCATCAGCAGCGCCTTCTTCCGCGCCGGGCCGATGCCCGGCACTTCGTCCAGCGGGCTGGCGCCCATCGCCTTGGCGCGCTTGTCGCGGTGCGCGCCGATGACGAAGCGGTGGACCTCGTCGCGTAGCCGCTGGAGGTAGAACAACAGCGGCGCGTTGACCGGCAGCATTCGTTCGCTGCCGTCCATCATGTGAAAGACCTCACGCCCCTCGCGGCCATGATGCGGGCCCTTGGCGACACCGACCAGGCAGACATCCTCGATGCCCAGATCCTCCAGCACCGCCTTGGCCGCGTTCAATTGCCCGCGCCCGCCGTCGATCAGCACCAGGTCGGGCCAGGTCGCGTCGTCGCGGTCGGGGTTCTCCTCCAACTGGCGGGCGAAGCGGCGGCGGAAGACTTCGCGCATCATGCCGAAATCGTCGTTGGTCGCGGCCTCGTTCCCCTTGATGTTGAACTTGCGATACTGGCCCTTCTGGAACCCCTCCGGCCCCGCCACGACCATCGCGCCCAGCGCGTTGGTGCCCTGGATATGGCTGTTGTCGTACACCTCGATCCGCTGCGGCGGTTCGGACAGGTCGAAGAAATCGGCGACCTCGCGCAGTAGCTTGGCCTGCGTCGTCGACTCGGCCAGCCGCCGGTCGAGCGCCTCGACGGCGTTGCGCTTCGCCTGGTCGAGCAGGCGGCGGCGGTCGCCGCGCTGGGGCACGTTGAGTTGCACCTTATACCCGGCGCGCTCGCCCAAGGCCTCGGTCAACAGCGCGCCCTCGGGCAGTTCGCGGTCGAGCAGGATCGTCTTGGCGGGCGGCACTTCCTCGTAAAATTGGCTGAGGAAGCTGGTCAGCACCTCTTCCTCGGGTACGTCGGTGGTGTGGGCGGGGAAGAAGCTGCGATGCCCCCAATTCTGGCCGCCGCGGATGAAGAAGGCCTGGATGCCCATCACCCCTTCGCGGCACGCCAACGCGAAGATATCAGCGTCGCCCACGCCCTCCGCATTGATCGCCTGCGTCCCCTGGATGAAGGTCAACGCCTTCAGCCGGTCGCGCAGGATCGCGGCGAGTTCGAAGTCCATCGCTTCCGCCGCATCCTGCATCTGCTTGCCGAGCTTGGCCTGGACCTGGGTCGATTTGCCGCCGAGGAAGTTCTTCGCATCGGCGACCAGTTCGGCATAGGCGGCTTCGTCGATCCGGCCGACGCAGGGCGCAGAGCAGCGCTTGATCTGGTAGAGCAGGCACGGCCGGTCGCGCCCCTTGAAGAAGCTGTCGGTGCAGGAGCGGAGCAGGAACAGCTTTTGCAGCGCGTTCAGTGTGTTGTTGACGCTGCCGGCGCTGGCGAAGGGGCCGTAATAATTGCCGACCGCCCGGCGTGCGCCGCGATGTTTCTGGATGCGCGGGAAATCATGGTCGTTGCGCAGCAGGATGAAGGGAAAGCTCTTGTCGTCGCGCAACAGTACGTTGAAGGCGGGGCGATAGCGCTTGATAAGTTGCGCCTCGAGCAGCAGCGCCTCGGCCTCGTTGTTGGTCGTGACGATGGTCATCGACCGGGTCTGCGACACCATGCGTTGCAGGCGCTTGGGGAGGCGATCGACCTGGGTGTAATTGGCGACGCGGTTCTTCAGCGCGCGCGCCTTGCCTATATAGAGCACGTCGCCGCGTGCGTCCTGCATCCGATAGACGCCGGGCCGCAGCGGCAAGGTCGCCAGCACGTTGCGGATCGCCGCCACCCCCGCCTTTAGATCCGGCGCGTCGGCACCGCGCAGGGTGAAGGTGGATTTCTCTTCGTTGAAGCGGTCGACGGGAGGCTCGGACATTGGCCCCGATTTAGGGGCGCGACGGTCGGATCGCCAGTCCGGTGCGTATGATTGGTTCGCGCGAAGACGCGAGGACGCGAAGCTTTTTTGTTCGCGCGGAGGCGCGGAGGACGCAGAGGAGAATTCCCAACGGTCGTTCCGGCGAAGGCCGGGATCTTGTCGTGAAAGGCCCCAGCCTGCGCTGGGGCGACGGCAGGAAAATAGCGGAAGCTCCTCCGCGCTCTCTGCGCCTCTGCGCGAACCTCCTTCGTCGTGTCTTCGCGGCTTCGCGTGAGATTACCCCTGTGCGAAAAGCTTGGTTCCCATCACGCCGATCACGGTCAGGGCCATGAAGCCCGCCTGGATCGGCGCGATCCGGTCGCCGAACACGATCGCCCCGCCGATCACCACGCCGATCGCGCCCAGCCCGGTCCACACCGCATAGGCGGTCCCGGCCGGAAGCCCGCGCATGGCGAGCGCCAGCAGGCCCATATTCACGAAGCTGAGGATGATCGGCACGCTCGACGCCTGCCAGGTGGCCAGCGTCGCCGCCCATTTCAGGCTGAGCGCCCAGCAAATCTCGGTGATCACGGCAATGCCCAGAATGACCCATGCCATCGGAGAGTCTCCTTTGTCACGGGCTCGGGAATGGGCATCGTCGCCGGAAACCCGGAAGAGGCGGCGATGCGGGCCCGCCTTGGACGGGCAGGCCACAAGGTTGGGGTTTTGCCCCTCCACCACCGAGCTTCGCCCGGCGGTCCCCCTCCCCAAGCGGAGCTTGGGGAGGAATAGGATAGCCAAACCTCCGTTCAGGCTGAGCGAAGTCAGGGACCAGTGCCAGAAACGACCGAACCGCGCCTCGGCTTCCCGAAGCGCGGTCCAGTTCCCGGCCCTGTAGCCGATCAGTTCGGGCGACCGAGCCCCGAAATGCTGCGGTCGATCATCGCCCGGTCGGCATCGGCCGAGTGATGCTCGGCGATCAGCAGACCCGCAGCCTTGGCAGCAGCCTCGGCAGCGCGGGCGCGGACCTCGGCCAGCGCGGTGCGCTCGGCGGCGGCGATCTTGTCCTCGGCCATCTTGGCGCGACGCTCCATCAGCGCCTCGGCATCGGCCTTGGCCTTGCTGAGCAACTGGCCCGCCTCGTGCTGGGCCTGGACACGCATCGCCTCGGCATCGGCATGGGCGGCCTTGGCCTTGGCCTCATATTCGGCCTTCAGCGCCTCGGCTTCGTGACGCAGCTTGGTCGCCTCGTCGAGCTGGGCGCGGATACCGGCGATCTTCTGGTCGAGCGAACGCCCGATCATCGTCGGCACCTTCTTCACCAGCATCCCGATCAGCACGACCAAAGCAGCCAGCGCCACCCAGCCGGTCGAATCGAAACCCAGCGCGGTCGGGCTGGCGGCGTGATGCTCGGCTTCGGCAGGCGCGACCGTGTTGCCGGTCAGGCCCCCAGCCAGCCCATCGCCCTCGCGGATCGGCTTTTGCGTCATGCCCTCGGCCGATGCGGCATCGGCCAGGTTCTGCGCCAGCAGCGCATCGGCGTTGGTCAGCGCGCCGTTCGCGGAATGATTAGCCATGCGCGCTCACCTTTCGCACCGCGTCGGCCGCCGCATCCTCGCCCACCTGGACGCCGGACAGCTTGGCGACGAGATCGCGCGCCGCGTCCGCCGCCACGGACTGAAGATTGGCCATCGCCTCGGCCTTGGCATTGGCGATCGCCAGGTCGTGATGACCCAGACGCTCGGCCAGGTCGGCATCGGCCGCCTTCACCTGCGCCTCGAAAGCGTGGGTGGCGCGTGCCTTGGCGGCGTTGGTTTCGGCCATCGCGGCCACGCGCGCGGCGTCCATCTCGGCCCGCCATGCCGCCTCGACCCGGTCGGCCTCGGCACGCGCGGCCTCCGCCGCCGCCAGATCACCGGCGATACGGGCTTCGCGAGCGTCGACGGTCGCCTGAATCTTGGGCACCATCCCACGACCGACCACGAAATAGAGTAGGCCGAAGGTGATCAGGAGCCAGAAGATCTGCGACGCATAGGTCGCACTGATCTGTGCTATCTGGGGCATGGAGTCCTCGTTGCCATATCAACCGGGCGATCGCCGACCGCCCGGTCGATCAGAATTATTGGGCGACGAACACCAGGATGATCATCGTCACGAAGGCGAGCAGGCCCAGAAGCTCGGCACCGGCGAAACCGATGAAGAGGCGGCCCTGCTGGCTGTCCGCCGCACCCGGATTGCGCAGCGCGCCTTCGAGGAACTTGGCGAACACGTTGCCCACGCCGAGCGAGGCGATGCCCATGCCGATCGCGGCCAGGCCGGCGCCGATCATCCGTGCAGCTTCTGCGTCCATTTCAATCACTCCAGTTCAAAAAGGGTCGTTTGGGTATTCAAGTCGGCGGCGCGTCCGCCCGCCCGGTCCGGCGTTACCGGATCAGTGCAGGTTGACCGCGTCGTTCAGATAGACCGAGGTCAGCAGCGCGAAGACATAGGCCTGGATCGCGGCGACCAGCAGTTCGAGAAGGGTGATGCCGATCATCAGCAGGAAGCTCGGCAGCGTGACGAGCGCGGCATAGCCGGGGCCCATATTGATGCCGTTGATGACGAAGGCGGCAAGAACCTTCAGCAGGATGTGCCCCGCGGTCATCGCGACGAACAGTCGCAGACCCAGCGAGAAGGGACGCACCAGGAAGCTCATCAGCTCGACCACGAAGATCAGCGGAATCATGAGCGGCGGCGTGCCGTGCGGCACGAACAGCGCGAAGAAGTGGAAGCCGTGGCGACCGAAGCCGACGATCAGCACGATCGCGAACGAGATCAGCGCGAGCACGCCCGTGACGGTCACATGGCTGGTCACGGTGAAGGGATGGACACCCGGCACCACGCCGAAGGGCAGCAGGCCCAGGACGTTCGCAAACAGGATGAACATGAACAGCGAGAAGACGTAAGGCAGGAAACGCTTGCCCTCCGGCCCGATATTCGACGTCAGCATCGAATTGACGAAACCGGTGAAGCCCTCGACGGCCGCCTGCCAGCGACCGGGGACCAGATCGCGCTTCATGCCGCCGATCATGAACACCCACAGCGCGACCAAGGTCGCCACCATCCACAAAGCGGAATTGGTGAAGGAAAGGTCGTAGCCGCCGACCACCCAGTGCTGACCGAGCACCGGCTCGATCAGGAACTGGTGCATCGGATCAATCTTGCCGCCCGATTCTGCCGCCACGCTGCTTCGTTCCCACATATGACGAACGCCCGGTTACTCCGGGCGCTCACCAGAAATCCGAATGATCTGCCTGAACGCCACGCCGATCCCCAGGAACAGCATCACGATCAGGGCCCAGGGCGCGGTGCCGAACCAGCGGTCGAAGAGCCAGCCGATCAACGCACTGCCGACAAGACTTCCGATCAGCGCGGAGATGACGCGGTTGCCCTGGGAATAACCCCTGTCGGCGTCCACCTTCACCCCCTGCCGCGATGTTTCGTCCGCTCTCGCCTTGGCCAATCGCTGATCCAGCGCGGCCAGACGCGGATCGTCCGCATCGCCAAAGTCCTGTCCGGGCTCTTTCTCCGCCACGCAGCCACCCTCACCTGTTTTCGTCACCGAAGGGGAGAATGCGCGCGAACGGCGAGCGACCCCGCCAAGGCGAGGCCCGTTTAGAAAGCGTGTCTCCCCAAGTCAACCGCTTGGGGGTGAGGTTGTGACAGATGTGTTAAGGATTGTGTCCGGGGAACGACAGGGGGGGCCATCCTACCTTTCCCTCTTCTTCTCCCCTCCCGCAGGCGGGAGGGGTCGGGGAGGGCTGGCGCTGTCGGCGAGCGAGCCGCTTTTTGGTCGCACGGAATCCGGCCCGCTCCTCACACCGCTGGCCCGAACGCTACCCGAGTCCCCTCCCCCAGACCCTTCCGCCTGCGGGAGGGGAGGAAGAAGCGCTTTATACGCAGGCCGGGGCGCGTTCCGGTGGCGCGCTCGTGCGCGTTTTCCACACCCCTTCGGGCGTCTTGTATTTCTCGCCGCTCGCCGTCTGCGCGATCAGGTTGCAGCCGCTGGTGAAGGCCATCTGCTCCACCGTCGCGCCGCTCGCCTGTGCCTTTTGGGTATAGGCGGCCTTGCGCTGGATATTGATGCTGTTGACCAGCGTGCGCAGCTCGGGCGTCGCGGCGCCGACAATGCCCAGATAGCCATCGGGCTGTTCGCCGACCTGCCCTGCCGCGCGCGCCGCCGCATAGGCCGGATCACGCTGTGCCATCGCCATGCCCGACACACCCAACAGCGCAACCGCGCCGAGCGTCAGGATGATCGTCTTCGTCTTCATCAGAATATCCCCGGATTCTGCTGGATCAGCGATTTGGCCTCGCCATCCAGGCGATATACCACTTCCTGCGTCACATTGATGTTCAGATTGATCTCGATCGGCTTGTCGGGCGCGGAGATGTTCACGCATCCCCCGCTCATCGCCAAAAGCGCGACCGGCATCCATCGTGCTCCACCCAAGATCGGCATCCTGTCCAGCATTTTCAATCCTGTTACGCTCATGGCACGGTCTCGCTTGCGGAAGGCTGAATAGGCGGATTGGCGGGTGGGGCGGCGCGCTTGTTCTGCTCGTCGAGAAGCGCGGGCAGGTTGCGCTGGATCAGCCGGCGCGGATCGTAGAAGGACTGGGCCGAATCGAGCAGCCCGCGGAAAGGCGCCTTGATCCGCACGTTGAAGACGAAGGGCAGCCGCTGGAGCCGCCGGATCAGGAAATTGGTCTTCGCCCCCTTGCCCTGGCTGATCCCGGCGAAGCGGACATCGGTCACCATCTCGCCCGCCAGCGGGCCGTTCATGTCGATGCGCAAGCTGCGATAATTGAGCGAACGTAGCGCTCCGAAGGCCAGATTGCCCCACAGGCCGAGGTCCTTCTGGCTGATCTCCCCCAGATAGGCGATGCTGCCGCCGCCGGGCCGGACCACCAGCCGCCCGCCCTCGATCCGCCCACCGCGCTCGTCGAAGATCATCGGCAACGTGCCGTCGAAGACGCCGGTGGCGTTCAGATTCTGGAAGTCGAACTGGAGCAGGAACTGGTCGGCGGCGGCCCCCTCGACATGGAAGGTCATGCGCCGTTCGACCGGCTGCGAGAAGTCGAGCAGCGTCGGGTCGAGGGTCAGCGTACCGCCCGCAAAGGGCCAGCGCCCGCTCTCCACCCTCACCCTTGCGCCCGACAGCGTCTGATAGCGGACGACGCCGTTCGTCACCTGGATACCGGGATTGATCGTCTTGACCGTCGCGACCTGGCCGGGGGCGCTTTCCAGCGCGAGCAGGTCGGTGAAGCGGATCGTGCCCGCGATCCCGCTGACCGGGCCCAGCGCGGCGGCGAGGTCGATCCCGTCGGTCCCGAACTGTCCGGTCGAGCGGACGCCGTTGCCGTCCCAGTCGATCCGGCCCTGGCCTGTGATCTTGCCCCGGACATCCTCGATCACGCCCTTGGTCACCGGGGTCAGCAGCTCCGGCTGGAATTCCTTGGTGAAGCTTATGCCCGGCACAGCCAGATCGGCCATACCCTCCGACCGGTCGAGCGCGTGGCGGATCGTGATATCGGCGACCTTCACCGCTTTGGTCGGCTCGAACAACTGTCCGGTCGCGTCGATCCGGTTGCCCGCCAGGGTCAGCGCGACGCCGCGCACCGCCATGGGCAGGAAGCGGGGCGATTCGGCGCGGGCGTCGCGCACCTGCAAATCGCCGTTCAGCGACAGCTTGCCGCCCGCGAGCCGCCAATCGCCCGCCGCCTGTTGGAGCAGCAGCGGAATCTGCCCGATCTGCCCCGCGCCGCCGTCGAACCGGCCCGCAATCCCCTCCGGCGTGATCCGCCCGGTCAGGTTCGCCGCGTCGATCCGCGTCGGCGATTCGGGGCGGCCGATACGGCTTTCCACACCGGTCAGCGCGAAGGAACGGTCGGCCAGCGCGAAGCGGGTGGTCGCCGCCGCGACGGTCAGCGGGCTGCTGCCGATCTGACCCACCACCCGCGTCGGGCCGAGCCGGGCCCCGCCGCCCAGACGGGTGCCGTCGAGCCGTACCAGCGCGCCATCGAGCGGACAAAGCCGTGTCGCCACCCGGTCCAGCCGCAGGCCCGACAGGGCCAGCCGGTCGATGGCCAGCGGCTGGCAATCGGGATTGATCCGAATATTCAGCCCGCCGTCCCAGCGCGCCGCGATCGGCAGGACCAGCCCGTCGATCCGTCCGCCGCTGATCGGCCCGGACAGCGCCATCCGCGTGGTGACCGCCGTCTCGCCATGGGCGGCAGCCCGGAACTGCATCCGGTCGAAGGCCAGCGCCGCGCCGTCCGCCTCGTAACGGGCCAATGCCGCCGTGCCGAGAATCGGCGCGCCCGGTGCCGCCTGGCGCAGCGTCGCGCGGATCGCGGGAAGTCCCCCGCCCCCGGTCGCCAGCGTCGTATCGACCTGCAGTCCGGTCGCGTCATAGACAAGGCCCGTCTCGCCGCGAAAGGCGATACGCCCGCCACTGTCAGAGGCCAGCGCGAGGCTGGGTATGCGCACCGACAGGCCCGCCGCGCGCGGCCCGCTTTGCCGGTCGAGCGCCAGCCGCAGATCGGCGGCGAAGCGGCGTCCGCTCCGCGCCGCCGCGTTCAGCATCGCGCGCACCACCGGCCCGACCGGGGTGGCGGCGGTCGCAGCGCTCCAACTTCGGGTCCGGGCGAGCAGGGCAGGGTCGATTTGCGCGCCGCCGAGTCGCATCCGCCCGTCGAAGCGCATCGCGCGACCGGCCAGATAGCGCCCCTCGACGACGCCGCGCTCCGCCCGACCGACCCGCGCCGCCAGCCCCCGCGCGGTCATCGCCAGCCGACCGCCGGTCGCCGCCGCGTCTCCAGCAAAGTCGATCGTTCCGTCGACCGAGGTGCCGGCCAGCGCGGGATGGCGGATCGCCGCGCCGTTCAGCGTCGCCCGCCCCTGCCAGCGGTCCAGCGCGGCGGCGAGGGTGACATCGACCCGTGCCGCGAGTCGGCGCGCCGTCACCTCGCCGCATTCCAGCCCGGCCAGCCTGACCGGTCCCGTCAGCGTCGGCCGTTCGCGCACGATCCGCACCCGCAGCGGCGCGGCCAGCCCGCTCGCGACGCAATTGCCCAAGGTCAGACGCGGCGCGACCGCGCCCAGCCGCCCGGTGAAACCGTCGCTCAACACGCCTTGTCCCGACAGGCTGAGCCCAATCAGCCCCTGCGGCGTGTCCAGCCTGATCCCGCCATCCTGGACCACCACGTCGAGCGCCGGCAGCGCGAAGGGCTTGCCCGAGGGCGGGCCCATCAACCGGTCGAGCGTGCCCAGCGTGATCCGCCCGTCGACCAGCCGCCCGCGCAACCGCACCCGCCCGGCGCGCACCCCCGTCATCACCGGCCCCGACAGGCCGATGCGCGTCCGCGTCTCCAGCCAGTCGGCAACCAGATCGGGATGAGCCGGGTCGCCGATCACCACATCGGTCAGCCTCTGCCGACCGAGCCCCAGATCGGCGATCTTGTAGCGGGCGGGCACGCCGCGCTCGGCCAAGGCGCGGTCGATCGCATCCCCGGCCAGCGACTTGCGCGCGATCCACAGCGCGATCAGCGCGACCAACAGGATGAGCGCGATGGCGATCAGGATATGTTGCAGGCGACGGAAGCGTCGCGTCGGGCCGATGCGCGGTCCGACCTCCTCGTTCGCGCCCTCCACCCCGATGCCACTCCTTCCACCTGACCTATGTCATAGCCACATGGTCGCGCCGCACGCAATCGCATGAAGCCCGGCGACAGTTCCCCTCGCCCGCCCTATGCAGTCCCGACAGGGGGAATGACATGGGCGATCAGGGGCGGGATCAGGGTCCGAGTCGCGAAGGCGACCATGCCGGGCATCGTGCACGACTGCGCGAGCGATTGTTGGCGGGCGGCGGATTGCTCGATCATGAACTGCTCGAATATCTGCTGACCACCGCCATTCCCCGCCGCGATACCAAGCCGATCGCCAAGGCGCTGCTGCGCGAATTCCACGATATCGGCGGGGTGCTGACCGCCGATCCGATCGCGCTGCAACGGGTCGACGGGGTGGGCGAGACGGCGGCGGCGACGTTGAAGATCGCCCATGCCTGCGCGCTGCGACTCGTCCAGGCGGATGCGGCGCGGCGACCGATCCTGTCCAACTGGCAGGCGCTGCTCGACTATCTCCATGCCGATATGGCGCATCATGGCGTGGAGCGGTTCCGGGTGCTTCACCTCAACACCCGCAACATGCTGATCCGCGACGAACTGATGGGCGAAGGCTCGATCGATCAGGCCCCGGTCTATATCCGCGAGGTCATCCGTCGCGCGCTGGAATGCGGGTCGGCGGCGTTGATCCTGGTCCACAACCACCCCAGCGGAGACCCCTCGCCCAGCCGCGCCGATATCGACGTGACCCGCGCCATCGCGGAGGCGGGACGCAACCTGGGGATCACGGTGCACGACCATCTGATCATCGGCACCTCGGGCCATGTCAGCCTGCGCGCCCAGGGCCTGATCTAAATCCCGCCGGTCCCGAATCGGTTCTCCGCCCATACGGATCGTGACTTGCCGGGTCGGTCCGGCTGGCTCATCAGGGCGACCATGATCGACACGATCCGTCATCTGCCGGGCTTCGACCTCGCCTTTCGCGCGGTCGATCGGCTGGCGCGGTCGCGGCGGATGAAGCGTCATCTCCGCGACGCGGCCCCCATTCTGGCGACGCCGCCGATCGTCCCCAAGGATGATGGCGTGGTCATCTTTTCGATGATCGGCACCGTAACGCTGCTGCCCTATCTGGTCGCGGTGAAGTCCTTTCACCATCATCTTAGGATGGGCCGGATCGTCATCCTCGACGACGGCAGCCTGACCGAGGCGGACAAGCGCATCCTGTCCCATCATTGCGGATCGCCGGCCATGCTGCGGCTGGCCGATGTCGATACCGGCACCTGTCCGAAAGGAGGCACCTGGGAAAGGCTGCTGACGGTCCTCGACCTTCGCGCCCATCATTATGTCGTCCAGCTGGATTCGGACACGGTGACATTGGGCGACATGGCCGAGGTGCGGGCCGCGATCGCCGCCAATGCCAGCTTCATCTTGCTGGGCGATCCGGATGCCGAGGAAAAGGGTATCCAGACCCTGCCCGACTTTGTCGCCCGGCGCTATCCGCAAGGCCCGGTAGCCGGGCCCGTGCATATGCAGACCCTGGTCGAATCGCGCTTCGCCGGTCATGCCGATGCCGGGCGTCACGCCTATATACGCGGCTGTTCGGGCTTTGCAGGCTTTGCGCGCGGGGGACCGAGCGGACGCGCGGAGGCGACACGCTTCTCCACGGAGGCGGCCCGGCTGGTCGGCAAGGATATCTGGTGGCGCTGGGGCAGCGAACAGGTGACCTCCAACTTCCTGCTAGCCAACGAACCGGGCGCGCGGCTTCTGCCCTATGCGCGCTATTGCAACTATTGGCTCGCCCCCCTCTCGGGCGATGAGCGGCTGGTCCATTTCGTCGGCACGCATCGTTATTCCGACGAGACCTATCGCCGGATGACGGCACGCGCGATCGATCGGCTGACCGCCTGACCCTGTGCGTCCCGCCTCCCCGATGCTAGGGGCCATGGCCAAAGACGCGAAGAGGAATATCACATGCAGGTCTGGACCGGACTGGGCAATCCGGGCGCGCAATATGCGATGCACCGCCACAATGTCGGCTTCATGGCGATGGACGCGATCGCCGAGGTGCATGATTTCGGCCCCGTGAAGAAGCAGTTCCAGGGCTGGACCCAGGAAGGGCGGATCGGCGGGCAGAAGATCCTGCTGCTCAAGCCCGCCACCTTCATGAACGAAAGCGGCCGCAGTGTCGGCGAGGCGCTGCGCTTCTACAAGCTGGGGGTCGAGGCGCTGACCGTCTTCCACGACGAACTCGACATCGCGCCCTTCCGCGTCAAGGTGAAGACCGGCGGCGGCACGGCGGGGCATAACGGCCTGCGCTCGATCGACCAGCATCTGGGGCCGGACTTTCGCCGCGTGCGGCTGGGCATCGGCCATCCGGGGCATAAGGACCGGGTGACCGGCCATGTGCTGGGCAATTACGCCAAGGCGGAGATCGAGCCGCTGTCCGACCTGCTCGGCGCGGTGGCGGCGGAGGCGCACTGGCTGGCCGAAGGTGATGACGTGCGCTTCGTCAACGACGTGGCGCTACGGCTGGGGGATGCGGCATGAGCGTGCGGCGTCTCTTCGCCTCGCTGCTCTATGAGGGGCAGTTGGACGATGCCGATCTGCTGGAGGAGATCGAGCAGAGCTGCTGGGCGCTGGCCGAGGACGATCGCGCCGGGCGGCGCTGGTCGAAGGAGCATGGCTATCGCGGCTATACCAGCTACGCCTCGCTCAATGACCTGCCGATCCGCGATCCGGTGTTCGCCGACCTGCGCAAGAAGCTGGACCGCCATGTCGCGCGCTTCGCCGAGGAATGCGCCTTCGACCTGGGCGGGCGCAAGCTGAAGCTGGACAGCCTGTGGGTCAATGTCCTGAAGCCGGGCGGACATCATTCGGCGCATATCCATCCGCATTCGGTGGTGTCGGGCACGCTCTACGTCGCCATGCCCAGGGGCTCGGGCGCGCTGAAACTGGAGGACCCGCGCCTGCCGATGCTGATGGCCGCCCCGCCCCGTCGCCCCGACGCGCCCGACGACCTGACCACCTTCGCCACCGCGACGCCGGAACCGGGCACCGTGTTGCTGTGGGAAAGCTGGCTGCGGCACGAGGTTGTACCCAACGGCGCCAAGGGCGAACGGATCAGCGTCAGCTTCAACTATCGATAGGAACGACGACGCGCCGCAGACCCGCGATGAGCCGAAAAGTTCCATCATTTCGGCGATAAATCGGGGCGTTCCGTCGCGGTGATATCGTGCGGTTAACCTATATCGGTTAGGGGGATTGCCGATCGCAGCCCCAGGACCGGACGTTACGCCCATGCTCGAATTTTGTGTCTTCACCTTTGGCATGCTGGCGAGTTTCGTCCTGTCGGGTCTTGGGCGGAACAAGAAAGCGAAGCGGGCCCATCCGCCGATGCTCTATTATATGGGCCTGGTGCTGATGGGCTTTTCGGGCGCGCTGGGTATGATGCTCCTCGCCTATGCCGCCGCGATGATGGTCGGGATCGCCTGAACACCCCGCCCCCGTTCGGTCTGAGCGAAGGTGGGGATTAGCGCCCTACCCGCCATCGGTTGAGAAATATCCCCATCATCGCTAGAGGGGCGCTTTCCCCTTGATCCACAGGATAAGCGACGCATGGGTTTCCGCTGCGGCATCGTCGGCCTGCCGAATGTCGGCAAGTCCACCCTCTTCAACGCGCTGACCGAAACGGCGGCGGCGCAGGCCGCCAATTATCCGTTCTGCACGATCGAGCCGAATGTCGGCAACGTCGCGGTCCCCGACCCGCGCCTGTACAAGCTGGCCGAGGTCGCCGGCTCGGCCAAGATCATCGAGACGCAGTTGGCCTTCGTCGACATCGCCGGGCTGGTGCGCGGCGCGTCCAAGGGCGAAGGGCTGGGCAACCAGTTCCTGGGCAATATCCGTGAGGTGGACGCGATCGTCCATGTCCTGCGCTGCTTCGAGGATGGCGACGTGACTCACGTCGAGGGCAAGGTCGATCCCATCGCCGACGCCGAAACGGTCGAGACCGAGCTGATGCTCTCCGACCTGGAAAGCCTGGAAAAGCGCGTCCCCGCCTTCATCAAAAAGGGTCAGCAGGGCGACAAGGAAGCCAAGATCGCCGCCTCGGTGCTTGGCCAGACGCTCGACCTGCTGCGCGAGGGCAAGCCCGCCCGCCTGACCAAGCCGAAGGACGAGGAGGAAGCCCGCGTCTTTGCGCAGGCGCAACTGCTGACCGCCAAGCCGGTCCTCTATGTCTGCAATGTCGAGGAATCGAACGCCGCCAACGGCAACGCCCACTCGGCACGCGTGTTCGAGAAGGCGACTGCCGAGGGCGCGCAGGCGGTCGTCGTGTCGGCGGCGATCGAGGCCGAGATCGCGACCATGCCATCTGAGGATCGCGGCGAATTCCTGTCGGAGCTGGGCCTGTCGGAAACCGGCCTGGCCCGCGTCATCCGGGCCGGTTACGCGCTGCTCGACCTGCTCACCTTCTTCACCGTCGGGCCGAAGGAAGCGCGCGCCTGGACCGTCCATCGTGGCGCCAAGGCCCCCAACGCGGCCGGCGAAATCCATAGCGATTTCGAACGCGGCTTCATCCGGGCCGAAACCATCGCCTTTGACGACTATATCGCGTTCAAGGGCGAAGCGGGCGCGCGCGATGCGGGCAAGCTGCGCGCGGAAGGCAAGGAATATGTCGTCCAGGACGGCGACGTGATGCTGTTCCGCTTCAACGTGTGATCCATAATGCGCCGGTCGGCTTCGACCGGCTGGCGCATTCCTGCTTTGCAGGACGCGATCGGCCCGTTACGCCCCTATCATGATCCATGTTAGCCCGTATCGTCGCATCGTTTATAGCAGCCGCCCGGTCGGCGACGATGTGCGCGCCGATCATCAGGCGATTTTGGCGACGTCGCGTCGCAACAACGGCATGGACGGTATCTCGGGCCTGTTGTGGATCGGCGAGGGCCAGTATCGCCAGTTGATCGAAGGACCGGCCGACAGTATCGCGGAGGCATTCGAGCGAATCGCCCGCGATCCGCGCGATACCGACATCGTCATTCTGGACGACCGGATGATCGATGCGCCCGCGTTTGGCGAATGGGCGATGGCGGGCCTTCCCGGCGACCGGCCCAGCGACGCGGAGGCCCGGCTCCGCCTGCTCCTGCTCAACAGCGAGGACGAGATTCGTCGCTTCTTTCCCGTAACCTGACGGCAAATCCCGGGCGACTTGGCTCTACGTGGTTCCCTGCCGATCCTGGTCACGTCCAAGCTCAATCGACATTCATTTTCGCGCGAAGCTGCGGAGAATGTGTTCGCGCGGAGGCGCGGAGAACGCAGAGAGGGTGTGCCCGCGGCGATCACAGTCCGTCTTTACTATCGGACGATGCGGAGGCGCGCTGTGGTGCGAACAGGATTCCTCTGCGTCCTCCGCGCCTGTGCGCGCAAAGATGGTTGGTGTTGGCTTGAGTTCATAACTTGCTGAATGTCGATCGACATTCCTGCTACCTCCCTCTCCCCTGGATAGGGGAGAGGGTTAGCGGAGCTTGCCAGCCTGCTGGCTAACGCAGCTTGGGTGAGGGGTTGAGCGAGCCGCAGGCTCGCACGCTCTTCGAGCGCAGCACCCCTCACCCAGTTCCGACTAAGCCTTTGCTTCGCAACGCCTAAGTCTGTGCAACCCTCTCCCCTCAACGAGGGGAGAGGGAAAGAAAAGGCATATCGGAATGTCGATCAGGACTGGCCCCAGTGCTCGCCAGTGTAACAAGATCACGTTATCGGGTGGGACCGAAAGGACGATCCTCACCGTGACCCGACTCCCCCTCGCCGCTCTCGCGCTGACCCTGCTGGCCGGTTGCGCCTATCCCTACAGCCCGCCGTCGCTGCCGCCGGTCGCCAGCACCGCGCAAGCCGCTTCCGCCGCCCCCGCTGAAGCGCGCGCACCGGTGACGATCCTGGTGTCGATCGACGGGTTTCGCGCCGATTATCTGAAGCGCGGCCTGTCCCCCCATTTATCGCGGCTGGCGGCGGAGGGCGTGAGCGCCGCGATGCGACCGTCCTTTCCGTCCAAGACCTTTCCCAATCATTGGACTCTGGTGACCGGCGTGGTGCCCGACCGGCACGGCATCGTCGCCAACAGCTTTACCGACCCAGCACGTCCGGGCGAGCGCTTCACCATGGCCTCCGACCAGCCCTATTGGTGGGACGAGGCCGAACCGGTCTGGGTCACCGCCGAGCGGGCGGGCATTCCCACCGCCACGGTACTGTGGCCGGGCTCCAACGTCGCCTGGGGCGGCACGCTCCAGCCGGGCGGGCACCATGCCGTCACCGGCGGGGTGCGTCCGCATAACTGGTTGCAGTTCAACGCGAACATCTCGGACCGCCAGCGAGTCGATACGGTCATCGACTGGCTGCGACGCCCCGCTACGACCCGCCCGCGCTTCCTGACGCTCTATTTCGACGAGGTGGATATCGCCGGTCACGACGGCGGCCCGGATTCGGCGGAGGTGAACGGCGCGATCGGCCATGTCGACCAGGCGATCGGCGCGCTGGTATCGGGCCTGGCCGAACTGGGCCAGACCGCCAATCTGGTGATCGTCTCCGATCATGGCATGGCCGCCACCTCCAGCGAACGGGTCATCGCGCTCGATCAGGTGGTGAACCCGGCCGATTACGAAATGTCCGAAGACGGCCCCTTCGCGATGATCCGCGCCGTGCCCGGTCACGAGGCCGCGCTGGAGGCGCGCCTGCTGGGGCATCACGATCATATGGATTGCTGGCGGAGGGGCGAGATTCCCGCCCGCTTCCGCTATGGCCGCAACCCGCGCATCGCGCCCTATTTCTGCCTGGCCGACGCTGGCTGGCTGATCGACGCCAAACCGGCGGAAAAGCCCTTTTCCGGGGGCACACATGGTTATGACAATGCCGATCCCAGCATGACCGCGCTGTTTATCGCGCAGGGCCCGGCCTTCCGCCCGGACACAAAGCTGGCCCCGTTCGACAATGTCGATGTGGCACCCCTGCTCCGTGATCTGATCGGCCTGCCGCCCGGCCGCGGCCTGGATGGGACCGATGCGCCCTTCCGACGCGTTTGGCGGCGATAAGGGAGGACGGCGATGATCTGGCTGGAGGATATAGCGGTGGGCGACGTGGCGCGGTTCGGCGCCTGCCCTGTCGATCGTGACGAGGTGATCGCCTTCGCCGCGCGCTACGATCCCCAGCCTTTCCACCTGTCCGACGAAGCGGCGGCGGCCACCCATTTCGGGCGGCTGTCGGCCAGCGGCTGGCACACCGCATCGATGACGATGGCGATGATCGTCGCGCATTACCGGGACACCGGCTTTCAGAGCCTGGGGTCGCCCGGCATCGACGAATTGCGTTGGCTCAAGCCCGTCTATCCCGGCGACACGCTACGCTGCGAGACGGAAGTGCTGGAGACCCGCCGTTCGGCCAGTCGACCGGACATGGGCTTCGTCATCAGCCTGCTGACCGTCTATAATCAGGACGATGTGGCGGTCATGCGCTTCCGCCCCACCGTCATGATCCGAACCCGGCCCGCCGCCTGAGCCTCAGCGCGGTCCGCGAGGCCCACGCGGGCCGCCCGGACGAGGTCCACCACGCCCGGCGCCGGGCGTACCGCGATTGCCGCGCCACCCTTGCGCACGCGGCACGCCGGGCGTGGGGGCGACGGCGCCATTGCCCCGCCAGCCCTGCCCGCGCCAGCGGTCGCCCCGCCATCCGTCACGGCCCCAGCCGCGCCACTGATCCCGGATCGGGCCGCCGCGCCACGCGCCGCGCCGCCCTTCCCAATAGGCCCGCTGTCCATCGTTCCAGCGATAGGGCCGACGATAGCGGTCATAGACATAGATGCCGGTGCCCGGATAATAAAAGTCGTTGTACCAGCCATAATAGGACGGCGCATAACCATAGCCGCCGCCATAATAGCCGGGGCCATAGCCACGGCCGAAGCCCGATCCGACCGACACGCCGCTATAGCCATAGCCATCGGCACAGCCGCCCAGTGCCAGCAACCCGGCCGCCATCAACGCGGCCCAACCCGTCTTGCCGAGGCCCATCCTCGCTCTCCATATCCCTGGCCTGTCGCCATGCGGGTGCGGCAGGGGTCCGTCATCCGCGTCGATCGACGGTCAACCCGTCGCGTCGTGCCATGGTTCCTGCACCCATGGCGATGCATGGGCGCTGAACAGCGGGGCAGAAGGGGATTGGGCCAAAGGGGATTGGCCCAAAGGGGATTGGCAAAGCCGGTCAAGCAAGGCTAACCTGAAGCACCGTTCATCATGGACGGGTGAGTTGAGAGGGCGGCGCAGGACCGGAACAATCCGGCGCGACCGCCACGGCGTATCGATCGCGGACGCGAACCAGGTGGAGGGACAGGACGAATGGCGATGACGGAGAACACCGTACCCCCCGGCGAGGCGCCGGAGCCATTCCAGGAAGAGGTCCATGATCCCCGCCGTCGCGACTTCATCAACGTCGCCGCCATGTCCTTCGCGGGTGTCGGTGCCTTGGCGATCGTCCTGCCGCTGATCAACCAGATGAACCCCTCCGCCGACGTGCTCGCCCAGTCGACCACCGAGGTTGACCTGTCCAAGATCGAGCCCGGCCAGGCGATCAAGACCAGCTTCCGCAAGCAGCCGCTGTTCGTCCGCAACCTGACGCCCAAGGAAATCGCCGAGGCCGACGCGGTGCCGCTGTCCGACCTGCGCGATCCCCAGACGCTGGAGGAGCGGACCAAGCCGGGCAAGAAGAACTGGCTGATCACCCTGGGCGTCTGCACCCATCTCGGCTGCGTGCCGCTGGGCGCGGGCGAGGGTGAGAACAAGGGCCCCTATGGCGGCTATTTCTGCCCCTGCCACGGCTCGGCCTATGACACCGCCGCGCGCATCCGCAAGGGCCCGGCGCCGCTGAACCTGCTGGTTCCCGAGTATAAATTCGACACCGACACGACCGTCACGGTCGGCGCGGCAGCTTAAGGGAGACCCGAGAGATGAGCTTTCCCTGGGCCAAGCATTACGAACCGAAACAGCCGCTCATGCGCTGGCTGGACGAGAAGCTGCCGGTGCCGCGCCTCGTCTACAATGCCGTGGGCGCGGGCTATCCGGTGCCGCGCAACCTGAATTACTTCTGGAATTTCGGCGTGCTGGCGGGGGCCGCGCTCGCTATCCAGATCATCACCGGCGTCGTGCTGGCGATGCATTATGCCGCCAATGCGGGTGTCGCCTTCGACTCGGTCGAGGGGATCATGCGCGACGTCAACGCGGGCTGGTTCCTGCGCTATGCCCACGCCAATGGCGCGTCGATGTTCTTCATCGTCGTCTACACCCATATCTTCCGCGGCCTCTATTACGGATCGTACAAGGCCCCGCGCGAGATGGTGTGGCTGCTGGGCGTGGTCATCTTCCTCCTCATGATGGCGACCGCCTTCATGGGCTATGTGCTTCCCTGGGGGCAGATGAGCTTCTGGGGCGCGCAGGTCATCACCGGCTTCTTCTCGGCGATCCCGCTGGTCGGCGACACCATCCGCATTTGGCTGCTGGGCGGTTTCGCGCCGGACAATGCCGCGCTGAACCGCTTCTTCTCGCTCCACTATCTGCTGCCCTTCGTGATCGCCGGCGTCATCATCCTGCACATCTGGGCGCTGCACATTCCGGGTTCCAACAACCCAACCGGCGTGGACGTGAAGGGCGAGCAGGATACCGTGCCCTTCCACCCCTATTACACCGCCAAGGACGCGGTGGGGCTGGGCGTGTTCCTGCTGGTCTTCGCGGGGCTGCTGTTCTTCTTCCCGAACTATCTGGGGCACCCGGACAATTACATCCCGGCCAACCCGCTCTCGACGCCCGCGCATATCGTGCCCGAATGGTATTTCTGGCCTTTCTACGCGATCCTGCGCGCCTTCACCGCCGACTTCATCCTGCCCGCCAAGCTGTGGGGCGTGCTGGCGATGTTCGGGTCGATCCTGCTGCTGTTCTTCCTCCCCTGGCTGGACAGCTCGCCGGTGCGCTCGAACAATTTCCGGCCCAAGGCGCGGGTGGCGTTCTGGGTGCTGGTAGTGGACGTGCTGCTGCTCGGCTGGTGCGGGGGCTCGCCCGCGACGCCCTTCTTCATCATCCTCAGCCAGATCACGGCGGCCTATTACTTCCTCCACTTCCTGGTGATCCTGCCTTGGATAGCGCGGACGGAGCGTCCTGCGCCGCTGCCCAACTCGATCACCGAAGCCGTGCTGTCCAAGCATGGCGGCACTGCGCCCACCAAGTCGGCCCTGGCCTGACCCGAACCGAAAGAGGATAGCTGAACATGGTTCGTGGCATCGCATTCCTGGTCGGGGCGGCCTTCACCCTGGTCCTCGCCATCGCGCTGTGGGGCAGCGTATCGGGGCTCGTCTCCGACCCGCCCGCCCCCACCGCCGAAGAGGAATTCCACCTGCACCCCAAATCCGCGCATCTGGCGTCGGACGGCATTCTCGGTCGCTTCGACCGCCGCCAGCTCCAGCGTGGTTTCCAGGTCTATAAGGAGGTCTGCGCGGCCTGCCACTCGCTGCGGCTGGTGGCGTTCCGCGACTTGAAGGATCTGGGCTATAACGAGGCCGAGGTGAAGGCGATCGCCAACCAGTGGGTGATCGAGCAGCCGAGCATCAACCCGGAGACGGGCGAGGCGACGACGCGCAAGAACGTGCCCGCCGACCGCTTCCCCTCGCCCTTCGCCAACGAGGTCGCGGCGCGCGCGGCGAACAACAACGCGCTGCCGCCAGACCTGTCGCTGATGACCAAGGCGCGGCATGACGGCACCAACTACGTCTATTCGCTGATCGGTCCCGACGCCTATCGCAACCAGCCCGCAGAACTGCTGCGCAAGTTCCCGGACGTCAAGACGCCGACCGGGCTGCACTACAATCCCTATTTCGCGAACCTCAACATCGCGATGCCGCCGCCGCTGACCCAGGATGGGCAGGTGCAATATACCGACGGCACGCTGGCGACCCGCGACCAGATGGCCAAGGACGTCGCCGCCTTCCTGACCTGGACCGCCGAGCCCCGGCTGGAATCGCGCCATGCCGCCGGGATCGGGGCGGTGATCTTCATCCTGATCTTCTGCTTCCTGGCCTGGGGCGCATATCAGAATGTCTGGCGCGACGTGAAACACTGAGACGGGATTTGCCCGTGTGAGAAACTGGGGCGGTTTCCGAGGGGAGACCGCCCTTTTTATTTGGGGATACCGCCCCCCTTCCCCCAACCTCCGTTCAGGCTGAGCGAAGTCGAAGGCCAAGGGTAGCGCTTTGCCAAGCGGGAAGGTCCACCCATGGGCTTCGACTTCGCTCAGCCTGAACGGAGCGAGGGTTACGGGGGCGCTCCCCCTTTACCCCCGCGCCCCACCGGCCCATGACGCCCCGCATGACCGCCAATGACGACCTGAAAGCCCTGATCCGCACCATCCCGGACTTTCCCAAGCCCGGCATCCAGTTCCGCGACATCACCACTTTGCTGCTCGATCCGAAGGGCTTCGCGACCGCCATCGATCGGATGGCCGCCGCGACGCGAGGGGAGGTCGACCTGATCGCCGGGATCGAAGCGCGCGGATTCCTCTTCGCCGCCGCGCTCGCGGTGCCGCTGAACGCGGGCGTGTTGCTGATCCGCAAGGACGGCAAGCTGCCCGGCGCGACCATCGCGGAGGACTATGCGCTGGAGTACGGCCATGACCGGATCGTGATGCACGAGGACGCGCTGGTTCCCGGTGCGCGTGTCCTGCTGGTCGATGACCTGATCGCCACCGGTGGCACCGCACGCGCCGCCGTCCGGCTGATCCGCAAGGCGGGCGGCGTGGTCGAACAGGCGCAGTTCCTGGTCGACCTGCCCGACTTGGGCGGCACGGAGGCGTTGCGGGCCGAGGGGCTGGCGGTCGATTCGCTGCTCGCCTTTCCCGGCCACTGATGCGCCTCGCCCTTTATGAGCCCGACATTGCGGGCAATGTCGGCACGCTGATCCGCACCGCCACCTGTTTCGGCGTCGCGGTGGACCTGATCGAGCCGATGGGCTTTCCCTATTCCCATCGTGCGCTCGCCCGGTCGGCGATGGACTATGCGGCCATGGCCGAGGTGGTGCGCCATGCCGATTGGGAGGCTTTCCGCGCCGCGACGCCGGGGCGGATCGTGCTGGCGACGACATTGGGGGCGGTGCCGCTGCCCGATATGGCGTTCCGGCCCGACGACGTGATCCTGCTCGGCTCGGAAGGGGCGGGCGTGCCGCGTGCGGTGCATGACGCCGCCGACATTCGGGTCCGCGTGCCGATGCGCGAGGGCGTCCGTTCGCTCAATGTCGCGATCACCGGCGGGATTTTGATGGCGGAGGCGCGCCGCCAGACCGGATGGGCGCATATGGCGGGTTGACCCCCCGCCCCGGCCATGCCCAGAACGCCCCGGTGATGACCAGCCGCACCCCCGATATCGCGCTCGATGCCGAGCAGGACGCCGCCCGCCGGTGGTTCGAATCCCTGCGCGACCGGATCTGTGCCGAATTCGAGGCGATCGAGCGCGAAGCCGGGTCGGACGCCGCCTTCGCCTATACCGCCTGGGACCGCACCGACCCCAGCGGCGAGCCCGGCGGCGGCGGCGTGCGCGGGGTGATGAAGGGACGGGTCTTCGAAAAGGTCGGGGTCAATGTCTCGACGGTCGGCGGCACCTTCGAGGGGCCGTTCGCACAGACCATCCACGGCGCGGGCGAAGATCCGCGCTTCGTCGCGACGGGGATCAGCCTGGTCGCGCATATGGCGAACCCGCATGTGCCCGCCGTGCATATGAACACCCGCTTCCTGACCACCACAAAGCGCTGGTTCGGCGGCGGCGCGGACCTGAACCCGCCCCTGCCCATCGAAGAGGACACCGCCGACTTCCACGCCCGGCTGAAGGCCGCGTGCGACGCGCATGACCCGGATCATTATCCGCGGTTCAAGGCATGGGCCGACGACTATTTCTACATCCCCCATCGCCAGGTGCATCGCGGCGTCGGCGGCATTTTCTACGACCATCTGGAGGGCGATTTCGACGGCAATTTCGCCTTCACCCGCGATGTCGGCGAGGCGTTTCTCGACATCTTCCCGCGCATCGTCCGGCGGCGCATGGGCCTGCCCTGGACCGAGGCCGACCGCACGCGGATGCTGGCATGGCGCGGGCGCTATGCCGAGTTCAACCTGGTCTATGACCGGGGGACGCTGTTCGGCCTGAAGACCGGGGGCAATATCGACGCGATCCTGATGAGCCTGCCGCCGCTCGCGACCTGGGAGTAAGCGCCATGGCATTGATCCCCGTCGATGCGACCGAGGTCGCGACCATCGTCACCACGCTGGAGATGCGCGAGCGGCCCCGCCCTCGCCCCATGCCGCCCGCGCCGCTGAGCCTGGTCGCCTGGGTGAAGCCCGATCCGGCCAAATACCGCACGCTGTTCGCGCGGGTCGGTGCGCCCTGGCTATGGTTCTCACGACTGGTGATGTCCGATGACATGCTGACCGCGATCATCCATGACCCCGCCGTGTCGGTCTTCGCCGTGGTCGATCGCGCCGGGATCGAAGTGGGGCTGCTGGAACTCGACCATCGTCAGGCGGGCGAATGCGAGATCGCCTATTTCGGGCTGATCCCCGAACTGGCGGGGCAGGGCCATGGCCGCTGGCTGATGGCGCAGGCGTTGATGCGCGCCTGGACCGCCAGCGTCGAGCGGGTATGGGTGCATACCTGCACTCTCGACCACCCTTCCGCACTCAATTTCTATCGGCGTCAGGGTTTCACCGCGATGGGGCGCGCGATCGAGACCTTTGTCGACCCGCGCGCGCTCGGCCTGCTGCCCGAGGACGCCGCGCCGCAAATCCCCCGGATCAGACCGGTCGATTGACCAGTCGGCGATAGGCGGCCACGGCGATCAGCGCCTGGGCCAGCCCCGCCGCCATCGCGACCGCCGCCGCTGCGGCGTGGAGCAGCGCCAGCGCTACCGGATTGCCCGACCCATCGCCCTTGGACAGGTCGATCAGCATCAAAATGGGCTGGGTCGCGACGATCCCACCCAGATAGGTGCAGGCGGACAGCGCCGCCATCGGCAACCCCGCCCCGCGCGTCAGCCTGACCGAGCGGGCCAGCGCCGCCACCGCCGCCATCGGCCGCTCGGCCAGCAGGACGGGCCCGACGAGCAACAGCCGCCCCGCCACATAGAGGCCCGGCAGGATGTAGAGCAGCATCCCCGCCCCGACCGGCAGCGCGACCAGCACCATCGCCAGCACATAGCGGGGCGCGATCCCCAGTGCCCGGCTTAGCGCCTCCCCCACGGTCAGCCGCCCCTCGCCCAGCACCAGGGCGAGCAGCGCGGCGGTGCCGATCAGGCCGACGGCATAGCTGGCGAGATACCAGCCGCCATATTGGCCCGCCCATTGCCCGACCGAATCGATCCATGCGGTGGCCTGCGCGGTCGCCTCCCCCACACCTTCATCGGGCAGAGGCGGTGCGGGGACCAGCAGCCCCAGCGCCAGCGCGGGCCAGAACAGGAAAGGCCCCGCCAGCCGGATCAGCAGCGAACGATCCCGGAGGAACAGGCCCCAGGCGTCCCGCAGAGTCGCGACGATGCTCAATGTCATCAGAGTTGCGGCGATCCGTCCTGGCCGTCCTGGCGAAGCGCCTGCTCCCCCGCCGTCGCGACATAGAGGCGCGCGACGAAGACATAGGCCAGCGTCATGAACGCCGCACTGACCACCGCGCTCGCCAAGGTGGTCACCGCCAGCACCAGCCAGAGCATGTCGGGGCCCAGGATCAGCCGGAACACCGCGCCCGTCACGCCCTGTACCGCGAAGACCGACACCGACAGGACGATCAGGAACAGCAGCGTCACGCCGATCAGCCGCCACGTCATGCCCCGCGTCAGCGCGATCGAACGACGGAACGCCCCCAGCCCCCGCCGCTCGTTGAGGACCACGGCATAGGTCAGCATCAACCGCGCGACCAGCCAGAGCGTCAGCGGCAACGCCACCAGAAAATAGATCATTGCGAAGATCACCGCGCCACCCGGCATCGGCGGCATGCGCGAGGGATCGCCATTCACCGCCATCGCCGCCGCGAAGTCGAAACCGAACACCACCATGCCGATGATGAAGATCAGAACCAGCAGCGCGACGACGAAACCGATCGCCAGCGCCAGGCCCAATACCGGGAAGAAGCGGCGGAACCCGACACGCGACGCCTCTGCCGAGGTGGTGGCGGGATGCGTCGCCAGCGCCATGATCCCCAATTGCGCCCATACCCCCAGCACCAGCGACATGATGGTCACCACCAGCCCCGACCCGGAGACATTGCCGGCGGACGAAGCGCCGCCCTGGGGCAGGACCAGAAGCTGCAACAGGCTGGGCAGGACGAAGCCGATCGCGGCGAAGGGGATCAGCATGGCGGCCCTGCCCGCCAGCACCTGTTGCGTGCTGTCCCACACCGATCCGATCCTGACGGTCATCGTTCCTCCCTTAAGCCGGACATGGTCGCCCCCTGATCGTTCGGGCAATCGCCCCGACCTAGCCCATCGCAGCGTGCAACGCCATCGCGACCGCGACGCCCCGCTTGTCCACCGCTTGCATCAGGGCGATGGCAGGCGCAGATAGCCGCGATCGTGACCCATTTTCCCGACATGCCCGATATCGAATGGCGGGTCAGCCCCGGCCTGACCCCCTATGACCAGTCGCTCGCCGAGATGGAGGCGCGCGCGGCCGCCGTGGCGCAGGGCCAGGCGCGCGAACTGGTCTGGCTGCTCGAACACCCGCCCGTCTATACGGCGGGGACCAGCGCCGATCCGGTCGAGCTGGTCGATCCGCGCTTTCCGGTGTTCCAGACCGGGCGCGGCGGCAAATATACCTATCACGGCCCCGGCCAGCGCACCGGCTATCTGATCCTCGACCTCAACCGGCGGGGTCGCGATGTGCGGCAGTTCGTCCATGGTCTGGAGGACTGGCTGATCGCCGCGCTCGCCCGGCTGGGGGTGAATGCCTTCAGCGTCGACGAGCGGGTCGGCATCTGGACCCGCGACGGGGGCACGGAGGCGAAGATCGGCGCGATCGGCGTCCGGGTGCGGCGCTGGGTCACGCTTCACGGCTTCGCGATCAACATCGCGCCCGACCTGTCTCATTTCGGTGGAATCGTTCCCTGCGGCCTGCCGGAGTTCCCCGTGACCAGTCTTTTCGCGTTAAACGGCGTCAAGTCGTTGGAAACCTTTGACGAGGCGCTAGCGTTCACTCTTCCGGCGTTCCTCCAGTCCCTGGGGCAGGTCCGACAAAACGAGACTTGAGGACCGGGCGGTATCCGATTAATGTCCACCCCGATTTGGGTAATAGGGCCAGCAAGCCGTTCCAAATCCTTAATATCAAGGGAGCTTCCAATGCGTGCAATCATCTCCAAGGTCCTGACGGGCTCGATCATCGCCGGCGCGGCGCTCGCGGTTTCGGCTTGCGGCTCGAACACCGAGAACACCACCGACGCGAACATGACCACCGAAATGAACGCTTCGGAAGGCATGGACACCGCCACCGACAACATGACCGCCGTCGACGGCGCCATGAACGGCGGCATGATGGCCAACGACACCATGTCGAACGACATGATGATGGCCAACGACACGATGATGACCAACGCGACCAACGCGATGTAATCATCGTCGGGGTCATTCCCGACGTGGAAGGGGCCGTCCGGGCGACCGGGCGGCCCCTTTTCCTTGGGGCGCCGTGCGATGTCGCTGCCCTTCCGTAACGACACCGTCCACCGCACGGTCTTGCCGAACCCGCGATTTCCATTTGGGGAAAAGCCTGAAAAGCGTTATGTTTCGGGACGCTCGAAGGCCCTACGGGGGAAGGATCGAAATCAGATGAAGGTGGTGCGTACCGCGCTGGTCGCCGGCGTGGCGTTTTGGGGGATGGGTGCCGCAGCACCCGCATCGGCGCAATTTTTCCTGCAGCCCTATAATTTCGAAGGCAAACCGGTTCGGGGGGACGAACCCGGTATCGGACAGCCGCTTCCGGGCGCGACCCCGGCGGAATTGCGCGCGGGCTTGCTCTGGAACATGCGCGCGGCGCTGAACGTCGCGGCCCTGCAATGCCAGTTCGAGCCGATGCTTTCGACCGTCTCCAACTACAACGCGATCCTGAAGGATCACGATGCCGAGTTGAAGGGCGCGTTCGATACGCTGGGTGCCTATTTCAAGCGCACCAGCAAGACGGTGCGCGAAGGCCAGATGGCGCTCGATCAATATGGCACGCGCACCTATTCCAGCTTCGCGGCGGTCGCGGCCCAGCTCAATTTCTGCCAGACGGCGGGATCGATCGCGCATGCGGCGGTGTTCACCCCGCGCGGGCATCTGGGCGAACTGGCGGTCGATCGGATGCGCGAGTTGCGCAACAGCCTGACCCCCTATGGCGAGCAGCGTTTCCCCCGCTATATCGGCCGCGAACATTTTGCCGCCACCATGCCGCGCCTCGACGCGCTATGCTGGAACAAGAAGGCCGAATGGGTGGTCAAGAAGTGCGGGGCGCAGAACTGGCCGCCTGCGGGCCGCACCAATCTGGCGGCGCGCTAAGCCTGATCATCATTCAGGCTGAAGGGTCATTTTTCCTCCCCTGCAAGGGGAGGGGGACCATGCGCAGCATGGTGGAGGGGTGTCCCCTTATCGAGAGCGCGACACCCCTCCGTCAGGCCTGACGGCCTGCCACCTCCCCTTGCAGGATTCCTCTGCGAAACGTCTGGCAATGAGGATGGTTGAGTGATTCACTGTGCGGGCAGGAGGGCATGGTGATGGTCGAGCAGCGATCGCTGGTGGAAGCGTTGATGGATCCGCGCTTGGGATCGAATGCGAAGCTGTCGGGGATCGAGCGGCTGATCGACTGGAGCCGGCTGGAGCCGCTGGTGTCGCCGCTGCGGCAGGGTCGGACGGGTCGACCGCCCTATGCGCCGCTGGCGATGGTCAAGGCGCTGTATCTACAGGCGTTGTATGATCTGTCGGACCCCGGGCTGGAGGAGGCGCTGCTCGACCGGCTGTCGTTCCGGCGGTTCTGCGGCTTTGCGCTGGATGGCGGCACGCCGGACGAGACGACGCTGTGCCGGTTTCGCGCGGCTGCGGCGGCGGGGGACGTGCTGGAGCGCTGCTTTGCCGAGATCAACCGGCAGCTGGATGCGCAGGGGCTGGTGCTGCGGCGGGGGACGATCCTTGATGCCTCGGTGGTCAAGGCGACCCGCAAGCCCCCGCGCGGGGACGGGATCGCGCCGGGTGATCCGCACCCCCAGGAGCCGGGTGCCGACTGGACGCGCAAGGACGGCAAGCCGGTGTTCGGCTACCGCTTCCATATCGGCATGGACGAGGGCTCGGGCCTGATCCGCAAGCTGGCCTTCACCTCGGCCAGGGTCCAGGATGTCGAACGGGCCGACGCGCTGGTCTGCGGCGACGAAGGCGCGGTCTATGCCGACCGGGCCTATGAGGGCCAGGCGCGTCGCAAGGCCCTGAAGGCGGCCGGGATCAAGGATCGCATCATGCATCGCCGGCACCGCTACATGCCAAAGCTGCCGCGCTGGCAGGCCCGGCGCAACCACCTCATCGCCAGACGGCGCGCCCCTGTCGAGGCGGTCTTCAGCGCCATGAAGCGCCTCTACGGCAAGGCGCGCACCAGATGCCTGTCGATCGAGCGGAACGCCGCAGACTTCCTCGCCTTTGCCACCATCTACAATCTCAGACGCGCCGCCATCCTTGCCGCTGGCTGAGCCGGGGCGATCCGGCCCCTCCAAACCGGCCAGCCAAAGCTGACCAAGGCCCGTACCGGATCCCTGCAGCGACAGCCTCGCCCAAATCCTCTGTCACAAATGAGCCGTTTCGCAGAGGAATCCTGCAAGAGGAGGAATGGGGAATGTCGATCGACGTCAGGACACGATCCTCCCCGGCACGGGGAGGTGGCAGCGCGGAGCGCTGACGGAGGGGGGCATCCTCACAGGACATCGTTTGTGGAACGCCCCCTCCACCGCCGCTTCACGGCGGTCCCCCTCCCCGTTCCGGGGAGGATCAAAGGGCCCTCTCCCCTTTTGCGCCGGGATTTGCTACGCGCGCCTCATGCTCAACCTGAATGGCATCACCGTGCGCCTGGGCGGCCGCACGATCCTCGACGGCGCATCCGCGGCGCTCCCCCCCGGCAGCCGGGTCGGCCTGATCGGTCGCAACGGCGCGGGCAAGTCGACGCTCGTCCGCGTGATCGCGGGCCAGTTGGAGGCCGACGACGGCGCCGCGGAAATGCCCAAGGGCGCGCGGCTAGGCTATATCGCGCAGGAAGCCCCCGACGGCACCGCCACCCCGTTCGAGACGGTGCTCGCCGCCGATGTCGAGCGCGCCGAACTGATGGAGCGCAGCGAGACCGAGAGCGACCCAGAAAAGCTGGGCGATATCTACGAACGCCTGATCGCGATCGACGCCTATACCGCCCCCGCGCGAGCTTCCAGCATCCTGCAAGGGCTGGGTTTCGACGAGGCAATGCAGGGCCGCCCGCTGTCCAGCTATTCGGGCGGGTGGAAGATGCGCGTGGCGCTCGCCGCGCTCCTGTTCTCCGCGCCGGACGTGCTGCTGCTCGACGAACCGTCGAACCACCTCGACCTCGAAGCGGTGATGTGGCTGGAGGATTTCCTCAAATCCTATCGCGCGACGATCCTGCTGGTCAGCCACGAGCGCGACTTCCTGAACAATGTCGTCGACCATATCCTGCACCTTCAGAACGGCAAGGTGACGCTCTATCCCGGCGGCTATGATTCGTTCGAGCGCCAGCGCGCCGAGCGGATGGCGCAGTTGGCCGCCGCCAAGGCGAACCAGGATGCGCAGCGCGCCAAGTTGCAGGACTATATCGCGCGCAACTCGGCCCGCGCCTCGACCGCCAAACAGGCGCAGAGCCGCGCCAAGATGCTGTCGAAAATGCAGCCGATCGCCGAGATGGCGAACGACCCGTCTTTGTCCTTCGACTTCCCCGATCCCGACCAGTTGCGCCCGCCGCTGATCACGCTGGACCTGGCGAGCGTGGGTTATGCCGAGACGCCGATCCTGAAGCGGCTGAACCTGCGCATCGACCCGGACGACCGGATCGCGTTGCTCGGCCGCAACGGTAACGGCAAGACGACGCTCGCCCGCCTGCTCGCCGCGCAACTGACGCCGATGGAAGGCGAGATGAACGCGAGCGGCAAGATGCGCGTCGGCTATTTCACCCAATATCAGGTGGAGGAACTAGACACCGACGACACCGCGCTGGAGCATATGACCCGCATCATGCGCGGCGCGACCCCGGCGGCGGTGCGCGCGCAGCTCGGGCGGTTCGGCTTTTCGGGCGACAAGGCGACGACCAAGGTCGGCAAGCTGTCGGGCGGCGAGCGCGCCCGCCTGGCGCTGGCGCTGATCACCCGCGACGCGCCGCACATGCTGATCCTCGACGAGCCGACCAACCACCTCGACGTCGATGCGCGCGAGGCGCTGGTCCAGGCGCTCAACATGTACAAGGGCACCGTCGTGCTGGTCAGCCATGATCGCCACATGCTGGAGATGACGGCGGACCGGCTGGTGCTGGTCGACAACGGCACGGCGAAGGAGTTCGACGGGTCGCTGGACGACTATATTGCCTTCGTCCTGAAGGGCGATGCGGGCCAGGGCGACGCCGCCTCCAAGGCCGACCGGGCGGCGAGCAAGAAAGCCTCCGCCGAACAGCGCGAACGCTTCAACGCGATGAAGAAGACACTGCGCGGGATCGAGGACGAAATGGCCAGGCTGACCCGCGAGCGCGACGCGCTGGACAAGGCGATGAACGACCCGGCGGCGGCCGAACCGCGCCATGCGAAGCTGTCGATGGGCGAACTGAACAAGCGCCGCGCGGAGGTGGTCGACAAGCTGGCCGAGGCGGAGGCGCGCTGGATGGAGGCGGGCGAGGCGATGGAAGCGGCCTGATCCGTACCCCCCGTTCGCACTGAGCGACGTCGAAGTGCGGCGAGGACATCCCTTGGGCTTCGACTTCGCTCAGCCTGAACGGGAGTTGGGGAGTTTCCCGCCCCTATAAGTCACTCGACCCCGGCGAAGGCCGGGGCCCAGTTGCCACATCGTTCGTGGCGCGCTGACGGTCGCGTGAGAGGCTATCGCCAAGGCACCGCTACTGGACCCCGGCTTTCGCCGGGGTGGACCAGGGGATTAGGCCTCGGCTTCGTCCGAACCCTCTTCCGCGCCATCGGCGGGGTTCTCGACCCACGCCTCGACCTCGCCGTTCAGCTTCAGGGTCAGCGGGCGGCCATGGCGGTCGACCTTCTTGCCCAGCGCGACGCGGATCCAGCCTTCGGAAATGCAATATTCCTCGACGTCGCGGCGCTCCGCACCCTTGAAGCGGATGCCGACCCCACGCGAGAGGAGGTCCTGGTCGAAATAGGGGCTGTCCGGGTTGGTGGACAGGCGATCGGGAACGGTATCGGTCATGGCTCGGGCCATAACGCCGACTCGGGGGCGCTGCCAAGGAAAAGCGGCGCCGGGATCGCTCCCGACGCCGCCATGTGGTTCAGTTACAGACCTGGACCGGGACGCTGCGGCCCCAATAGGGATCCCAACGCCAGTCGTTCCAGCAACGCGGTGCATAGCTGCGATACTGGTACACCACCGGCGGCGGGGGCGGCGGTGCGTAATAGGGATCGTAGCCCCGATTGTAATAATAGTCCCGCTCGACGTAGCGCGGCCGGTTGCTGCTCGCGATGGCGGCACCCACGCCCAGGCCGACGATACCGCCCAGCAGCGCGCCCGCCACCGCATCGCCACCGCGATCACGGTGATAATAGCCACCACCCCAGCCACGCCCCCAACGCTGCGCCTCGGCGGGGGCCGCGGCGGTCAGCGCGGTCGCGGCCAGCGCGACGCCCATCCCCACCTTCTTCAACATTCCGTTCATCTCGAACCTCCGATACTCAAACGCCCGGTCCGCTGATGGCAAAACGCGCACGCTGCGTCCGTGTTGCCTTTCCTATTCGCTTGGGGCTGAATGGCGTTGGAATGCGGCGTTTAGTCAGGGTTCAGGAGAAATCGGCGACATGGCCCATTGGCTGCTGAAATCGGAAGCCGACAGCTATGGCTGGGACGATCTGGTCCGCGATGGCGCGACCGAATGGGACGGCGTGCGCAACGCCGCCGCCGCCAAACATCTGCGCGCGATGGCGGTCGACGACTCGGCGCTCTTCTATCACAGCGGGAAGGAGAAAGCGGCGGTCGGCATCGCGACGATCACCCGCGCGGCACGCGCCGATGGCGAGGATGGTCGTTGGGTCTCGGTACAGGTCGCGCCCGACCGCCCCCTGCCCCGTCCCGTCACGCTGGCGGCGATGAAGGCGGACACGCGCCTCGCCGACCTGCCCATGCTGCGCCAGTCGCGGCTGTCGGTGTCACCCGTGGGGGACGCGGAATGGGCGGTGCTGATGGAGTTGGCCGGTGTCTAAATCCTCCCCATCTCCGATGGGGAGGATCAGCCCAAGCTCCGCGCGTAATCCGCTGCCTCTTGAACCTGCTCCGGCGTGGGCCGCACGCCGGTATAGAGGACGAACTGCTCCAGTGCCTGGATCGTCGCGACCTCGGTACCGGTGATGATCCGCTTACCCAGGCCGCGCGCCACGCTCAGGAAGCGCGTCTCGGGCGGATATTGGACCACGTCGAAGGCGATCTCCGCCTGGGCGATCATCGCCTCGGGAAAGGCGAGCTGGTCCTCATTGCCCCCGGTCATGCCGATCGGCGTGACGTTGACCAGCAGCGGCGCGCCCTCGCCCAATTCGCTCGCCCAGCCAAAGCCATAGAGATCGGCAAGCCCGCGTCCCACCGCTTCGTTGCGCGCGACGATGGTGCCATAGCCGAACCCCGAATCGCGAAACGCCGCCGCCACCGCCTTGGCCATGCCGCCCGACCCGCGCAGCACGAAGGGCGTCGCGCGATCGATATCCGCGATCAACTCGACCACGGCGGCATAGTCGGTGTTATTAGCCGGTCAGCCGCCCGTCATCGTTGACGATCGTATTCACGCTATCGATCGCCGCCGCCGACCCGGCAAGGCCATCGAGCATCGGGATCACCGCTTCCTTGAACGGCATCGAGATCGCGCAGCCCCGGATGTTCAGAGCCCGGATACCACCGACCGCCGCCGCCAGGTCGGTGGTGCTGAACGATTTATAGACATAATCGAGCCCGGTCAGCTCATAGAGGCAGTTGTGGAAGCGCGATCCAAAATTGCCGGGCCGCGCCGACAGCGACATGCAAAGCCGCGTGTCGCGACCGATGGGGGGTTTGGTGGTCATTCCCGCTGTTTAGCCCAGCATCGTGGCGAGTGCATCCCTTGGCCTTCGACTTCGCTCAGGCCGAACGGATGTTTGTACGATCCCCCCGCTACGTTCAGGCTGAGCGAAGTCGAAGGCCACGCCACAAGGTCACCGCAACAAGCTGGGATCGATCACCACATGCCGGATATGCTGCCGGTTCCACGTATAGGTCACATGCACCAGCCCGTCGCGCGTCTGGATCACCGCCGGATAGGCATAGCCGTCGGGCATCGGCCTGGCCTCCAGCGTCAGGGCGTTGCGCCAATGCACTCCGTCCTCCGACAACCCGATATTAAGCGGCCAGCGCGGGCCATCGCCGGGCGTATTCGGGGCATGGGCGCTGTGGTTATAGACGATCAACTGACGCCCATCGGCCAATGTCACCGCATCGGTGCCCGCATTGGGATTGGGCAGGTCGATCGCCGCGATCTGGGACCAGGTGACGCCATTGTCCCGCGACCAGCTTTGCGCCAGCGCCCCCTGCCGCGTCCGCGCGACCAGTTCGAGCCCGCCGTCCTTGTGGAACAGGATGCTGGGCTGGATCGCCTCGATATGCATGGGTGAGGCGATGCGCGGGCCGACCGTCCAGTGCCGTCCCTGATCGGTGCTCCGCTCGATCCGCAGCGACCAGATATTGGCCTCCGCCGTTCCCTCTTCGCGGCTGGAGGGGGAGAGCCAACCACCGTCGGCGGCGATCACCGGCTTGTTCTTGATCGGCCCCAGCGCGCCGCCCGGCAACGGCTCGGGCGCTGTCCAGGTCCGACCGCCGTCGCCCGAGCGGATGACCATGCCCCACCATTCGCGCGGGTTGGGCCCGACCTTGTAATAGAGATGCAGCGGCCCGCCCGGCGGCTGGAACAGCACCGGGTTCCAGGTCGGATAACGCGTGTCGCCATGCGGTGACACGCCGTCCGCGACCGGTACCGGTGCGCTCCATCCCCCCGGCCCCCGCCGCGCGAACCAGATGCGGACATCGGGACGGCTCTCCCCCGATCCGGCGAACCAGGCGGCGGCCAGCGTCCCGTCGGGCAGTTGCACCAGGGTCGAGGCATGGGCCTGAGGATAAGGGGCCTGCGCATCGACGAATTCGGAGAGCAGGATCGGCGAGCGGGTCGCCGCCGACACTATCGGGGTCGCGACGACCAGCATGGGGGCCATCCAGGCCGCAAGCATCTTCATCCCGTCATTCTCCGCCGGAGCCATTTGGCGCGCGGATAGACGCTATCGCTTCATCTCGCCAGCGATCGCCCTCACCAGATCGCCCGCAGGCATGGCACGGGCGAGCGGCGCGCCCTGCCCGGCCCATTGCGCGCCATAGCCATGCTCGCCCCGCGCCTTGGCGGCGGCGTTCAGCGCCTTTCCAGCGTCATAGGCGATGGGATAGGCGGGCGGGGCGGCGGACACCCGTTCTCCCAATGCCGTGAAGCGATTGGGCAGGCAGCGCGCAGGTCGCCCCGAAATCGCGCGGGTCATGACGCTATGCCCCGCGCCCTCGCCCATCAGCGCCGAACGATAGGCCGCATCCGCCGCGCTTTCGGGACAGGCGATGAAGGCGGTCCCCAATTGCGCCGCCACCGCGCCCAGCGCCAGGGCCGCCGACACGCCCGCGCCGTCCATAATCCCGCCCGCCGCGATGACGGGGCGGCCCGTGCGCACCGCCAGCAAGCGGGTCAGCGCCAGTGTTCCCAGCCGATCGTCATGCGCATCGGGATCGAAGACGCCGCGATGGCCCCCGGCCTCATAGCCCTGCGCGACCAGGGCATCGATCCCGGCCCGCTCCGCCGCCCGTGCCTCGTCCAGCGAAGTGACGCTCGCCAGCAACAGGCATCCCGCCTGTTTCAGCGCGGCGATTCGATCGCGGCCGGGCAAGCCGAAGTGAAAGCTGACCACCGCCGGGCGCTCCCGGATCAGCAACGCCAGCATGGCGTCGTCATCGACGAAGCTGGCATAGATGGCGCGCAGCCCTGGGGGCGGTTCGGCCCGCTGCTCGGCAAAGGCGGGGCGTAGGGCCTCGCACCACGCCGCCTCGCGCGCCGGATCAGGAGCGGGCGGGGCGTGGACGAAGAGATTGACGCTGAGCGGCCGCTCGGTCCGCGCGCGGGTTTCCGCGATCATGGCGGCGGCCTGCTCCACGCCGCTCGCCCCCAGCGCGATCGCACCCAGCCCGCCCGCGTCGTTCACCGCCGCCGCCATGGCCGGGGTCGATACCCCCGCCATCGGCGCTTGGAGGACCGGGATGCCCGCGATCAGGTCGGTCAGGCACACCGGATCAGCGGGGCGCCTTGGCCCCCTCGATCGCGGCCTGCGGATCGACCGAGGGCGCGCCCTTGGCGGGGGTGCCGGTATTGGCGATCGATCCGGTGTCGCCGCGCACATCCTCCTCGACCTTGTTGACCGCCGCGTCCGCGCCATTGGCCGGGGCGTCGCCTGCTGCGGGTTCCTTGGCCGCCGGGGCGGCGGGCAGCGGCAGGTTCGATCCCTGCTGGTTGAGGTACAGGATCACGTTCGCGCGATCCTGCGGATTGGAGAGACCCGCGAAGGTCATCTTCGTGCCGGGCGCGAACTTGCGCGGGGAGGTCAGCCACGCGTTCATCTTGTCCCAGTCCCAATTGCCGCCGACCGCCTTCAGCGCGTCGGAGAAAGCGAAGCCCGCTTTCCCCTGCGCGATCGCCTCGCCCATCGTGGCATAGAGATTGGGGCCGATGCCGTTCGCGCCGCCCTGGTTGATCGTGTGGCAGGCGGCGCATTTCTTGAACACTTCCGCGCCCTTGGCCGCGTCGGCAGTGGGCAGGAGGGACGCGATCGGCACCTCCGCCGCGGCCCCGCCGCCGCCTTCGGCCTCGACGCCCTCGATCGCATAGCCCATTTTTTCCGGCCGTTCGTCGTGGAACATCATGCCGCCGACGATCGAAAGGCCCAGTGCCGCGCCTGCCGCGCCCAGCACCCATCCCGCGATCGTATTGGTCTTTAGGTCCATCGCTTTTCGCTGCCCCGCCAATATCTCTCCTGAACGCGGACCTTAGGTGCCGCTTTCGCGGACGGCAAGTTTTGTGTCTCGGCTTCCCGCCTTGATCGCGTGCCGCGCC
The DNA here is from genome assembly GCF_030819175.1 of Sphingomonas sp. SORGH_AS_0879. Taxonomy (NCBI): domain Bacteria; kingdom Pseudomonadati; phylum Pseudomonadota; class Alphaproteobacteria; order Sphingomonadales; family Sphingomonadaceae; genus Sphingomonas; species Sphingomonas sp. SORGH_AS_0879. The sequence goes on from NZ_JAUTBJ010000002.1 coordinate 3,733,941, forward strand.
GCGATTAGGCCGCTGGCCCATGGAAAATTACGCCGCCCCCGCCCGCCCGATCGTCGAGGCGATGACGAACGCCGCGCTGGCCGAGCCGCACCGCGCCGTCGCCTTTCAGGGCGCACCGGGCGCGAACAGCCATGTCGCGGCGATGGAGGCCTATCCCGACGGCCTGCCGCTGCCCTGTTTCGACTTCGCCGACGCGCTGGACGCGGTGAAGAGCGGCAAGGCCGACCGGGCGATCATCCCGATCGAGAATTCGCTGCACGGGCGCGTCGCGGACATCCACTTCCTGCTACCCGAATCCGGGCTGGCGATCGTGGGCGAGCATTTCCTGTCGATCCGCCACGCGTTGATGGCGACGGGCACCCGCGAGGAACTGGCCGAGGCGATGAGCCATCCGCAGGCGCTGGGCCAGTGCCGCCACTGGCTTCGCGCGCATGGCATCCGCCCGATCGTCTATGCCGATACGGCGGGCGCGGCGGCGCGCGTGGCGGAGATGGGCGACCCCCGCGTCGCCGCCCTCGCCCCGCGACGCGCGGCCGAACTCTACGGGCTGAACCTGCTGGCCGAGGATATTTCGGACGGCGAGCGCAACATGACCCGCTTCGTCGCGCTGGCGCGGGGCAGCCAGCCGCCGGTCGGCGACGGACCGTGGATGACCAGCCTGATCTTCGAGGTGAAGAATATCCCCGCCGCCTTGTACAAGGCGATGGGCGGCTTCGCCACCAACGGCGTCAACATGACCAAGCTGGAAAGCTATCAGCGCGGCGGCAGCTTCGCCGCGACCGAATTCTATTGCGATGTCGTGGGCAAGCCCGGCGAACCCGCCTTCGACCGCGCGATCGAGGAATTGGGCTTCCATAGCAAATGGGTGCGGATGCTGGGTACCTACGCCCAGGCGCGCGAGAGGGGGTAACGGGGTGCCCTATTCCTCCCCTGCAAGGGGAGGTGGCAGGCCGCAGGCCTGACGGAGGGGTGTCACGGTTAGCGGGGACACCCCTCCACCACCGCTTCGCGGCGGTCCCCCTCCCCTTGCAGGGGAGGACTTACCTGGCCCATGCCTCCAGCAGCGTATGCGCGATCGCATAGGACGGCGGCACGCCGAAGCGCGACGCATCCCCGGCCAGCGCCGCGCGAACCTCGTCCCGCGACACCCAGATCGCATCCTCCAACTCGGTCGTGTCGATGGTCAGCCGGTCATCCACCGCCTCCGCGACGCAGGCGATCATCAGCGACGACGGGAAGGGCCAGGGCTGGCTGGCGATGTAGCGGACATTCCTCACCCGCACGCCCGCTTCCTCGAACAATTCGCGCGCGACCGCTTCCTCGATCGATTCGCCGGGTTCCAGAAATCCCGCCAACGCGGAATAGCGCCCCGGCGGAAAGGCGGGTTGGCGGCCGAGCAGCGCACGCCCTTCATGCTCCGCGATCATGATGACGACCGGATCGACGCGCGGGAAATGCTCGCTCCCGCAGGCAGGGCATTTCCGTCCCCAGCCCGCGCGGAACGGCACCGTCTCCGCCCCGCACCGCGCGCAGAAGCGGTGCCGCGCATGCCAGTCCACCACCGAGCGCGCCGCCGCATAGGTCGCCGCCTCCCCCGCCGCCAGCGCATGGAGCGCGGCGATCATCTCGAACGACCGGCCCAGCGCCGGTTGGCCGGTCAGCCGCGCGAAATGCGGCACAGCGTCCTCGATACCGAGCAGGACATGGTCCTCGGGCATGGCGTCGGGGGTGATACCGGTCCAGACCAGCCGCCCCTCCGCCATCTCCGGCTGATAGTCGTTCAGGACCAGCAGCCGCGCCGCCGGATCGGCCAGGGTCGCCGCGAACCCCTCGGGATCGTGGCGCAACGGATCGGCGCGGTCCAAGCGCCCGCCGGTAAAGCCGATCGTCACGGACGCGGCCGCCCCAGATCCTGATAGAGCGCCGCCGCCAGATCGCGGCGGAGAGGGTATTTGTCGGCGGGGAAATAATTGACCATCACCGTGCCGCGCAGATGCCGGGTCGGATCGACATAGGCGATGGTGCCCGCCGCTCCGCCCCAGCCATAGGTGCCCTTGCCCGGCCCGCCCGGCGTGTCGGCCAGCGTCACCGACCCGCCCGCGCCATAGCCGGTCGGCACCGCCCCCGCGCTGCCCCCGGTCGATCCCGACACGCCGCCAAAGGTCACCCCCTGGGGCAACAGGTTGGACATGGCGAGGCCGACCGTCTCGGCCTTCATCACCCGCACGCCGTCCACCTCCCCGCCATTTTGCAGCATCTGGAGGAAGCGGTCATAGTCCCGCGCCGACATGACCAGCCCCGCGCCGCCATAGGGGAAACTCGGCGCCTGGAGGAACACCGATCTCGCCGCCGGATCGAGCGGCACCAGATTGTCGCCGAGGAAGGTGTAATTGCCGACCAGCCGGTTGGCCGCCGACGCGGGCACCTGCCAATAGCTGGAATTCATCTTGAGCGGGGTGAAGAGCCGCGTCTGCACGAACCGCTCGAAGGGCATTCCCGACACCTTCTCGACCACCGCCGCCATCACGTCGAGGCCGATCGAATAGCTCCATTTGGTCCCCGGCTCGGCGATCAGCGGCAGGGTGGCGACCCGCTCGGCGAATTGCTGGAGGTTGGCGGGACGGGTCGGGCGGACCTGCGCCTCCACCCGCGCATTGGCGGCGAAGGGCACGATCCCCAGCCGCTCATATTCCTTGAGCAACGGCCCCTTGGTCACGATGCTGTATCCCAGCCCCGCCGTATGGGTCAGCAGGTTGCGGATCGTGATCGGCTTGGTCGCCGGGCGGCTGTCGAGCGAGGCGTCGGGGTCGGTCAGCACCCGCATCTGCCGATAGGCGGGATAGATGTCGGACAGCGGCTGATCGAGCTTTAGCTTGCCCTCCTCGATCAGCATCATCGCCGCCATGGCGGTGATCGGCTTGGTCATCGAATAGACGCGCCACAGGCTGTCGGGCGTGACGGCGGGGGCATTGGGCTCGACCCCCGTGCGCCCGGCGGACACGAACATCGCCGGCTTGCCCGGAAGCCCGATCGCGGCGACGATGCCCGGCATCTTCCCCGACCGGACATAGCTGTCGAACAGCGCCTGGGTCGTGGGCAGCGGGGCGACGGTTCGCGCCTGGGGTCGGGCTTGCGCGGCGACCTGCGCCGGGGCGGTGGCACTCAGCAGGGTCAGCATCACCCCGCCCGTCATCATCACACGGCGCATCATCGGCTTCAGACCCCTTTCAAACGATCGGCTGCCCGCGCGAACAATGTGGGCAGGCCAGCGGTTCCCAATTCGGCGATCGGCCACCATTCGCCCGCCCCCGAATCATCCGGTTCGCCCTCGCTCTTCGCAAGCGCCAATTCCAGCTCGAAATGGGTGAAGCCATGGACGACCGTCTCGTTCAGCATCGTCCAGGGCCCCTTGCCCGGCGCATCGGCCAGGCCCGGCCGATCGTCCTCCCAAGGCCCGGTAGGCAGCGCGCGCATCCCGCCCAGCATCCCCTTGTCCGGGCGGCGGACCAGCCAGACCCGGCCGTCCCGCTCGATCCAGAAGACCGTGCCGTGGCGATAGGGGCGCCTCTTCTTGGGGGCCTTGGCGGGCAGCGTCTCGGCGATCCCCTGCGCCCGCGCGTCGCAATCGGCGGCGAGCGGGCAGAGCAGGCATTGCGGCTTCTTCACGGTGCAGATGGAGGAGCCCAGGTCCATCATGGCTTGCGCGAAGTCCCCCGCGCGCGCGTCCGGCGTGATCCGGTCGGTCGCCTCGCGAATCGCCGGGCGCGCGGCGGGCAGCGGCGTCCGAATCGCGAACAGCCGCGCCACGACCCGCTCGACATTGGCATCGACCACCACCGCCCGCTCGCCGAACGCGATCGCCGCCACCGCCGCCGCCGTATAGGCCCCCAGCCCCGGCAGGTCGCGAAGCGCCGCCTCGGTCGCGGGGAAGCGCCCGCGATGCTCGGCGACCACCGCCCGCGCCGCCTTCACCAGATTGCGCGCGCGGGCATAGTAACCCAGCCCCGCCCAGGCGGCCATGATGTCCTCGTCGGACGCCGCCGCCAGACTCGCCACGTCGGGCCAGCGCTCCACCCAGGCGGTGAAGCGCGGGGTGACCGCCGCCACCGTCGTCTGTTGCAGCATCACCTCGGACAGCCAGACACGGTACGGATCGGGCGTCTTCCCCGGCCTGGCTCGCCAGGGCAGGTCGCGGGCATGCCGGTCATACCAGGCGAGAAGCCGGGCGGCGGGCGTTTCGGGTGATGATGAATGCTTGGCGTCCACCCGCCCGCTATGGCATGGGGGCGGATATGAGCAAGCGCGTCCGCGCCCCCCAGGAGCCGCCCCCCCGATCGAATCGCCCCCGCGCGGTGTCCGAACTACTGCCCGCGATCGGCGGCGCGGCCTTTCGCCGCTTCGGCTTCGTCCAGAGCGCGATCGTCAGCCGCTGGCCGGATATCGTCGGCCCCCGCCTGTCGACCGCCAGCGCGCCCGAATCGATCCGCTTTCCGCAGGGCGAGAAGCAGAATGGCGTGCTGACCCTGGTGGTGCGCGGCGCTCACGCGCCGATGATGCAGCATATCTCGCCCGAGATCATCGAGCGGGTGAACCGCTTCTTCGGCTATCCGGCGGTCGCACGGCTCCAGATCCGGCAGGGCGAACTGCCCATGGCCGCCCCCCGCCGCGCCGCGCCGCCCAAGCCCCAGCCGGTGCCGCCGGAAATGGGCGACGGGTTGCGCCAGATCGCCGACCCGGAGCTTCGCGCCGTTCTCGAATCGCTCGCCGCCGGCGTCGCTGCGACGCGCGGCATTCCCAAGGTGTCGTGATGCGTCTTTTCCTGTCGCTGGCCGCGCTCGGCCTTTCGCTGTCCCCCGCCTCCGGCGCCGACGCCGCCCAGGCGCGAGCCAAGGTCGACTGGACGACCCATATCACCCAGACGCCTGCGGGCGCCTATGTCATCGGCAACCCCGATGCGCGGGTGAAGCTGGTCGAATATGTCAGCTATACCTGCCCGCATTGCGCCGCCTTTTATGCCAGCGCGATGCCGGTGCTGAAGGGCCAGTTCGTCCGCTCGGGCTCGACCAGCATCGAGATCCGCCATTATCTGCTCAACCGGGTCGACCTGGCCGCGTCGCTGATCGCGCGGTGCGGCGGCGCGGGCAAATTCGTCGGGCTGACCGAGACGCTGTTCGCGCAGCAGAAGAGCTGGGGCCAGCGCGCCATGGAGTTCGATCAGGCCAATGGCCAGCGCATCGGCACCTATCCGCTCGCGGCGCAGATGCGCGCGATCGCCGATGGCGCTGGGCTGACCGCGATCGGCAAGGCGGCGGGGCTCGGCGATGCGCAGATCACCGCCTGCCTGTCGGACCGCGCCGCCACCGACCGGATCGTCGCGATGACCAGTTCCGCCCCCGAAAGCATCGAGGGGACTCCGGGCTTCTTCATCAACGGCAAACAGGCGATGGGCGTCTTTACCTGGGATCGGCTGATGCCGCTGTTGCGCGCCGCCGGTTCGCGCTAATTCCCTTTTTTTCCTCGGAGCATATGTCGATGAAGTTTCGCCTTCTCCTCCTCGCCCTTCCGCTCGCCCTTGCGGCCTGTGGCGGCGGCAACGGCGACGCCAACAGCACTGCCCCCGCCGCTTCGCCGCTGCCCGCGATCGCCGCCCCTGCGGGCCAGGACTGGACCCAGGTCGTCAGCAAGACCGACGAAGGCTATGTGATGGGCAACCCCAATGCGCCCATCAAGCTGGTCGAGTATGGCTCGCGCCTGTGCCCCGCCTGCGGCGCATTCGCGCGTGAGGGTTACGAGCCGCTGACGAACACCTACGTCAAGTCGGGCAAGGTCAGCTGGGAATTCCGCGAATTCCTGATCCACGGCGCGCCCGATCTGCCCCCGGCGCTGCTCGGCATCTGCGCGGGCGAGGCGACCTTCTTCCCGGTGCTGGAACAGATGTACCAGTCGCAGCAGGGCTTCAACGACAAGCTCCAGGCGATGAGCCCTGCGATGCAGCAGCAGCTTCAGAACGCCAAGCCGGTCGATGTCATCAAGGCGCTGGCCGATCAAATGGACCTGATCAACTTCGTCAAGCAGCGTGGCATCCCCGAAGCCAAGGCGCGCCAGTGCCTGAGCGACATGACGCAGATCGACCGCCTGACCAAGCAGACCCAGGATCGCGGCGCCGACGGCACGGTGACCGGTACGCCGACCTTCATCCTGAACGGCAAGCCGCTGAAGGGCGCGATCGGCTGGGCGGACGTGCAGGCGGCGCTGAAGAACGCGGGCGCGTAAGCAGGTCCGACTTTCGGATTGCGGGAAAGGCGGTCGGGCGAAGGTCCGGCCGCCTTTTTCCATGCCCCCCTTCGTACCCCGGCGGAGGCCGGGGCCTAGTTGCCATGTCTCCGATGGCGCGCGAAGCGGATGGCTGGGGAGCCAATGACGAGGCGGATCGCTGGGCCTCCCCCGCCGGTTTCGACGCCCTCCTCAGGCGCATCGAAACTGGGCCCCGGCCTTCGCCGGGGAACCGGGCCTTCCGATCGCTTCCCACCCCACCCCCCGTTCGCATTGTTCGGGGTCGAGGTGCGTGCCCCGCCGATTGAACTGCGCCCTGCCCATGGCCTTCGACTGCGCTCAGACTGAACGGATGGAGGGAGCGGGGCACCGGGCTCGATCCTGGAAGGTAAGCCTCACGCCCCCACCGCCGTTCGCACTGAGCGAAGTCGAAGTGTACGCCCCGCCCTCCCCCCGAGCGAGTCCCGTGGCCTTCGACTTCGCTCAGGCTGAACGACGATCGGGGAAGGTAAAGCGCACGCAAAAAAGGCCCGGGGATCACTCCCCGGGCCTTCTCTGGCTGTACCGCAAGGACAGGCCGGTCCGGTTCCCGGCGGGCAAGCCCCGCCGGTCCCCGATCCGACTTAGAAGTCCATGCCGCCCATGCCGCCCATGCCGCCACCGGCGGGCATGGCGGGCTTGTCTTCGGGCAGCTCGGCCACGGTGGCTTCCGTGGTGATGAGCAGACCCGCGACCGACGCCGCGTTCTGGAGCGCGGTGCGGACGACCTTGGTCGGGTCGATCACGCCGGCGGCGACCAGGTTCTCATAGGTGTCGGTCGACGCGTTGAAGCCGAACGAGGTGTCGTGCTGGTCGAGCAGCTTGCCCGACACGACCGCACCGTCATGACCGGCGTTCTGAGCGATCTGGCGAACCAGCGCGGTCAGCGACTTGCGAACGATGTCGATACCACGGGTCTGGTCGTCGTTGACGCCCTTGACGCCGTCGAGCGCCTTGGTCGCATAGAGCAGCGCCGTGCCACCACCGGGGACGATGCCCTCTTCGACGGCCGCGCGGGTCGCGTGCAGCGCGTCGTCGACGCGGTCCTTGCGCTCCTTCACCTCGACCTCGGTCGCACCGCCGACCTTGATCACGGCGACGCCGCCAGCGAGCTTGGCCAGACGCTCCTGGAGCTTCTCGCGGTCGTAGTCGCTGGTGGTGTTCTCGATCTGCGCACGGATCGCCTCGGTGCGGCCCTTGATCGCTTCGGCATCACCCGCGCCATCGACGATGGTGGTGTTGTCCTTGTCGATCGTGACGCGCTTGGCGGTGCCCAGCATGCCGACGGTGACGGTTTCGAGCTTGATGCCCAGGTCTTCCGAGATCAGCTCGCCCGCGGTCAGGATGGCGATGTCTTCCAGCATCGCCTTGCGACGATCGCCGAAGCCCGGCGCCTTGACCGCCGCGACCTTCAGGCCGCCGCGCAGCTTGTTGACGACGAGCGTGGCGAGCGCCTCACCCTCGATGTCCTCGGCGATGATCAGGAGCGGACGGCCCGACTGGACGACGGCTTCCAGGATCGGGAGCATCGCCTGGAGGTTCGACAGCTTCTTCTCGTGGATCAGGATGTACGGGTCGTTGAGTTCGACCGTCATCTTTTCCGGGTTGGTGATGAAATAGGGCGACAGGTAACCACGGTCGAACTGCATGCCCTCGACGACGTCGAGCTCGAATTCGAGGCCCTTGGCCTCCTCGACGGTGATGACGCCTTCCTTGCCGACCTTTTCCATGGCTTCGGCGATCTTCTCGCCGACTTCACGGTCGCCGTTCGCCGAGATGATGCCGACCTGGGCCACTTCCTGGCTGCCCGAGACGGGCTTCGAGCGCGACTTGATGTCCTCGACGACCTTGGCGACGGCGATGTCGATGCCGCGCTTCAGGTCCATCGGGTTCATGCCGGCCGCGACCGACTTCATGCCCTCGCGGACGATTGCCTGGGCCAGGACGGTCGCGGTGGTGGTGCCGTCACCGGCGATGTCGTTGGTCTTCGACGCCACTTCGCGCACCATCTGCGCGCCCATATTCTCGAACTTGTCCTTGAGTTCGATTTCCTTGGCGACCGAAACGCCGTCCTTGGTGATGCGCGGCGCACCGAACGACTTGTCGATCACGACGTTGCGGCCCTTGGGGCCCAGCGTGACCTTGACGGCATCGGCGAGGATGTCGACGCCCTTCAGAATGCGCTCACGCGCGTCGCGCGAAAACTTGACTTCCTTGGCTGCCATGGTGGCTACCCTTTCTCTGAAATTTCGTCACCCCAGCGAAGGCTGGGGTCTCGTGCGGGAGAAGATGCCAGCCTGCGCTGGCATGACGGGACTGTCCTCAGCCGATGACGCCGAGAATGTCCGATTCCTTCATGATCAGCAGGTCTTCACCGTTCACCTTGACCTCGGTGCCCGACCACTTGCCGAACAGGATGCGGTCGCCCGCCTTCACGTCCAGCGGGGTCAGCTTGCCGTCTTCGGCCTTCGCACCCGAACCGGCGGCGACGACTTCGCCCTCCTGGGGCTTTTCCTTGGCGGTGTCGGGGATGATGATCCCGCCAGCCGTCTTTTCCTCGGCCTCGACGCGACGGACGAGAACGCGGTCGTGCAACGGACGAAAGTTCATTGCCATGTCCCTTTATCTGGCATGTTACACTTTTCTGGCACTCGAGCCATGCGAGTGCCAACGCCCCGGATATGTGAACGACGGTTCGGGCCGTCAACGGTACATCCCAAAAAATTTCGACGGGCCGCCCGAAAGCCGGGAACAAAATCACAGGCCATCCACATCCGTATTGGCCCCATAATACGGACCATTGCCCAGCCTTCGCGGCTGGGCTAGCCATGCCGGATGACCGACGCTCGCGCAGACGCTCTTCCGCCCGCCTCCCCGCTCGACCAGGATTTCAGTCGCCCGGGGCGCAAGCCCGGCAAGCGCAGCGGCTGGCGGATCGTCAAGGCGGCTTGGCGGCTGCTGGTGGGGATCAAGGATTTCCTGGTCCTGGCGGCGATGCTGCTTTTCTTCGGGCTGATCTTCGCAGCGCTCAATGCGCGGCCGGGGACGAAGGCGATCAGCGACGGCGCGCTCCTCCTCAAGCTCGACGGCCCGATCGTCGAACAGCCCGAGACGATCGCCCCTCTCGCGCTGCTGTCGGGCGGCGACACCCCGCGCCAATATCGCCTGCGCGACGTGGTGCGCGCGATCGACACCGCCAAGGGCGATGGCCGGGTCAAGCTGCTGGTCCTCGACCTCGACGCGTTCGGCGGCGCCTATCCAGCGACGTTGCAGGAAGTCGGCGATGCGATCACCCGCTTCCGAAAGAGCGGCAAGCCGGTGCTGACCTATGCCACCGCCTATACCGACGGCGCCTATCGCCTGGCATCGAATGCCAGCGAGATCTGGGTCAATCCGCTGGGCGGCACGCTGTTCGCGGGGCCGGGCGGCAACCAGCTTTACTATAAGGGGCTGATCGACAAGCTGGGCGTCAACACCCATGTCTATCGCGTCGGCAAGTTCAAATCCTTCGTCGAGCCCTATATCCGCACCGACCAGAGCCCCGATGCGCGCGCCGCGTCGCAGGCCCTGTACGGCACGCTGTTCGCCCAGTGGCGCGAAGCCGTCGCCAAGGCACGGCCCAAGGCGCAGATCGACGCCTTCCTGTCGCAGCCCGACCGCGCGGTGCTCGCTACCCACGGCAATATCGCCGAGGCCAATCTGAAGGCCGGGCTGGTCGACAAGCTGGGCGACCGCATGGCCTTCGGCAAGCGGGTGGCGGAGATCGCCGGGGTCGAGGCGAACAAGCCCGCGGGCAGCTTCCGCACCATCTCCTATGCCTCTTGGGTGCGTGCCAATCCGCTGCCCACCAGCGGCGACGCGATCGGCGTGCTGACCGTCGCGGGCGATATCGTCGACGGCGAAGCGGGCCCCGGCACGGCGGCGGGCGAGACGGTGTCCAAGGCGCTGCTCGACGGGCTGGCTGCCAAGAAGCTGAAGGCGCTGGTCGTGCGCGTCGATTCGCCGGGCGGCTCGGTGCTGGCATCCGAACAGATCCGCCAGGCGATCCTGGAGGCCAAGCGGCAGAAGCTGCCGGTCGTCGTCTCGATGGGCGGTCTGGCCGCGTCGGGCGGTTACTGGGTCTCGACCCCGGCCGACATGATCTTCGCCGAACCCGGCACGATCACCGGGTCGATCGGCATTTTCGGCATCATCCCGACCTTCGAGAACACGCTGGCCAAGATCGGCGTGACCACCGACGGGGTGAAGACCACGCCGCTGACCGGCCAGCCCGACGTGCTGGGCGGCACCACGCCGATGCTCGACACCATCCTTCAGGCGGGGATCGAGAATGGCTATCGCCAGTTCCTGACCCGCGTCGCCCAGTCACGCCACATGACGCCGGAAAAGGTCGACACCATCGCGCAGGGGCGGGTGTGGGACGGCGGCACCGCGCGTCAGATCGGTCTGGTCGACCGCTTCGGCAATCTGTCCGACGCCATCGCCGAAGCCGCGCGCCGCGCCAAGCTGGACCCCGCCAAGGTCCATGCCGAATATCTGGAGAAGAAGCCGGGCTTCGCCGCGATGCTGGCCGAAGGGTTCGACAGCGACGATGACAGCCAGCAGGGCGGCGACGTCTTCGCCATCGCCGCCGCCGAACGCCGCGCGATCGTGGCGCGGGCGCTGGGCGACGTGACCCGGCTGGTGCGCGGCGGATCGGTGCAGGCGCGCTGCCTGGAATGCGGTGGCCTGGGGCCGATGGCCAGGCCGGGCGATCAGCGGTTGCTCGACATGGCGATCGCGAAGCTGGGGCTGTAACGCCCCCTTCCCCACCCCGGTTCAGCCTGAGCGAAGTCGAAGGCCACGCCCCGCCCGATCGGCAAGCGTTATCCCATGCACTTCGACTTCGCTCAGTGCGAACGGGGTGTGGGATTGGCACTTCCCGAACCGCCGCCCTTCACGCTAGGCAGGTCCATCACTTCCGGAGTCCCCGCCCAGCATGATCGCCATCCGCGCCGCCCGCCCCGATGACGCCGCCGCCATCGCCGCCATCTATGCCCCGCATGTTCTGGCCGGTGTCGTGTCGTTCGAGACCCAGGCCCCGGATGCCGACACGATGCGCGCGCGGATGGAGGGGGCGGACGGCCTTTATCCCTGGATCGTCGCGACCCTGGCGGACGAACAGGGGAATGAGGAGGGCGTGATCGGCTATGCCTATGCCGCCCGCTTCCGCGAGCGCGAAGCCTATCGCTGGGTGGTGGAGACGACCATCTATGTCGCCGACGTGTCGCAGCGTTCGGGCATCGGACGGCTGCTTTACGAGGCTTTGGTCGACACGCTGACCGCGCAAGGATTCACCCAGGCGATGGGCGTGATCGCGCTGCCCAATGACGGTTCGATCAAGCTGCACGAAGCGGTCGGTTTCCGCCGCGCGGGCGTGTTCCGCGAGGTCGGGCACAAGCATGGCCGCTGGATCGACGTCGGCTATTGGCAACGCGAACTCGCCGAACCCGCCCCCCATCCCGCCGAACCCAAGCGCTTCGCCGATGTCGGCGTGGTCCGCGATCCGGTGTCGGCGAAGCATCGCCAGGGCTGATCGACCCTCACCCGTCAGCGGAATACAAAGAACGCCCCGCCGGGCTTCCAATCGATCCGCTTGATCCAGACCGAGGCGACGGGCTGGCCATCGGCGGCGATGGCGGGCCGAAACCTGGCTCGCTTCGTCGCCGCTTCGCAGGTCGCGTCCTGGAACGCCTTGTCGCCCCCGGCCTTGGCCACTTCGCATTTCTGGACATTGCCGTCCGTTCCGACCAGCAGGCGAATGATGACGGCGCCCCCCATGCCCATCTGGCTCAATCCCGCCGGATAATCGTCGGGCCGGAACCAGCTGACAGGGCTCTCGACGGGCTCCGGCCCACTCTTCAACTGGCGTTGCTGAACCGGATCGAGCCCCCAGGAGGCGATCAGATTGTCCGAACATTTGTCGAGCGCGGCGAGCGCGTTCGCCATCGCCCCCAAATCCAGCCGGATGGCGTAGCGTCGCACGAAATTGATGCCCAACATGGTCGGCTTCCCCGCCGCGACATCCCCGCGCAAAGCCTTGGGCAGATCGACATCGGGACTGAACCGAAGCGTGGCGGGCGTGTTACGCATCCCCGCAAAGCCCTGCGCCCGCATGCCGGGGACTTCGGCGACGGTCGATGTCGACACCGACACCGCCTGCTTTTCATCGGTCGCGGGAATATGCGGCCCGGCCAGCGCCATTTCCAACCGGTCCAGGACATCATAGCGCGCGATCTGGAGCAGGATCTGCTCCTTGCCCTCACCGAACGTCCGCAACAGGCGGCATTCGGTCGGCGCGTAATCCATGTTCCATTTGGACGTCGGCACCATGGGAGGCTTGGGCTCCGCAGCGAAGAGCATGGACGATGTCATCGTCCCCAACATCGCCGCGCCCCCGGCAAGTGCCAAAGCCATTCGACCGCGCATCATTCCCCTCTCCCTCGGTTCGACCGGACCGGCCGATCGCCCGGCAGGATGCCATGACCCGTCCCACGGCCCAACGATATTGTGAAGCACTCGGCCTTTTCCTCTGCCGCCCTGTCCCCACCATACCAATCTAAGGCTTGGCTTTGCGCACCCGCTTTGGCTAACGCCGTGGGTGAACCCCGTTGGGGACGCATGAAAGGAACAAGCATCATGGCTGCCGACTGGTCGACGATCGAATCGCTCCCGCAGACCCCGCTTCTCGATCTTTTCGCGAATGATCCCAATCGGCTGGCATCGCTCAGCCTGGACGTGGCGGGTATCCATTTCGACTGGTCCAAGACCCATCTGACGCCCGACGCGGTCGCCGCCTTCGCCGAACTGGCCAAGGCCAAGGGGCTGGCCGCCAAGCGCGACGCGCTGTTCGGTGGCGAGGTGGTCAACGTGACCGAAGGCCGCGCGGTCGAGCACACCGCCGAGCGTGGCGAGGGCAAGGCCGAGAGCGTCGCCACCGCCCGCCAGTCCCACGCCCGGATGCGCGCGCTGATCGACGCGATCGAGGCGGAAGCGCTGGGCCCGATCCGCCATGTCCTGCATATCGGCATCGGCGGCTCCGCACTCGGCCCCGACCTGCTGGTCGACGCGCTGGGGCGTGACAGCGACCGCTACGACGTGGCGATCGTGTCGAACGTCGACGGCGTCGCGCTGGAGGAGGTGTTCAAGCGCTTCGATCCCGCCGCCACGCTGCTGGTCGTCGCGTCCAAGACCTTCACCACCACCGAGACGATGCTCAACGCCACCTCGGCGCTGCAATGGATGACCGAGCATGGGGTCGAGGATCCCTATGGCAAGGTGATCGCGCTGACCGCCAACCCCGACAAGGCGGTCGAATGGGGCGTGGACGAGACGCGCATCCTGTCCTTCGCCGAGTCGGTCGGCGGGCGTTATTCGCTCTGGTCGACCATCGGTTTCCCGGCCGCTTTGGGCCTGGGCTGGGACGCGTTCGAGGAATTGCTGGAGGGTGCGGCCGAGATGGACCGGCATTTCCGCCTGACCGACCTCAGCCAGAACGCCCCCGCGCTCGCCGCCTTTGCCGACCTTTATTACACCCAGGTCCGCCATGCCGAGACGCGCGCGCCCTTCGCCTATGACGAGCGGCTTCGCCTCCTGCCCTCCTATCTCCAGCAGTTGGAGATGGAATCGAACGGCAAGGGCGTGACGGTCGATGGCCAGCCGGTCGGCCGTCCCACCGCCGCGATCACCTGGGGCGGGGTCGGCACCGATGCGCAGCATGCGGTGTTCCAGTTGCTCCATCAGGGCACCCACCTCGTCCCCGTCGAGTTCATCGCCGTCATCGAGCCCGGCGATGTGCTGAGCGAGGATCATCATCGCCAGTTGCTGCTCAACGCCTTCGCGCAGGGGGCCGCGCTGATGAAGGGCAAGACGGTCGACGATCCCGCGCGCAGCTATTCGGGCGATCGTCCGTCCTCGACCATCCTGCTCGACACGCTCGACCCGCGCACGCTGGGGGCGCTGATCGCGTTCTATGAGCACCGTGTGTTCGTGAACGGCGTGCTGCTGGGCATCAACAGCTTCGACCAGTTCGGCGTCGAGCTGGGCAAGGAAATGGCCAAGGCGGCGGATCAGGGCGGGCAGGACTTCGACCCCTCGACCGAGGACCTGATCCAGCGGGCGTTCGGCGAATAATCGTCATTCCTCTCCTTGCCAAGGGGAGGTGGCAGGGCGAAGCCCTGACGGAGGGGTGTCACCGTGCGCGATAATGCCCCTCCACCCCCGCTTCGCGGCGGTCCCCCTCCCCAAGCTTGCTTGGGGAGGACTAAGAATGATTTCCGATCACTGTCAGGGGGACGCTGAACTTGGCTCGGCGTCCCCCGTTGTGCTTTTAGGGGGGCCTGTCGTCCCCAATTCCCCGGAGAAGTCTTTCCCATGGCTGAGTATGACTATGACCTGTTCGTCATCGGGGCGGGCTCCGGCGGCACGCGGGCGTCGCGGGTCGCGGCGGCGCATGGCGCGCGCGTGGCGGTGGCCGAGGAATACCGCGTCGGCGGCACTTGCGTCATTCGCGGCTGCGTGCCGAAGAAGCTGCTCGTCTATGGCGCGCATTTCGCCGAGGACCTGAAGGACGCGCGCCGCTTCGGCTGGCAGGTGCCCAGTGACTGCGAATTCTCTTGGGAGACGCTGCGCGACAACGTCCTGTCCGAAGTCGATCGGCTGAACGGCGCCTATAAGAAAACGCTGGAAAGCCACAATGTCGAGATCATCGATCAGCGCGCCACCGTCACCGGTCCGCACAGCGTCCGCCTGGCCGACGGGACCGAGAAGACCGCCGAGCGCATCCTGATCGCGGTCGGCGCGCACCCCGCCGTTCCCTCCTGCCCCGGCCACGAACATGGCATCACCTCCAACGAGGCGTTCCATCTCGACAGCATCCCGAAACGGGTGCTGATCGCGGGCGCGGGCTATATCGCCAACGAATTTGCCGGCGTCTTCCATCAGTTCGGCGCGCATGTGACCCTGATCAACCGCAGCAAGGAGATCCTGCGCGGATACGACCTGACCATCCGCGACCGGCTGCTCCAGATTTCGATGATGAAGGGGATCGAGTTCCGCTTCGACGCGACGTTCGAGGGGATCGAGAAGCAGGCGGACGGCTCGCTCAAGGTCTCCATGTCGGGCCATGCCCCGATCGAGGTCGATCTGGTCATGTTCGCGACCGGTCGCGTCCCCAACACCCATGGCCTGGGGCTGGAGACGGCGGGGGTCGAACTGGACGATCACGGTGCGGTGAAGGTGGATGAGGACAACCGCTCGACCTGTCCCAGCATCTATGCGGTGGGCGATGTGACCAACCGGGTGCAACTGACCCCCGTCGCGATCCGCGAGGGACAGGCCTTCGCCGACACCATCTTCGGCAACAAGCCGACCAGGGTCGATTATGAATGCATCCCCGCCGCGGTGTTCAGCCATCCGCCGATGGCGGGCGTCGGCCTGACCGAGGCGCAGGCCAAGCAGAAACTGGGGTCGGTCCGCGTCTACACCTCCGACTTCCGCCCGATGAAGAATGTGCTGGCGGGCCGCGAGGAGCGCTCGCTCTACAAGATGGTATGCGACGGCGATACCGATCGGGTCGTCGGGCTGCACTTGATCGGCCCCGACGTGCCGGAAATCCTTCAGGCCGCCGCCGTCGCGGTCAAGGCGGGTCTGACCAAGGCGCAGTTCGACGCGACCGTCGCGCTGCACCCGACCATGGCCGAGGAACTGGTGCTGATGCGCTGAACCCGCCTTGCGGGATGGAGCGGATGCCGCTCTGTCCCGCCAAGGCACAAAGGGGCCGATATGTGACAAATTATATATCGCGCTATATTTTATCGCGGTTTAATATTCGGCCGGTATAAGCAAGGCCGACTCGAGGCGCGGGCTTTGGGCAGGATGGCCATGGAAAGCGGAATGAACGATCAGACCACCACGTTCGAACAGGTGATCGCACTCGCCATCGCGGCGATGGAGGGCGCGGATGCGCTGGGCCACAGGCTGGCGGGCAATCACATCGCGGCCGGTCTCGACATGCTACGCGCCGCCCATCGAAAGCGGGAAGACGAGCGCCTTTCGGCCTGAGCCCGGTCGGCCAAGGTCGGCTCGGTCAGACCGCCTCCTCCATCCCGTCGTCAGCGCGCTGGCGCGACGATAGGCGGGGTGGTCGTCCCATCGATCGATATAGGGCGTTCAGCCCACCGATGACCGCGACGGCCCGATCGAAATCGCCATAGCCCGCCATATGGCCTTGATCCGGCGTCACGGTCACGCCGAACGCGCGATTCGCCGCCTCCTCCAGCATTCAGTGAGCGATCCGGCCGCGTGACCGAGGGTTGGTATAGAGCATCAGGTCGGCGGCCGTTTCGTCTCTATTGCGATCACGATTGCGCTGGCGCGGTCATGCGCGATCCAGATGACGGTGCAAAAAGGCGATCGTGCGGTCCCAGGCCTGCTTCGCGGCAGCGGCATCATAGCGTTGGGCGGAGCCGTCATTGTTGAAGGCATGATCGACGCCCGGATAGGTGAAGGCCTCGACCGGCTTGCCCGCCGCCCGCAAGGCCGTGACCCAGGGTTCGCCGGTCGCGTTCACCCGCGCATCCTTGCCCGCATAATGGAGCATGAGGGGCGCTTGCACCCTGGCGGCCTCCGACGGGGCGGGAGCGGGTCCATAATAGGCGACGCCCGCCGCCAGGGCCGGCCCCGCCGCCACCGCCAGCCGGTTGACGAACGCCCCGCCCCAGCAGAACCCCACGGCACCGACCCGGCCGGTGCCCGCCCTGTCACGGGCGGCATGCTCGATCATCGCCCGCGCCTGGGCGAGCGCCAGATCATAGTCGAGCGAGCCGATCAGCGTTCGCGCGCGATCCTCATCGGCCGGGGTGCCGCCTTGCGGTGCGAGCAGATCGGGCGCGACGGCATGGAAGCCCGCCAGCGCCACACGCCGCGCGACATCCTCGATATGCGGGGTGAGCCCCCGATTCTCATGGATGACCAGCACGGTGCCCAGCCGCTTCTTCGCACCCTTGGGCATCGCGATATAGGCCGCCGAGCGGGCGCCCGCCTCCATGCCCTCCCGCCGGTCGATGCGCAGGCGCGTGTCGTGCGGATCGACGATCGCGGCCGCGGCCGGGCTGGCGGCGATCCCCAGGATCAGCGCCTCTGCCGCCGCCACCGATCCCGCCAGCGCAGTCATCTGGCGAAGCAGGGTTCGCCGGTCGTGATGCTCATGGGTGAAGGCGTCGTAAATCCGGACGGCCTGGTCGTGCAGCGCATCGGTCATGCGGACTTCCTCCCTTCGGCCTGGTCCGGTCGTTCGCTGGGACGCGGGTGATGGCCGTGAGAGGAGTGTAAACGGCGCGGGATCAGAGGGCTAGTGCGGGATTGGGGGACAGGGATTCCCGTGGCCTTCGACTTCGCTCAGGCCGAACGGACGTTGGGGGGGCAGGAAGATCTGGAGTCGATCCGAGCCCCTCCCCTTCAGGAGGGGGGCGGCTCGACCTGCTATCATCCCGATCCAGGATATCAGGCGAGGCGATTCAGAGACATGGCCCCCAACCACCGTTCAGCCTGAGCAAAGTCGAAGGCCACGCGACCACCCCAGAGAAAAAGGACCGCCCCCGTGTCAGGAACGGCCCTTTTCGCAACCGAAAAGCCAATCAGGCCCCCAGCGGACTCGGCGAACCGAACGGCCCCGCCCCGCGACGGGTCTTCGGGATCGACGTCCCCGCCTTGGCGATCGGCACCGCCTTAGCCTTGGGATCGTCGCGACCGATATCGTCGCCCGCGATCAGCTTCTTGATCTCGTCACCCGACAGCGTCTCATATTCGAGCAGCGCACCCGCCAGCAGATGAAGCTGGTCGACATGCTCGGTCAGGACATGCTTGGCACGATGCAGGCCGCCCTCGACGATCGACTTGATCTCGTCGTCGATCAGTTGCGCGGTCTGGTTCGACATGCGCACCGGCTGGCTGGACGAATAGCCCAGGAAGCTTTCGCCTTCCGGCTGGGCATATTCGACCGGGCCGACCTTGTCCGACATGCCCCATTTGGTGACCATGTCGCGGGCGAGACCCGTCGCATATTGAATGTCGCCGCTGGCACCGCTCGACACCTTGTCATAGCCGAAGATGATTTCCTCGGCCACACGACCGCCCATGGCGACCGCCAGGTTCGCGTACATCTTGTCGCGGTGATAGCTGTACGAATCCCGCTCGGGCAGGCGCATCACCATGCCCAGCGCGCGGCCGCGCGGGATGATCGTCGCCTTGTGGATCGGGTCGGAGGCGGGTTCGTGCAGCGCGATGATGGCATGGCCCGCCTCGTGATAGGCGGTCATCCGCTTCTCGTCCTCAGTCATGACCATGGAGCGGCGCTCCGCGCCCATCATGACCTTGTCCTTGGCTTCCTCGAACTCGGCATTGGCGACCAGACGCTTGCCCTTGCGCGCCGCCATCAGCGCCGCCTCGTTGACCAGGTTGGCCAGGTCCGCGCCCGAAAAGCCCGGCGTACCGCGCGCGATGACGCGGGCGTCGACGTCGGGGGCCAGTGGCACCTTCTTCATATGGACTTCGAGGATCTTCACGCGGCCATCGATGTCGGGACGCGGCACCACGACCTGACGGTCGAAACGGCCGGGACGCAGCAGCGCGGGGTCGAGCACATCGGGGCGGTTGGTCGCGGCGATGATGATGATGCCCTCATTGGCCTCGAAACCATCCATCTCGACCAGCAGCTGGTTCAGCGTCTGCTCGCGCTCGTCATTGCCGTTGCCCAGGCCCGCACCGCGATGGCGCCCCACCGCGTCGATTTCGTCGATGAAGACGATGCAGGGGGCGGACTTCTTGGCCTGCTCGAACATGTCGCGCACGCGGCTGGCGCCGACGCCGACGAACATCTCGACGAAGTCCGAACCCGAAATGGTGAAGAAGGGCACGCCCGCCTCACCCGCGATGGCGCGGGCCAGCAGCGTCTTGCCGGTGCCCGGCGAGCCGACCAGCAGCGCGCCCTTCGGAATCTTGCCGCCCAGACGGGCGAACTTCGACGGATCCTTCAGGAACTCGACGATTTCCTGCAACTCGTCGCGCGCCTCGTCGATGCCGGCCACATCGTCGAAGGTCACCTTGCCCTCCTTCTGGGTCAGCATCCGGGCGCGGCTCTTGCCAAAGCCCATCGCGCCGCTGGCCCCGCCGCCCTTCTGCATCTGGCGCAGCACGAAGAAGGCGATGCCGATGAACAGGATGAAGGGCAGCGAATTGTACAGCATCAGCATCCAGACCGAGGGCGCTTCCTCGGTCTTGGCGGTGAAGGTCACGCCCTGCTTGCGCAGGCGCGGGATCAGTTGCGAATCGGGAACCGGCGTGGTCTTGAACCGCTCACCCGACGACAGCGTACCGGTGATCGTATCGCGCGAGATGGTGGCGGTCTTCACCGTCCCCTCGTCCACCTTGTCGAGGAAGGTGGAATATTCGATCTGGTTGCCGCTCTGCGCCGAGGAACCGGCGCCCGACAGACTGACGAACAGGGCGAGCGCCATCAGGATGCCTACCCAGATCAACAGGCTCTTCATCCAGGGGTTGCCGCCCCCATTGGGATCGGGGCTCTGCTGCTTGTCGTTGTCATTCATCGGTGCCGGATACCTTTCAGCCACCAAGATAGGCATGGTGAGGTTAATGGCAATGGAACAACGCCGATCAATGTGATCGGTGGGACGGACTTCATTCCTCCCTGCGCGAAGCGCGGCGGTCCCCCTCCCCAAGCAAGCTTGGGGAGGAATTGGAGGGTCAACCCGTTCGGCGCGGGGGTGCGGGGCGGAAGCGCCAGACGCCGGAGCGGACGCTGGCGATCACCCCCGCCTGGGTGGCGCGGCTGCCATGGTGCAGGGCTTCGAGCAGCTTCTCGATATTGCTGCCCTCGGTCCAGGCGGGCGACTCGATCGCCCCGGCGGCACGGACCGTGCCGATCGCGCGGCGGGCCAGCCTGCGCCCCAGTTCGCGGGGCAGGTCGGCGGCCTGGATGCGGACATTGTCGCCGTCGATCTGAACCCGCTGATCCCATAGCCAGTCGACGGTCGCGCGAAGATCGGTGTCCGCCTCCGCCAGTTGCTGCGCCGCACGCGCCAGTTGCGCCACGCCCAGCCATTCATGGCCATCGAGCAACTGGCGGAACCGGGTACGGTCGTGACGCGGATCGTGATTGGCGGGATCGTCCACGAACGGCGCTTCCGCCCTGCGCACGATCTGGCGCAGTTCGGCGCGACGCCAGTCGAGCAGCGGACGCAAGACCACCGCGCCCGCGATCACCGTCCGCGCACGCACGCCCGACAGGCCCGACAGGCCCGCCCCGCGCGCCGCGCGCATCAGGAAGGTCTCCGCCTGGTCGTCGGCATGATGCGCGGTCAGGATCGCCGCCGCGCCGATGGCCCGCGCCTGTTCGGCGAGCAGCGCATAGCGGGCGTCACGCGCCTGCGCCTGGATGCTGGCCCCCGCGATCGCCTCCGGGGGGCGTAAGGCGTGATGCGACACGCCCAGCTTTGCGCAATGCTCCGCCACCATCCGCACCTCACCCGCCGCCTCGGGACGAAGGCCATGGTCCACCGTCGCCACCGCGATCCGTCCCGGCAGCGCCGCCGCCGCCAGCGTCAGCATTGCCATGCTGTCGGGACCGCCCGACACGGCCAGCAACAGGTGCGCCGCATCGGCGGACGGATCGTGAAGAAGCGTCAGATCGGCGGCAAAGCGCGCAATCTGATCGACGGCCGTGGCATCGGTGGCCATGATGCTCTCAAATCTGGTCAGGGACGCGCGCGCTCTGGCCCTTCCGGAGGACGGGCGCAAGGGATTTTGCGTAGGATTTGGCGGTACCGCGAGACCCTCACTCTTCTCACCCGCCTTCGGCGGCGGGGCCCCTTCCCTCTCCCGTCGGGAGAGGGAAGGAGACGCGAAGCGCCGGAAGGGTGAGGGTGGAGGAAGCCCCGGACCTAGCCGATCACTGGCACTTGGCGGCGGTGCGTCCGGCGGTGATCTGCGACTTCATCGAAGCGGACAGCTTGGCGCCGTACACGTCGGACAGTTCGTCATAGACCTTGCAGGCGTCGGCGGCCTTGTTCAGCTTGGTCAGCGCCTGGCCCAGATAGAGCAGGCTGTCGGGTGCGCGCTCGCCGTCCGGGAATTTCTTGTAATTCTCGTAGAACGCCATCGACGCCAGGCTGGGCTTGCCCGAGTCGAGATAGGTACGGCCCAACAGATTCTGGGCATAGCTGGCGCGGCGGCTCTTGGGATAATCCGCGACCACCTTCTTCAACTGCGTCTCCGCCTCGGCATAGCGCTTGGCCGTCCACAGGCGATAACCATAGAGATAGGCGTCCTCCGCCGCATCACCGGTCGAGGGCTTGTCCACCGCCGCGCCACCCGTCGCGGGCGCGGTGCTGGCGGTGTCGCCGGTCACGACCGAAGCCGCCGCCGGGCTCTTGCCGCCCGTGGACGCCGCCGGGGCCGAATCGAGCGGCGCGCTCTGCCCGGCGGGCGCGATCGGCGCGGGGCCGGACTCCAATGCCTTCAGCCGCGCCTCGGTGCCGCGCCTATAGGCGTCGAACTGGTCCTGAAGCTGGCGGGTGCGATAGCCATTCTGTTCGATCTGACCGGTCAGGCTCGCCATCTGCTCTTCCAGCGAGGTGACGCGCGCGGTCAGGTCGCTCAGCGCGCTCGACGCGGGAACGCCGGGGGCCTGCGCCTGGGTCTGCGGCGCGGTGATCTCGGGCTGGACATAGCCGCCCGCGCCGTTCGGAAACACCTTGCGCTGGACCGCGCGCATTTCGCTTTCCAGCTTGCCGACGCGGCCCTCGACATTGGACTGCGCCATGGCGGCGGTCGGCAGGATCGTCAGGGCCGCAATCCCGGCCAGCAACAGATTACGCATCGGTCTCACCCCCCGCTGGGCATCATCAAGAACATAACGGACGCTATCCTGCTCCGTCACGGCTGTCTCCAGCCTGAAGGAGCCGGCCCCTTACAGATCCGCCGGGGCCGTGGTGGCGGTGGTCGGCGATGGCGCGGGGGCCGGAACCGTATCGCCCGCCTGCTCCGACGAGGGCCGTCGCGCAGACCGCTCGCGCGTCGTGCTGCGGCCCGTGCCGGTCGCCGCCGTCGTGGCGGACGGCACGGGCGCGCCGGACAGCCGCGCCGCGATCGAGGCGGGGTCGAGCCGCACATCCTTGATCGCCCGCGATCCGTCGCCCAGCGGCGCAAGCTCCTTGCCGTCCAGCGTCACGCCCAGCTTGTCGGGACGCCCGACATTGAGCAGCGGCCCCTTGGCATCGGCGGGCACTTCATATTGTTCGCCGGGCTTCAGCGTGCCCATCTTCAGCGTGACATTGTCCGCATCATAGACGCGCAGCCAGACCTCGCCCTTGGCGGTCAGCACCACCTTGCCCGCCGTCACCGGGGTCGGGCTGGGCGCCGGGGCGGCTGCGGCCTCGGTCGCGTTGGTCAGCGGGGTGGCGGCGGGCACCTCCTGCGCGGTGCGGTCGCGGCGGAACAGGTCGGTGCCGTACCACAGCCCCGCGATGATCAGCAGCGCCAGCGCCAGCCCGACCCCGACGATCGCCAGCCCGCGCGAGGGAACGCGGGCGGGGTCGGCGATATCCTGCGGCACATATTCGGTGGTACGGCGACCCAGCCGGTCGACATCGGCGCGCACCGCCTGTGCGATCGCCACCTCGTCCGCGCCGACGGCACGGGCATAGGCCTTGGCGAAACCGACCGCATAGGTGGCCGATGGCAGGCTCTGATAATCGGATGCCTCGATCGCCGCGAGATGGCGACTGGGGATGCGGGTGCGAGCCCCGATATCGCCCAGCGAAAGCCCCTGCGCCTCACGCGCCGTGCGCAGGACGTCACCGGCGCGGGCAGGTGCCGCCGGTGCGGCATCGTGGCCGGGATTGACCTCGTCCATTCTCAACTCCGAAGTGACCATGGCCCACCCCATGATCGCGGTCGTTCTTTCAGAGCCCCGTGCGCAAGTCAACGCGGGGCCCCGGCTTGATTTAGGCCAATTCCACACCGTTCGTCGCAGCCCAGGCACCAAGCGCCCCGCGCATGTCGCGCACGGGATGGGCCAGCAGCCGCGCCATCTCCTTGGCGATCGCCGAACGGTCGAGCGAGCGGATCATCGCCTTGACCGGCCCCACCGCGGCGGGCGTGATCGACAGGCGTTCGATGCCCAGCCCGATCAGCGCCATCGCCTCCAGCGGACGCCCGCCCATCTCACCGCATACGCCGATCGGCACCCCCGCCGCGCGGGCGGGATCGACCACCCGGCGGAGGAAGCGCAGGATCGACGGGCTCAGCCAGTCGTAACGCTCGGCCAGCTTGGGATTGGCGCGATCGGCGGCGAACAGGAACTGGGTCAGGTCGTTGGTGCCGATCGACAGGAAATCGACGTTCGGCAGGATCAGGTCGAGCTGTTCGGCGAGCGCGGGCACCTCCAGCATCGCGCCGTAGCGCACGTCGATCGGCGGGCGACGCCCGCGCGCGCCCAGCCAGGCCCGCTGCGCCTCGAACAACGCCTTGGCCTCGTCGAACTCCCAGGCTTCCGACACCATCGGGAACATGATGTGGAGCGTGCGTCCCGCCCCCGCCTCGATCAGAGCGCGGGCCTGTGCCTTCATCAATCCTTCGCGTTCCAGCGCGAGGCGAAGCGCGCGCCAGCCCATCGCCGGATTCTCTTCATCCGCCGCATCGGTGTTCAGATAGGGCAGCGCCTTGTCCCCGCCGATATCGATGGTGCGGAAGATCACCGGCCGGTCGCCCGCCGCCTCCAGCACGTCGCGGTACAGCCGCTGCTGCCGCTCGCGCTGTGGCAGGGTGGCCGATACCAGGAACTGGAATTCGGTGCGGAACAACCCGATCCCGTCCGCCCCCGTGGTGTCGAGCGCGGCGGCGTCGTCGCGAAGCCCGGCATTGACCATCAGCGTGATGCGGCGACCATCCTTCGTCACCGGCGGCACGTCGCGCAGCGCCGCGAAGGCCGCGCGCCGCTTCTGCCGGAGTTGCAGCTTCGCCTCGAACGCCTCCTCCATCGCGGCGGTCGGGCGGACCAGCACGCTGCCCTCGGTCACGTCGAGCAGCAACTGGTCGCCATCGGCGATCTGCCGCCGCATGTCGCGCACGCGGCCCAGCACCGGCACGCCCATCGCCCGCGCGACGATGATGACATGCGCGGTCAGCGACCCTTCCTCCAGAATCACGCCCTTCAATCGCCGCCGGTCATATTCCAGCAATTCGGCGGGCCCCAGATTGCGCGCGAGCAGGATCGTATCCTGCCGCAGCCCGAGTTGCGCCGCCGTGCCCATCTGGCCCGAGACGATGCGGAGCAGCCGGTTGGACAGATCCTCCAGATCGTGCATCCGGTCGGCGAGAAGCGGATCGTCGATCTGGCGCATCCGCTGGCGGGTACGCTGCTGCACCCGCTCGATCGCGGCCTCGGCGGTCAGGCCGCTGTCGATCGCCTCGTTGATGCGGCGCGCCCAGCCCTCGTCATAGGCGAACATCTTATAGGTCTCGATGACCTCGACATGCTCGCCCGCGACGCCGAACTCGGCCTCGCGCGCCATGCGGTCGATCTGTTCGCGCATCTTGTCGAACGCGGCATAGACGCGGCGGCGCTCGGCATCGATATCCTCGGCAACCGTATGCTCGATGACGATGCGCGGCTGGTGATAGACGGCGAAACCGCTGCCCATGCCATCGACCAGCTTTTGTCCGCTCAAACGGACCGAAGCGGTCATCTGCGGCCGCGTGCCCGCCGCCCCCGCCGCATCGATCAGCCCGGCATTGGCGATCAGTTCGGACAGCACCATCGCGACGGTCTGAAGCGCCTCGATCTCGACATCGGCATATTTGCGCGGTTCGCTATGCTGGACCGCCAATACGCCCACCGCCCGCTCGCGCCGGATGATCGGCACGCCTGCAAAGCTGTGGAACCGGTCCTCGCCCGTCTCGGGCTTATAGGCGAAGTCGGGGTGGCTGGCCGCTTCGTCGAGGTTCAGCACCTCGACATCCTCGGCGATGGTGCCGACCAGCCCCTCGCCCAGCGCCATCTTGGTGACGTGCACCGCCTCCTCGGCCAGCCCGCGCGTCGCGAACAGTTCCAGCACCCCTTCGCGCAGCAGATAGATGGAACACACCTCGCTGCCGATCGCCTCGCCGATGATCTGGACGACCTGGTTCAGCTTGGCTTGGGCGGTGGTGCGCGACGCCATGACGTCGTGCAGACGAACGAGGATCTCGCGGGCGGATGCGGCGGCCGAAACGGGCATGGCTACAGGGCTAACAGACGGGATGCGGGGGTGTCATGTCCTAATATCGCGGCACCGTGCCTTTTGGCCATCGGGCGACCCGAACAAAGTCGCTGATATGTATCATGTTTCAAATATTTATCAGGAACAGCGGAGGAAACGACCGGTTGCGTCAAGATCAGTCACGGGAGAGCATCATGCCCAAATTCCTAACCCTCGCGCTTGTCCTCGGCGCCGCCGCCGCGCCCGCCATCGCACAGACCCCGCCGCCCCCTCCCCCCGCCGCCGCCAAGGCGCAGGCCGCCGCCTATGTGAAAGCCGCCGGGATGAGCGATCTCTACGAGATCACGTCGAGCCGGATCGCGCTGCAAAAGTCGAAGAACGAGGACGTGCGGCGATTCGCCCAGATGATGATCGACCATCATATGCAGACGACCGCCGCGACGGTCCGCGCCGCCAAGCAGGACGGGCTGTCCCCCATGCCGCCCAAGCTGGGTGGCGCAGAAGCGTCGATCGGCGAATTGCGCCGCGCTTCCGCTGCGGATTTCGACCGGCTGTATATCGGCCAGCAACTGCCCGCGCATCAGGCCGCGCTCGACCTGCATCAGAGCTTCGCGACGAACGGCGACAAACCCGCGCTGAAGACCAGCGCCCAGAGCGCGGTGCCGATCGTGCAGCAGCATATCCAGATGCTCGAGCAGATGCCGCGTTGACCCTACTTCACTCCTCCCCAGGCCACGCTTGGGGAGGGGATCGCCGCGAAGCGGTGGTGGAGGGGCATTCCCACCAGCGGGGGCACCCCTCCGTCAGACCTTCGGTCTGCCACCTCCTCTTGCAGGGGAGGATTTACACCTCGCTCGCCAGCGCCGTGCGGTCGATCTCCGCGATCGATCGCACGCCGGTCAGGGTCATCGCCACGCGCATCTCCGCATCGATCAGGCGCAGCAGGTTGGCGACCCCGGCCTCTCCATCGGCGGCGAGCGCATAGATGAACGCGCGACCCAGCATCACCGCGTCCGCGCCCAGCGCCAGCATCCGCACCACGTCCAGCCCCGAGCGGACACCCGAGTCGGCCAGCACCTTCAACTCGCCCTTCACCGCATCGGCGATGGCGGGCAAGGCACGGGCGCTGGAGCGGACGCCGTCCAATTGCCGCCCGCCATGGTTGGACACGACAATCCCGTCCGCGCCGAACCGCACCGCGTCGCGCGCATCTTCGGGGTCGAGAATGCCCTTGATGACGATCGCGCCCTTCCAGACATCGCGAATCCATTCCAGGTCGCGCCAGGCGATCGACGGATCGAAATTGGCGGCGAGCCAGCCGATATAATCCTCCAGCGCTGTCGGCATGCCGCGATAGGCGGAGATATTGCCCAGATCATGCGGTCGCCCGCGAAGCCCCACGTCCCAGGCCCAGCGCGGATGCATCGCCGCCTGCACCATCCGGCGAAAGGCCGCGTTGGGCCCCGACATGCCCGCATGCGCATCCCGGTAGCGTGCGCCCGGCACCGGCATGTCGACGGTGAAGACCAGCGTCTTCACCCCCGCCGCCTGCGCCCGCTCCAGCGCATCGCGCATGAAGCCCCGGTCGCGCAGCACATAGAGCTGAAACCAGATCGGCGCGGAGGACGCCGCCTGAACCTCCTGAATCGCACAGACCGAGACGGTGGACAGAATGAAGGGCACCCCCTTCACCGCCGCCGCCCGCGCCGCCTGCACTTCGCCGCGCCTGGCATACATGCCCGCCAGCCCGACCGGCGCGAGGATGACCGGCATCGCCATGCGGGTGCCGAACAACTCGGTTTCCAGCGACAGGCCGGCGACGTTGCGCAGCACCCGCTGCCGGAGTTCGATGGCCGCCAGATCCGCGACATTGTGGCGCAGCGTATGCTCGGCATTCGCTCCCCCATCCAGATAATGGAACAGGAAGGGCGGCAAGCGCCGCCGCGCGGCTTCCCGATAATCGGAGGGGGCGGAAATAATCATCGGACGAAGGGTTCCAAATTCTTCCAGCTGGAGGCTGAGCGACGGGGCACGCGCCTGTCCGTACAACGCCCTATCCCGCGATACAAAGGGAGGCGAACGGCCTGGAGGATCGCCATCGAGCACCCCGGACCACATCCGCGCCACCCGAGCCTATCGCGGGCACGTCAAAGCCCAGCCAATCAGACCCCGAGCGAGAGATTCGGCAAGAGGCCGAACCAATGTTTTGGGTGACTCACCGGCAACAGCGGCCCGCCTGACGTGACCCCCGTTTCTTCATCCAACTGGAAGTAGAGACCGTCTCCTTAAAGGGACGGACGGAATGAAGCGGAAGCAGTTTTCGGAAGAGCAGATCATCGGCATCCTGAAGGAGGCCGAGGCGGGTGCGGTGGTGACGGAGCTGTGCCGCAAGCACGGGATGTCGAGCGCGACTTACTATGCGTGGAAGGCGAAGTTCGGCGGCCTGGAGGTATCCGACGCAAAGCGCCTGCGGTCGCTCGAAGAGGAGAACGCCCGGCTCAAACGGCTACTGGCGGACACGATGCTGGACAATGCGGGGTTGAAAGACCTGCTGTCAAAAAAGTGGTGACGCCCGCCGCGAAGCGGCAAGCGGTCGCGCATCTCCAGGCGACGTTGGGGATGAGCGAGCGGCGGGCATGCACGGTCGTTGGGGCAGACCGCACGAGCATGCGGTATCGCTCGTGCCGGGCGGATGATGGCGACCTGCGGTCGCGGCTGCGCGAGCTGGCGCAGCAACGCCGACGGTTCGGCTATCGGCGTCTGCACATCCTGCTGCGCCGGGACGGCATCACGATCAACCGCAAGAAGACCCAGCGGCTCTATCGTGAGGAGGGTTTGACGGTCAGGCGCCGGAAGGGACGAAGGCGCGCCACAGGCAGCCGTGCGCCCGCGTCAGTGCTGGCGCTTCCCAACCAGCGCTGGAGTCTGGACTTCGTCCACGACCAGCTCGTGACCGGCCGTCGGTTCCGCGTGCTCAACATCGTCGATGACGTCACGCGCGAATGCCTTCGGGCGGTGGTGGACACGTCGATCTCGGGCCGGCGGGTCGTGCGCGAGCTGGCCGATCTGATCGCCGAGCGTGGCAGGCCGAAGATGATCGTCAGCGACAACGGGACCGAACTGACGTCGAACGCGGTGCTCGCCTGGTCCGGCGATGCCCGCATCGAGTGGCATTACATCGCGCCGGGCAAGCCCACGCAGAACGGGTTCGTCGAGAGCTTTAACGGTCGCATGCGCGACGAGCTGCTCAACGAGACGCTGTTCTTCACCATCGGTCAGGCCCGCTCGATTCTGGCCCGCTGGGTCGACGACTACAACAACGAGCGTCCGCACTCCTCGCTCGGCTACGCCACTCCGGCAGCCTTCGCTGCCGGGCTCGAACAGCAACGGGCGGGGTTAACCCCGCCCGTTGCTTCACCTGCGCTTATGCGCGAAAACCACGGTCGGTCTCTGGTTGCCGCTGGATGAAAGACCGGGGTCACGTCACACCGGCAAAAGTTAACGCATCGCCCCAAGCAGCACCTGCACCTGCGCTCCAGGCATGGGACGCTGCAATGGCGCGGCTTCTAAATGCACAACATGAGGAAGCCCTTGAGGATGCGCGGTTCGATCTCGTACGTGCCGCATGGAAACGCACCGCGCCCGATGAAACTGCGGTCGACTGGGCTAAGCTGACGTTTGCCGATCGCCGCGATCTGATGAAGCTCGATATCGATGCATATCGCGCAACACTCATGGCCCCGCATTGGGAAAGACCTATCGTTGCCGACCGTATATCCCAGCGCCTCGCCGCCTTGGAGCAATTACGCGCCTACCGAGAGGCAATTCGAGCCAATGACGAGCGTCACGCTTATTCTCGTGCCGTCGAACGATGTGAATTGGCGATAGAGCGTACCTGCGAGGCAGAAGCCACGCTGATGAACATGCCTGCGCCACATTGCCAAGCCCTCTTGTGGAAGCTGCAAACCATTCTGGTGATCGATGCTGATGGCTCGACCTCCAGTTGGAGCGGTTCGTATGTCGAGCAGACGATAGCCGACATGAGTCGGCTTCTCGGCACCGATGCGCAATTCCACCCTTAGAAGGCCGAATGAAACGTTTATGCGTTCTCGGCGAACACATATTTGACAAGCCTGCCTGCCGGTGTCATGTTCATCAAGAACATAAAACGGGGTTCAGTATGAAACTTGGGATACTTTTGCACTTGGTGGGCCTGAACCGGAACACCTTCAACACCATGAACCGGCGCACGCCGCTGCGCTTCATGGAACGCAACCTTCTGGATGACCGATCCTACGACCGATACACGTTCACCCATGCAGTAGCGGTTGGATGCGTCGTTGAGTTGATGAACGCGGGCCTGCCAGCCAACAGAGCATCAAGCGTTGTCGACGCCACGTTCGACTTCATCGACGCGGCCGTTGATGAATTTTCCAAAAATATATCAAGCAACAATTGGTGGCTGACTGTCACAAATTTTGCCGATGGAAGCTATGGATGGGCTGGCGGCCAAGAAGACGCACGCCCCCTTGGCGATCAAATGGTCCTGAGCAAGTTGACCATTAACATTGAAGCCGTTTGGCAGTCGATGTCTCAGCGGATTGGAACGACGCGCGATCCAAGCAATAAGGATGACTGACATGAGCGATCGAGCCGTCGCCAAGCAGGCGGACCTTGAACGCACGCTGAAAGCTATGCGCAAGGCGGGCTACCCATCCGCGCGGGTTATCATGGAGCCGGGTCGGCTTACCATTGTTGCTGGTCCATCCGAAAACCCGCCCCAAACCAACACCTGTGACGCGCTGTTCGGATGAAATCGAAAAAGTGGCTTCCCGCTAATGTCGGCTCCTACCCAGATCGGCACGGAAAAATCCGTTACCGCTGGCGCAAGAAGGGCTTCAAATCCTACGCGTTCAAAAGTGCGCCAGGGACCGAAGCCTTCTTGCAGGAACTTCGCGCCTGCGAGGACGGGAGCGCAGCGCCTGCGATAGAGCCGGGTGCCGGTCGTATCAAGACGGGCACTTTTGACGATCTTCTTTGCCGCTACTATCGCTCACCCGATTTCCTTGATCCCGGCCCTCGAACTCAGACCGTCTATCGGGGCGTTCTGGAACGCTGGCGCGCGCGGGTGGGCAAAAGTGGCAAGCGCTATGGCGAAGCCCTGGTTCGTGACCTCCATGCCCGGCATGTCGAGAAAATGCTCGCAGAGTTACTGCCACATCGAACGGCGGCAAATATGCTGCGCAAGCGTCTGTCTGCCCTGATGAAATTCGCCGTCCGGATCGATATGGCATCGACTAACCCGGTTGCGGCCACACGCCCATTTAAGGTTGAAGGCAAAGGCTTTTACACTTGGTCCGAAGAGGACATCGCGGCATACGAAGCGCGACACCCGCTCGGCACAACGGCTCGACTGGCGTTCGACCTGATGCTGTGGACCGGACAGCGTGGCGGAGACGCCCGCGTTATGGGGCCCGGCCACATACGCGAACGCCGATTGGTGGTGACGCAGGAAAAGACCGGCGTCGTGGTGTCGCTGCCGATCCTCGCACCGCTTGCCGAATCGATCCTCGCCACGCCGCTTCGCGGCCTCGTTTTCGTAATGAGTGAACACAGCCGCCCCTACACGCCCAAAGGCTTCGGCAACAAAGTGCGCCAATGGTGCGACGAAGCGGGCCTCCCCCGCTGTTCGGCCCATGGCCTGCGCAAAGCCGCCGCGCGTCGTTTCGCGGAAGCCGGTTGCTCCAATCAGCAAATCAAGGCGTGGACCGGCCATACCACCGACAGCGAGGTTGCGCGTTACACGGCTGCGGCCAATCAGCAGGTTCTTTCGGACGCCGCAGGCGAGCAGCTATTGGCTAACCTTCGCGAAAGGTTAGCCACCACAACGGATAAACCGTTGAAAGGCGGTGCATAAATGGAAAAGCTGGCGCGCCCGAGATGAAAGCGATGGGCACTCAGATTGTTGGGAAATTTGGGTGGCGAGGGCGGCGTGACAGCGGGCAATTGATGAGCATGGTCGGCAGGCCGCCGTCAATTACGCCCAATCCCTCAGGCATTCGCATATGATCGCTCCCGGCTAGACAGGCGCGCTGGGACAGCCGGTCTGCGCCACTCGGCTTGTTCGGGCTGAGAGACCCGATGATCCTAACCCAATAGCGTGGCGTGGGGGCTGGGTGATGCATGTCGCCCATGATGGCGCACAAAGCTGGAGCCGGCCGCTGCCATTTTCCCACCAGTGGATCAGCCTAAAGCCGTCGAAACCGGATGGCCTGCCCACCGCCGGACGCAAGATCGAGCGACAACTGGTCTCCGGCAGTCACCACCTGCTGCCGGATTGCCAGTTTTTCCGGGGCGGTGCGCCAGTCGGCGCCCGGACCGTCGGCATAGATGGTCGCCTCGTACCGCGCGCCCTTGTCCAGAAAGTCGAGCGGCACCGTCAGCGTGCGCCGCCGTGTCGCTGGTGATCGCGCCCAGATACCAGTCGGGGCTGTTCCGGTCATGCCGTGCGACGACCGCATATTCTCCGATCCGGCCCTGAAGCGTGCGACTTTGCTCCCAGTCGGTCGGAACGTCGCGGATGAAGCCGAAGGCGTCGGCATGGTCGTCATAATGTTCGGGCAGGTCGACCGCCATCTGCACCGGGCTGTACAGCACGACATACAGTGCCAACTGGTTGGCGATGGTCGAGGGCACGCGATTGTCGGGCCGCGTCGCGCGATAGTCGAAATGGACGACACCGGGCGTATAGTCGAACGGCCCCGACAACAGCCGGGTGAAGGGCAGGATGGTCATATGATCGACCGAATTGCCGCCATCGGGGCTGCCGCCATTATATTCCTGCCCCCGCGCGCCTTCGCGGCTCATCAGGTTGGGCCAGGTACGGCGTAGGCCCGTATCCTTGACGGGCTCGTGCGGGAAGATGGCGATATGGTGCCGCGCCGCCGCCTCGACGACCTTTTGCAGGCTCTGCACGGCATATTGGCCGTCGGGCCATTCGGTTTCGTCCAGTCGCGTGCCGACATAGCCCAGCTTGATCGAACGCACGCCGTAGCGGTCGTAATAATCCAGCGCGGGTTCCAACTGGCGGAGATAGTCCGTCACCTGTCCGCCGGTTTCGTGATGGCCGATCAGGTCCACGCCCTTGGCGCGGGCGTGGGCGGACACTTCGCCCATGTCGAAGGCGGGTTGGGCGCGGTCGAAGACGAAGCGCGAATGGCCGTTCTTCCACCATTGGGGCACGTCCCACCCGACATTCCACCCTTCGACCAGCACGCCGGGAATGTCGTGCTTTGCTGCCCAGTCGATATAGGATTTGGCACGCGCGGTGGTCGCGCCCAGCTTCGGCCCCGGCTCCCAGGTCAGGAGGCCGGTGTGCATCGCCCAGAAGATGCCGATATATTTTTCGGGCTTCACCCAGGACACGTCGCCCAGCCGATTGGGCTCGTTGAGGTTCAGGACAATGGTCGAGTCCGCCAGATGCGCGGCGTCGGGCGCGACCATGACCACGCGCCACGGCGTCACCGCCCCGCCATGCGTCCGCGCCCGGTCGCCATTGGACCAGGGCGACAGATCGGCCTTGAGCGTCCGGCTGTTCTCCTCGGGCATCCGCAGGTTCATCGACGGGAAGTCGACCAGCGCCGCCTCATGCACCGCCATCGCCACGCCGTCCCCCTCCAGCGTCAGCGGGGTCTGCGCGGTCTGGATCGCCGACAGCGCCGAGCGGCTATATTCATATTCGCTATATTTCTCGCGATAGGCGGGGATCGACCAGGCGCGGTAGTTCTGCGCGAAGTGGAACTCGGTTGCCTCATCGGTCACGACCAGCGGCTGCTCCGCCGCGCCGGGCAGCGTGTAGCGAAAGCCGAAGCCGTCATCGAACACGCGGAACTCGATACCCAGCTTGCGGCCGTCCGGCGCGGCGAGCGTCGCGACCAGCCCGCGATAGTTTTCGCGCATCCGTCGCCGCTCGCCCCAGGGTTGTGTCCAGGCCCGGTCGAGCGCGGTCGGGCGGCTGGAAACCAGCGTCAGCTCGTGGTCGATCGGCGCGGCATCCTTGAACCGGAAGCCCAGCCGCGACCGGTCGAGGATCGGCCTGCCGTCATAGCGGGCGCGGTACACCGCCTCGCCATGATCCACCGCCAGATCGACCGCGATGCGGCCATCGGGCGAGGTGACCGTCTGCCACGCCTGTCCCAAGACCGGGGTCGCCGCGACCAGCGCCGCGAGCCCGACGATCATGCCCAGCCGCTTTTGCATCAGAAGCTGTAGGTCAGGCTGGCGCGGACACGGCGGCCGAAGATCGGGCGGCCCTGGAACGCGGTTTCCTGCACCCCGATGATCGAGCCCGCGCGCGGATTGCCCTCGGTCAGGCCCACCTCGTTGAACAGGTTGGTCGCGACCACCTGCGCCTGGAGCGCATCGGTGACCTTCCAGTTCGCGCCCAACCGCACCTCGGTATAGCTGGGCAGGACGATGGTGTTCGCCACATCGACATAGCGCTTGCCGGTATAGGCCGCCTCGCCGAAGATGTTCACCCGGTCGGCCAGCAGGTGCAGCGTCGGGCGGATCGAGGCCTGGACCTGCGGCTGGCGGACGATCTGGTTGCCGCTGAAGTCGAACGGTCCGCTCGCATCCTGTCCGGCGAAGCTCGTATAACTGATCTTCTGGTAATTGCCGCTCGCCGCCAGTTCGAAAAAGTCGACCGGGCGCAGCGAGACTTCGACCTCGACCCCCTTGGACTCCGCCGCCGCCGTCTGGTTGATCGTCTGCGCTTGGCCGTTCGGCCCCGCCACGATCGTCTGGAAAGCGATGTTCGGGAATTTGTTGTAGAACAAGGTGACGAAAGCCGAGAAGGGCCGGGTCGCATATTTCAGTCCGCCCTCGACCAGGTCGATGCGGTTCTCGACCGGCACGCCGCCGAACCACTGGACGAATTCCGGCGTGACGCGGAAGCTGCGGCTGTAGCGGGCGAAGGCGGCGACGCGCTGGCTGAACTCGTAATTCGCGCCCGCCGAAAAGGCCCATTGGCCGGTCTTGAACCGATAGGGCGTATTCGCGCCGGTGAAGACCAGCACATTGTCGTCGGCGACCGTCGTCGCATCGCCCAGATTGGCGCGGGCCGTCTGCGCGATCGTGCCTTCTTTCGCCACATGGTGATAGCGTGCGCCCAGATCGATGCGAAGCGCCTCGGTCACCTGCCACGCATCGGTCATGTAGAAGGCGTTGATCGTCACCTTGTCACGAAAACGCTGGAGGTTGCTGTGCAGGTTGAGCAGGCCGTTCTTGGTCAAGGCCGCCGTCTGCTGCCCCGCCGCGTTCAGTCCGACCACATCGAAATAGCGCGGGCGGTTGATCGCCTCGACCAGGATGTCGTT
Organism: Sphingomonas sp. SORGH_AS_0879; assembly: GCF_030819175.1. Classification (NCBI taxonomy): domain Bacteria; kingdom Pseudomonadati; phylum Pseudomonadota; class Alphaproteobacteria; order Sphingomonadales; family Sphingomonadaceae; genus Sphingomonas; species Sphingomonas sp. SORGH_AS_0879. The sequence goes on from NZ_JAUTBJ010000002.1 coordinate 3,768,946, forward strand.
CCAGTTCCAGTTCTGCGTCTGCTTGAAATGGCTGAAATAATAGCCTGCGGTCAGGGTATGGCGACCGATGCCGGTGTCGAGCTTCTTGGTGACGCTCAGGTCGTTGATCACATTCTCGACATTGACGACCGTGTTGAAGATGCTCTGCGTCAGCGCCAGCTGATTGCCGAGCGCAGAGGCGGCAACGGTCTGGCCGTTACTGGCGTCGCGATAGACGGCGGACACGGTGTCGGGCCGCGCGGCCTGCAACCGGGTCAGGGCGCTTGTCAGAAAGCCCTGCGACGTCGTGATACCCGAGCTGAACAGCCCGTTAAAGTCCACCGTGCCGGTCGTGTAACGCGCGCGGTCGTTGATCTCCCAGCCATCGCCCAGCGGCTTGTTGAAGATCGCGGTGAAGGTATCGGTGTCGGTATGGATGCCCTGGGTCAGGTCCACCCGCTTGTTGAACGCCCCGCTGCCATCGGGCACGGTCAGCCGCGCGAACGCCGTGTTGACCAGCGTGCCGGTGCCCGCGTCCAGGCCGGGCAGGCCCTGGGACGGGCTGGCCAGCGGGATGGCGGTGTAGAAGATGTTCTTGTCGTCCAACTTGCGATAGCTGACGAACAGCGAGCCGGTGTCGGCAAAGTCATATTGCAGGCCGACGCGGAACTGCCCGCCCTGGTTGCCGGTGAAGCCGGGGTTCCGCAGGCCGTTATCCTCGCGGTAGAAGCCGCCGATCACAAAGGACAGCCGATCGCTCAGCGGGCCGGAGACGTTGGCGTCCATCCGGTAATGATCCCAGTCGCCGACCTCGCCCTTCACCATGCCCTGCAACGTGCGGGTCGGCCGCTTGGTCAGGACATTGACGACGCCGCCCGGCGCGTTGGACGCGGTGATCGACGCCGAGCCGCCGCGAACGATCTGGAGCGAGTCGATGGTGCCGTCGACGCGGAAGAATTCGTCGGCATTGGTGAAGGCGCCCGCACCCTCCTCCCAGACCGGCAGGCCGTCCTCCAGTAGCGGGAGATAGCGGTAATTGTCCGCCGGAAGTCCGCGCGAATAGACATTGTTGCCGACCTCGCCGCCCGAACTTTCGACATAGATGCCCGGTGTCGAGGCGATCAGGTCGGCAATGCCCAGCGGGGCCTTTTGCGCGATCGCCTGCGGATCGATGGTGGTGATGGCGTAGGACGTCTCGAACTTGCGGGTCCCGGTGCGGGTGCCGGTGACGATGATCTCGTTCAGGCCCAGGTCATCGGCCTGCGCCGCCTCGGTCGCGGGATCGGCCTTTGCCTCGGCGGCCGGTGGGGCGGATTGCGCCAGCAGGGGGGCGACGGGCACCATCCCTGCAACCGAAGCCATCAACGCCAAGCGACATCCACGCATGATAATCCCCTCCAAGACGCCTCTGACGGGCGGTCCACCTGATGAGGGAAAAATGAGGTCGCGCGCAAAATTATGCAATGCGTATTTGCAAACGATTGCAATTTACATGAAATTGCTGGGCGTCATGTAGATAAGTTGCTTTTTTTCTGTGCCTTGCTGAACCCGCTGGACATTATTTTGCACGAGATCGGCGCCTTTTAGCGGCCGCAGGATTCGCGAATCACAAGGTCGGTCGGCAACCGCTCCGACTTGGCGCGATGGCCGTCGATGATGCGCAGCAGCTTTGAGACCAGGAGATTGCCCGCCTTGATGACATCCTGCCGGATGGTCGTCAGCCCCGGCGTCGACAGCGCCGCCGCGTCGATATCGTCATAGCCGATCACCGCCACATCCTCGGGCACGCGCAGGCCGCGCTGGCGCAGCGTCTGGATCGCGCCGAGCGCCACCAGGTCGGAGGCCGCGACGATCGCGTCGAACGCGATGCCCCGCTCCAGCAGATTGTCGACCGCCTCCGCCCCCTCGAACCGCCCGGCGGTCGGCGTCTGGACCATGGCGGGATCGAACGCCACGCCGTGTGCCGCCAGCGCTGCGCGATAGCCGTCCAACCGGATCGCGATCTGCGAAAAGGGCGTGCGGGCCGCCGCAATCGGCGGCATCGCGCCGATAAAGGCAATGCGCCGCCGCCCTTTGCGCAGCAGATGCGCGGTCGCCTGGAATCCGCCCTCAAGATTGTCGCTGCCGATTGAGCAATAGCTTTGCCCCGCCACCTCGACCCCCCAGGCGACCAGCGGCTTGCCCATATCCGCATAGCGGTTGAGCGTGTCGTGGAACTGCGATTGGCCCAGGAAAATCGTACCCGCATAAGCGCTCTGGTCCAGGAACTGACCCAGCGTCGCATCGTCATAGGGCGTCTGCCACACGATCGACACGTCGCGCCGCCGCTCGCGCAAGGCGGTGCCGATCCCGCCGATCAGCGCCAGTTCGAACGGATTGGCAAGCTGGCTGCCATGCGCGGTCGCGACCGGCACGACGAGGCAGATCTGCTCCGACAGCGACGGCACGGCGCGGCGTATCTTTTGCGGCACATGAACATAACCCAGCCTTTCGGCGGTGCTCAGCACCCGCTCGCGCGTCTCCTCGCTGATCGCGCTATGCCCGGTCAGCACCCGCGATACGGTCGCGACCGACACGCCGGTTTCCGCCGCGATCCCGCCCAGCGTCGGCCCACCCCGTTTCACCCGCGCCATGATCGACCCGATATTTGCATTACCTTGCACTAGGCCAAGGCGGTGTCCGCGTCCATGGTCGACAGACATAGACTCAGCACCGCCCCGATCGCCATCAACCCGCCCGCCAGGGGCAGGACGGGCCAGGCCATGCCGCACAGTCCGTGCGCGATGACCCATCCCATGCTCAGCCCCGCAACCAGCTGTGGCACGACGATGAAGATGTTCATGACGCCGATGAACATGCCCGCCGTCGCGCTGGGCACCGCTCGCCCGGCCAGCACGAAGGGCGCGCTCAGGATCGAGGCATAGGCGATGCCGATCAGCACCGCACAACCGACCAGTCCGGCGGGATGCGCGACCAGCGCCACGCCCGCCAGCCCGAGCGCGCCCGCCGCCAGCGCCGCCGCATGGACCCGCGTCACCCCGAACCGCCGGAACAGCCCCGGCAGCAGAAAGGCGAACAGCCCGGCCACCCCGTTATAGGTCCCGAACAGAATTCCGACAAAATCCGCCCCCCGCGCATAGGCGGCATCAAAGGGCGAGGTCGCGCCGTAAAGCTGCGCCGCGACCACCGGCGTGGCGTAGACCCAGAGCAGATACAGCCCGAACCAGCTGAGAAACTGGATGGCCGCCACCGGACGCAGCGCCTGCCGGAGTGTGGCGAATTCGGCCCGGCGGCCAGGCCTCGCCGACGGATCATGCTGCGGCGCTTTGGTGGCGGCCGGTTCGCGCACCCGCGCCACCGTCCAGCCGACTGCCAGCGCCACTGCCAGCGCCGCCGCCAGGAACGCCACCCGGATCGACGGCGCGGTCTGGCCCGGCTGGGCGACGTTCGACCAGCCGCCCCAGGCGAGCAGGATCGGCGCACAGGCCCCGGCCAGCGCCCCCAGCCCGATAAAGACGGTCTGCATGGCGTAGCCGCCCGCCTGATCCTCGGGCGACAATGTGTCGGCGACCAGCGCGCGATAGGGTGCGTGGAGTGCATTCATCGCGGCCTCCAGTCCCCAGACCGCCGCCACGGCCACCACCAGCGACGTCGCCATCGGCAAGGCGGCCAGCGCGGCGATCACCAGCAGGGCCGATACCAGGATATAGGGCCGCCGCCGCCCGAACCGACCGCCATGACGATCGCTGATCGCGCCGACGACCGGCTGCACCAGCAAGCCCGTCACCGGCCCGGCCAGCCACAGGATCGCGAGTTGATCGACCGAGGCCCCAAGCCCCTGGAACACCCGGCTCAGGCTGGCGCTCTGGATACCAAATGCGATCTGCAACCCGAGATAGCCGACGCTGAGGTCTAGTCCCTTGATGCGCTTCGATGATCCCATTATTCAGGCCATCCACGACTTCGCCTGCCAGCTCAAGGCGTTCGGCGATCGCATGCTCTGCGAATCCATGGTCGAAATCCGGCCATCAGGGTCAGGCCGCTTCATCCACAAGCCGATCCAACAGCCTGCGGGACTGAAGACCTGGCGTCCAATACTGTCACGATGTCGGGTGCCCATCGCTATCCGGCGGACCGCGATGCAACACACGCATATCCGGCGCTTTTTCAAAATGGCGCGCCCGAGGTGAAAGCGATGGGCACTCCGATCATTGGGAAATTTTGGTGCCGAGGGGAGGTTAGCGGTAATTTTGCGCCATAGTTTCAGTCGATCGGGCGCTGATGATGCGACGTCAAAATCCTTGGCTCGTTCATGTTACTGGGTATCAAGGCGAGGATGACCGAATTCGGTCATTCCCGGCCTTCGTATCCAAGATTCCGAGCGGCAGCCCTTGCCAGAAGCCGACGTTCAACTTTCGGCTGAACGGTGCCGTAGAACGCTAAAAACTGGGCCGATTGCGGACTAACCGCCTTTGCCCAGCGCCCATCAAAGCTGACTTACTATAGTACAGTCCTGTACCGCAAACGCGTTCAACAGGCTGCTGAAAAATGGCTTGGCGGGGGCGGCGGGAGGTGATTCATCGCGAATAAAGCGATGAGGGTGAATGGATACGGGGCGGCGACGCGCGGTCGGGAACCGACGATGCTCGTTGGCGATCTCGCGCATTCGCTCGCGGACAGCATCGTCCTTCCCTCGAAGCGGCTCATATTGCCATGCCGACCGGTTGACCCCGAGCAGCCTGCAGGCACGACGCTCCGAGAAGCCGTGGTCGGCCATCAGCTTGCCCACCGCAGCATAGCGATCGACAGACCGGGTCAGTATTTTCCCAGCAGATCCTTCAGCGCCGACACGTCCAGCATCGACTCCGCCAGCAGATTCTTCAGTCGCCGGTTCTCGTCTTCCAACGTCCGTAAGCGCGCCGCCTCTGACACGGTCATGCCGCCGTATCTCGCCTTCCCGTTGTAGAACGTCGCATCGCTGATGCAATGCTTTCGGCACAGTTCGGCGGTCTTCACGCTAGCCTCATGCTCGCGCAGCACGGCAATGATTTGATTCTCGGTAAAACGGCCTCGCCGCATCGCTCGTCTCCATCTGACGAGCTAACCTACCAATGGCATGATTTCCGGGGGAGCAGGTCGAATCCGCACGCATCAGCCGACAGAACATAATCTGTTATCGTATAATGCCAATCTGGTTCTGCGTGCTTCCGATTGAATGCCAGCCAGCCTGACCTGTCGCCTGCAGCAGATGACCGATACCAGAAAAACCGTCTCTCATCCGTCCATATATCCTCGCTTTTCAATCACTTGCTTCGACCGAGATTCGACAATTTATGTCATAAAAACCGTGCCAAAAATTGGATTCTAATTGGATATGGACAAACCGCGCACATTTATACCAGATTAGCTCCAATCAACCAACCTGTCGGATGGGGCGACGGTTGATAAAGGGGGGCTTCCATATGTCTTTGTCGAGATTCGCACGGCGCAACTGGCTGGTGACGACGATGCTGTGTCCGGCAACCGCCGTGGCGGGATTGGTTCTGCCAAGCAGCGCCCTTGCGGCGCAGGCATCTCCCCCTTCCTTCGCTGCCGAACCGGCGACGCAGGACACCGGGGACGCCGGCAGCAAAGGGGACGAAATCGTCGTCACCGGCATTCGGGCCGGACTCATCCGGGCGATCGATGCCAAGCGCAGTTCCAATGAAATCGTCGAAGTCGTCAGCGCGGAAGATATCGGCAAGCTGCCCGGGATCAGCATCGCGGAGTCGCTGGCCCGCCTGCCCGGCGTAGCGGCGCAACGTGTCGACGGCCGTGCGCAGGTGCTGTCGATACGGGGGATGGCGCCGAAGTTCGGGATGACGTTGTTCAACGGCCAGGAGATGGTGTCGACCGGCGACGACCGCAGTTTCGAATATGACCAGTTCCCCGGCGAGCTGGTCAGTTCCGCCACTTTGTACAAGACGCCCGACGCATCGCTGGGCGCGATGGGCCTGTCGGGGACGATCGACATCCACACATTGCAGCCGCTGGATTTCCACGAGCGCAAGATCAACGCCAGCGCGCGCTTCAACGG